>NZ_PNOT02000193.1 GCF_002879535.1 Mesorhizobium intechi
ACTGAGCAGGTTGAACTCCATCCGTCTCTGCCACATCTCGACCTGCGCCCTGCCAAGCGCGCCGCGTCCGAACAGGACCGGCTCCGGGTGCAACTCCTCGAAATACCGGCAGATGGCGACGGATTCGGTGATGACGGTGCCATCGTCAAGCTCCAGGACCGGCAGGCGCTGCAAAGGGTTGCGGGAGCTCACCGTTTGGCCCCTGTGCTCCAGCGCTCCCATGTCGACGGACACCAGCGGAACCGCGATCCCCTTTTCGGCGAGGAAGACGCGTACGCGCCGCGGATTGGGCGCCCGGCCACCGTCGAAGAGCTTCATTTCGACCTCCCTTTCCTTCCAAACCCGATACGCCTCACCAGAAGCGAAAAATCTCTCGCGCGGCGTCGCCGATCGACGCCAGCGTGCCGTGTTTTCGCTCTACCACCTCGCCGTGATGGCTGTCGCGCCAGTCCTGTGGCTGATCGAACGTACCCGCCCAGATACCGACCTTGGCGGCCCGGGCGGTCGCTTCCTCACTTTCGAAGTCGCCAAAGGCAACCGCCCAGCCCGCCTCGACCTGAGCGCGATTGAGGTCGGCGCCGCCGGCCTTGCAGTCGCCAAGCAACCGGCCATAGCGATCCCGCTGCCAGCCGCTGCAGGTAACGGGCCTGCCCGCGATGAGACGCACCAGCGACTGGCGCGCAAGCGTGCCGCAGGGATAGTCGGCGCCGTTCTTGCGGCAGGTCTGTGTGTATTCCGGGGCGTCGATGCCGCGCATGCGGATCCGCTCAGTGCCGAGCGTGATCGAATCGCCATCATTGATAATGGCAGCGCCTTGCGTCTGGCGCGTCTCCACCCGATCGAGGCGCGCCGCCAACAGGATCAATAGCCCCAGAATCATGATGGTCAGCCCATAGTCCAGCATCTTGCGCCACAGGCTTCTGGGGCGCGGCGCCGCGTACCGCCGGCGCGATCTTGACGACCAGGAACGGCTCATATGGCAAACGGTTGGTTAATCATTCGAACGTAGCTTAACCCCTTGGAACCGCTGCACGCATAAATCGAAGTTTTTGATGCCCTTGCAACGCTCGAACACAGCGGACAAGTTCATTGTGGACCGCAGGAAACGGCATCGCAACAGCGATGTCGCGCGCGCGGTGCGCAAGACACGCGACCGTCTTTCGCAGCAAGCCGGCAATCCCGATTTCGACCGCGAATTGTTGAAACTCCACGCCGGCGCCATGACAAGCGGCGCCGTGGCGATCCCGCTGCTTGTCCTGGCGATCGCCGCTGCCGGCTGGCTCGGCGGCGTGGGCAATGAGATCGGGCTCTGGGCGTTGTTCACGCTTACCTGCTATACGATCGTCGCCTTCCTGGCGCGGCGCATCGAGCGCACCGAAGCGTCCGAGCTTAACCCATTGCAAACGCGACGGGAATTCCTGGTCGGTCATTTCCTTTGCGGCCTCGGCTGGGGTTGGTTCGTCGTGCTCGGCTGCGGCGCCTGCGTGGCCGACCAGTTTCAGGTGGTCAAGGCGGTGGTGCTGCTTTTTGCCATGGCGGGGACGGCGCTCATGGCTTCATCCCTGAGCGGCGCGCTGCTGGCGACTTTCGCCGTGCCGGTGGCGCTCTACGCCTATGTCGTCACCAGGCTGTGGATGCCGGTCGAGGCGGTCATGGCCGGGCTGCTTGTCCTGTCGCTGCCGTTCTTCGTCCATGTCGCCCGTCAGCTCAACCGTGCCTCGCTGATGCTGTTGTCGTTCCGCTCCGAAAAGGATGCGTTGATCGCCGAGCTGGAAACAGCGAAATCCATGTCGGACGAGGCGCGGCGGCGGGCCGAGGATGCCAACCTGGCAAAGTCGCGCTTCCTCGCTTCGATGAGCCATGAATTGCGCACGCCGCTCAACGCCATTCTCGGCTTTTCCGAGGTGATGGCGAACGAGGTGCTGGGGCCGATGAGCAATCCCACCTATCGCGATTATGCCCATGACGTGCATGATTCCGGCCAGCACCTGCTCGACCTGATCAACGAGATCCTCGACCTGTCGCGCATCGAGGCCGGTCGCTACCAGCTCAACGAAGAGCCGGTGATGCTGCTCAACATCGTCGAGGATTGCTGCCACATGATGGAATTGAAGGCGCGCAACAAGGATATCCGCGTCATCCAGGATTTCGAACAAACATTGCCGCGACTGTTCGCCGACGAGCGTGCGGTGCGCCAGATCACGCTCAACCTTCTGTCCAACGCCATAAAGTTCACCGCCACCGGCGGCGAGATCCGCGTCCGCGTCGGCTGGACGGCGGGCGGGGGGCAATACATCTCCGTCAAGGACAATGGTCCGGGGATTCCCGAGGACGAGATCCCGGTCGTGCTCTCGGCTTTCGGCCAGGGCTCGATCGCCATCAAGAGCGCCGAACAAGGCACCGGGCTCGGTCTGCCGATCGTGCAAGGCCTGCTTGCCATGCATGGCGGCCAGTTCGAGCTACATTCCAAGCTACGTGAGGGCACGGAGGCGATTGCCATCTTCCCGCTGAGCCGCGTGATGGAAGAACTGCCGGCGTTGCCAACCGCGGCGGTGGCGGCGCGACGGCGTTAGGCGACCGGCCTCAAAGGGGAACGCGGACCGCAATGACCGCAGACTGGGATGCCGGCAGCGTCGAAATCAATCGCAGCGGCTTCGCCTCAAGCTGTTTGCGGCCGCTGATGCTGACGAGGTCTTTGCCGCCATCACGCCCGCAAACCCGTTTCATGCAGTGGGAACCACCTCGATCATCGACGGCCTTTGCCGAGGTATGGCGATCCTGGTTGGCGCCGATCCTCGACGGATCGGATCTGCATTTTGTTGTGCGCTCGCTGGCGGACGATCGCTGCCTGGGTCTTGTCGGCCTGCATGCGGCGAAGACGGCCTGTCCCGAAATCGGAATTTGGATAAGGGAGGACGTCCATGGAAACGGCATCGGTCGGGAGGTCGTCGCCGCCGTGGTGGCATGGGCGTCCAAGGAACTCGATCCGGATGGCTTCGAATATCCTGTCGCCGAAGAGAATATGGCGAGCCGAAGAATCGCGGAACGCCTCGGCGGCTCGATCGTGGAGACCCGCTCCAATCCGAAATACACCTCGGTCGTCTATCGTCTCCCCAATCCCAGGCGGTGATACGCCGGGCGGGAAGCCTAGATCCGAACCGCGGCCGCCATGCCTGAACTGGTCAGCGCCGCCGCCTTGACCAGGCCCGCGCCAAGTGCCGCCCCCACCCCTTCGCCATGGCTTATGCCGAGGTCTAGCAGTGGGCGGAAGCCGAGCAGTTCGGCGGCCCTTGCATGCGCCGGCTCCGGCGACAGGCTGGCGAGAAGGCAATGCTCCAGCGCAGCGGGGTTCGCGACATAAAGCACCGCCGCGGCAGCCGTTGCGGCGAAACCGTCGAGCAGCAAGGGTATCTTCTGCATCCGCGCGGCGAGAATGGCGCCGGCTATCGCAGCGAACTCGCGGCCGCCTACCCGGCGCAGCGCTTCCAGCGGATCGTCGAGATGGCCGTGGTGAAAGGCCAGCGCCGCATCGACCTCATCGGCCTTGCGGACCTGCATCGCCGCGTCGGCGCCGGATCCCGGGCCAACCCAGTCGGCACCCCTGCCCCCGAACAGGGCGGCAAGCAGGGCGGCGGCGACGGTGGAATTGCCGACGCCGAGATCGCCGAGGCAAAGCAGGTCGGTGCCGCCCGCGATCGCTTCCATGCCGAAGGCCATGGTCGCCGCGCACCCTCGCTCGTCGAGTGCGGCATCCTCTGAGATGTCGCCGGTCGGGACATGCAGGGCAAGATCGAACACCTTCAATCCGAGATCATAGGCAATGCAGACCTGGTTGATCGCTGCACCGCCGGCCGCGCAAAGCTCGACCGCGTTGGCGGTTGCCGCCACCGGGCGTGGCGAAATGCCATGACGGGTCACGCCGTGATTGCCGGCAAAGACTGCCATCAGCGGCCTTGTCACCGCTGGCGGAGCCCGGCCGCTCCAGGCGGCAAGCCACGCCGCGATGTCCTCGATGCGGCCGAGCGAATGCGCTGGCTTGTCGGCCCTGGCAAACAGCGTGCGCACGCGCGCTTCGGCTTTCAGGTCGGCTGCCGGCAGATTGTCGAGCAGGTTGCGAAAATCGTCGAAAGGCAGAGCGCTGGTCATATCGTGAGCAATCATTCCTGGATTTGGTCAGCGGCATAGCCGCGTTGCGGGATCGGCACAACCTCTCCCCAACATCCGCCTTGTTTGCCGCACAGATGGCTTGGGAAGGCGCTATCGCGAGGGCTTGCATTGGCTTTGCCCTTGCACCATGTGGAGGTGGAGAGCGGAGTCCGCACGGATCCCTCGAGAGAAAGTCATGACGGCCATCGAATCCCCCTGCATCCTGGTCTGCTCGATCGACATGAAAACCGGCTTCTGCTTCGGTTGCGGCCGCACGCGCGAGGAAATCGGCGCCTGGATGGGGATGACGCCCGAAACACGCCGCAATGTGATGGCCGAACTGCCGGCCCGACTGGAGACGGTCGAGCGCCGGCCGCGCCGCGAAACGCGCCGCACCCGGATGTCGCGCGAACGCGACGCACTCTAGAGCAGTTCACCGTTTCACGGAAAACGGCGAACCGCTCCAACTCTTTGTTTTAACGCAATTCTTATAGGAAAACCGTTCACGCTTTTCCTGGAATTGCTCTAGCGAGGTACGGATGAGCAGCCGATTGTTCTGGATTCTGATGGCGGTGATCGGCGTGGGCGTGGCCCTGCTTGTGCTCAATGATTCCGCCGGCAGCACGCTTGGCGTCGAGAACTACGATTTTGGCAGGCTGATCTGGCTTGGCGCCTTCGGCGCCCTGATCGCCACCGGCCTGCTGCGATCGGGCCGCCCGCTGGGCGACATGGCCCGGAATTTCGGCGCCTGGGCGGCAATCGTGCTGGCGTTGATCGCGGGCTACCAGTACCGCTACGAACTGCAGGACGTCGCCAGCCGGGTGACCGCGGGCCTCGTTCCCGGCAGCCCGCTGGCGCTTGGTGTCGAAGACGGGCACGCCACGGTGACCCTCGACAAGGCCGACAACGGCCATTTCGAAGCGCGCATCCTGGTCAACGGCAACCCGATCCGGGCCGTTGTCGACACCGGCGCGACCAGCACTGTGCTGACGTCGGAAGATGCCCAGGCTGCCGGCTTCAATCCGGCGGCGCTCAACTACACGATACCGGTTTCGACAGCCAACGGCATGGCGCGCGCCGCCGCGGTAAAGACCGACGCGGTGGCGATCGGCGGCATCGTGCGCAAGGACATGTCGGTGATGGTCGCGGCCCCCGGCATGCTGAGCCAAAGCCTGCTCGGCATGAACTTCATCGGCTCGCTGTCGGGCTTCGACGTGCGCGGCGACCGCATGATCCTGCGGGATTGAGCTCAGGCCGCCTCGGCGGCCCCTCCACCGAGTTCGACGGCCGCGAAAGCCGCCTTCAGCACGTCGGGGCCGGCACCGGGCCGGTTTGCATCGGTCGACAGGATCTGGCGGTAGCGGCGTGCACCGGGCAGCCCATGGAACAGCCCGACCATATGGCGGGTGACATGGCCGAGCCGCCCGCCCCGTTCGATGTGGCGCGCCGCGTAGTCCGCCATGGCATCGACCAGCCGGGCGAAATCGAACGCCTCGGCCTTTGCGCCGTAGAAGGCAGCGTCGACGCCGGCCAGGATGCCTGGTGTGTGATAGGCGGCGCGGCCGAGCATGGCGCCGTCGACATGACCGAGATGCGCCAGCGCTTCTTCAAGCGACTGAATTCCGCCGTTGATGCCGATGAATTCGTTCGGGCTTTTGGTCTTCAGACGGTAGACCCTGTCATAATCGAGAGGCGGGATGTCGCGGTTTTCCTTGGGGCTCAGCCCTTCCAGCCACGCCTTGCGCGCATGCACCCACAGGGTGTCGGCGCCGGCCGCGAAAACCCCGTTCGCCAGCGCATCCAGCGCCGGCTCCGGATCCTGTTCGTCGACGCCGATGCGGCACTTGACGGTGACGGGTATTGCCACCGCCGCCTTCATTGCCGCGATGCAGTCGGCGACGAGGTCGGGCACCTTCATCAGGCAGGCGCCGAACGTGCCCGACTGGACGCGGTCGGACGGACAGCCGACATTGAGGTTGATCTCATCATAGCCGAAGGCTTCGCCAATACGTGCCGCCTTGGCAAGTTTCTCCGGATCCGAGCCGCCGAGCTGCAGCGCGACCGGATGTTCCACATCATCGAAACCGAGCAGCCTCTCGCGCGCGCCCTGTATGACCGCGTCGGCCACCACCATTTCGGTGTAGAGCAGCGCATGGCTCGTCAGCTGGCGATGGAAGTACCGGCAATGCCGGTCCGTCCAGTCCATCATCGGGGCCACGGCCACTGTATGCTTTTGAGTTTTCAGCATTTTTTCTTGAACATCAAATCGTTAGAACCTGCCAGACGCAAGCCGAATTTACGCCAGAATACGACCCTTTTCGCCACCTTCGATCTCTCAGTGCACACGGAGCGCACACGACCAAATGGCCGCCTGAACAAAGCTTTCGTCCGGTTCTGGCCTGTCCAAGTGCGCCGCAAAGGTCGCTACGGCAGCGAGACCTTCCAGCGCCGAGACGACGGACGGCGCTGGGCGCCGAAACCGAAAGCCAGGTCGATCGCGGTGAGACGCCGACCACGTCCCGTATAGCGCGGCTGAAATCGTTCGGCGAGCTTATCGACCTTCATATCGACGACATGTGCGATGTAGGCAAGTCCCCTCGCCGCTCCAAGGCCGCGGCCCTCGATTTGCTCCAAGGACAGCCGGGGAAGTAACAGTCAGTATCCTCTTGGGACTTCGTCGGTGCGATTGCCTGCGATCCTCATGTTAAAGAAACTCGGTTTGTTGCAAAAGTAGCGCAGACTCCTTGCGAGGAAATGAGCAAAGCTGAACTTGGTGATATGGAGACGACCGCGTTGAAACTCGCTCTGATCTGTTCCGCTGCGTTTCTGGCAGCCTCTTCTTCGGTTTTGGCGGCCGACCTCGTTGAGCCAGTTGCCGCCATGCCATACTCGTGGACCGGCTTCTATGTCGGTGCTCAAGTCGGAGGCGCCTGGAATGACAGCCGGTGGTCGCCGGCAAGCCCTCCGGGGGGCTTCGATCCTTTCAACACAAACGGGTCCGGAGTCGTGTACGGCGGGCAGATCGGTTACAACTACCAGATCAACCAATTCGTCATCGGCATCGAGGGGGACTTCGCTGGCTCGAGTGTCAAGGGCGACGAGCAATGCCCGGCCACGCCAGGGTCGGTGTGCCAAACCAAGCAGGATTATCTGGGTTCGGTGCGCGGACGCCTTGGGTACGCAATCGATCGAGTGCTTATCTATGGCGATGCCGGCGTCGCCTTCAGCAAGTACAAGTTTGCGGAGACGCAGCTTTTGCTGCAATCTTTTGGGGGCGGATCTCGGGTCGGTTGGACTGCCGGCCTCGGAGTTGAATACGCTTTCAGCGACCATTGGACCGCTGGCGCCGAATGGAACTACTACGATTTTGGCTCGAAAGATGGTGCGAGCAGCCTGAATCCGGCATTCGCGATCAACGCTCGCGAGACCGAGAACACTGTCGTCGCCAGAATTAACTACAAATTCTGAAGAGTCCTGGGCAGACCAGGCCGTGAACCCACAAAGGGGATGGCGGCGATTGGTGGAAAACGGCCATTGTCATCAGAAGGCGCTTATCTAGGCGCTGTTGAAGTCTGCAAAAAACTTGAGAACGTGGTGGGCCTGAACCAGCCTTTGAGTAGCGCAAGAGCGGGGTCCGCCTCTTCGAAACGATCCGCGACGAACGCGACCCGCAAGCCATGATCCGAGAACCATTAAACGGAGACTATTTTTGAACGCCGCCTAAAGCGGAAGGGCACTTGCTCGATAGTGGGCTTCACGATCTATCGCAGAGCGCGCGCGATTCGGCTGGGGGCGGCCTTCCGAGAAAATCGGCCGGCCACGTCCAACGAGCACGTCAGCACACTGCGGCCGCATGGCCGCAGTCCCTGCGTTCGGCAATCCGGGTGCGGCTAGCGCCGCAGCGCGTATACGTCCGCCATGGTTTCGCCTGGGACAGGCAGCGCCATGTCGTCGTCCAGGAGCCGCGTGATCCGGGCAAAGCCCGTGAATGCCTTCCTGGCCTCCTCCGCCGACATCTGCCCCGCCAAAGCTGCGGCGCAACAATTCAGCGCGCACTGATACACCGGCCCACGTCGTCCCGTCGGCCATTTACGCAAGAAAACCATCGCCTCGGCGACACTATCCACTTCTTCTACAGGGTGTCCCTGCCCACGCGAGATTCGCACAGGCGCAAAGAAATGCAGGTAGTCCATTGTTTCCTCCCGGTCGATCGCGATGCCGCCCGATCGAACCTTATGAAACGCACAGTCCCGCGGTTGGTTCCATACAGAAACGGTACCTTTAAAAAATCTTTCGGTCGCCAGCTAGACCGTGGGGAAGTGGCAGGCCACTTTGCGGCCGGGTCGATACTCCCTCTGCTCCGGCGCTCTGTGCGGCATCGTTCGACCGCGACAGGCATCTTCGCTGAGACGGCAGCCGGATGGCGGCTTGAGCGGGCTCGGCACGTCGCCGGTGAGGATGATGCGGCCTGGTTGTTGTCCGAAGTCGAGGACCACAAGCGGGTCATGGCTATTGCCTAGGCGGAGAAGCGGTACCCGGGTTCGAATCAGCCCAACTGTTGGTATTCACCTGCGGCCCACCATTGCCTCCCTTCGATAATCGCGGTTCGCATTGAATATCTTTAAGGCCAAAGCCGGCAAATGGATCGGTTGCCGGTTCCCCAGCGTCAGGCTTAACCTGCACGGCCATCGCGTGGAGGCGCGTGGCCGATCAAGGGGAGGACACTGCAGTGACCATACAAGGCGCATCGCCTGACCTGTACAACGAGGATCTCGCTCCGGCCAAAGTTCGAAACTGGGGGCCATTCTCGATCTTCAACGTCTGGACATCAGACGTCCACAGCCTGTGGGGCTACTATCTCGCCGCCAGTCTGTTCCTGTTCTGCGGCGGCTTCGTCAATTTTATCATCGCCATCGGCATCGGCTCACTGATCATCTACGCGCTGATGAACATGGTCGGTTATGCCGGCGTGAAGACCGGCGTGCCCTACCCCGTGCTTGCTCGTGCCTCCTTCGGCATCTGGGGCGCCAATATACCGGCGTTGGTGCGCGCCATCGTTGCCTGCTTCTGGTACGGCGCGCAGACAGCCGCGGCCTCCGGCGCTATCGTGGCATTGTTGACCCGCCTTCAATGGTTCGACGAATTCAACAAGACCTCGCATCTTCTCGGCCATTCCACCCTGGAGGTGATCTGCTTCGTCGTCATCTGGGCGCTGCAGCTGCTGATCATCCAGAAGGGCATGGAAACAGTGCGTCGCTTCCAGGATTGGGCGGGGCCCGCCGTCTGGGTGATGATGCTGCTCCTGGCCATCTATCTCTGCGTCAAATCGGGGAGCTTCGCCTTCACCAGCGATGTTCCGATGGACGTTCTGCGCGAAAAGACCGCCGATGCCGGCATTCCGGGCGACCCCGGATCTTGGACGGCGCTCTTCGGGGTCGCGGCGATCTGGGTGACCTATTTCTCGGCGCTGTATCTCAATTTCTGCGACTTCGCCCGCTACGCGCCTGACAAGGCCGCGCTGCGCAAAGGCAACATCTGGGGCCTGCCGGTCAACTTGATCTTGTTCTCACTGGTCGCCGGCGTCACCACCATTGCCGCCTATGACGTCTATCACGAAGTGCTGTTGCATCCCGACCAGATCTCGGCCAAGTTCGACAGCTGGTTCCTGGCAGCGCTCGCCGCCCTGACCTTCGCGGTTGCCACGCTCGGCATCAACGTCGTCGCCAACTTCGTCTCGCCGGCCTTCGACTTCTCCAACGTCTTCCCGCGTCAGATCGACTTCAAGAAGGGCGGCTACATCGCTGCACTTATCGCACTTGTGCTCTATCCCTTCGCGCCGTGGGAAGGCAGCGCCGCGCATTTCGTCGGCATCATCGGCGCGACGATGGGACCGATCTTCGGCGTCATGATGGTCGACTACTACCTGATCCGCAAAGGCGAGGTCGACGTCGAGGCGCTGTATCGCGAGGACGGCGAATTCCGCTTCCAGGGCGGCTGGCACGTCAATGCCTTCCTCGCCGCCGGCATCGGTGCTGTCTTCTCGTCAATCCTGCCGAACTTCACCAACTGGCTGCCGTCCTGGTGGGGCGTCTATGGCTGGTTCTTCGGTGTCGCTATCGCCGGCATCATCTACTACGTGCTGCGCACCGCCGCCGTGGGTGCGGGCGCCAAGACAGCGAAGGCCTGAACAAGGGAATAAGGCGGTAGGACGGTAAGGCAGCAAGTGAGTAGGGTCCTCCTGCCCTACTGCCCTACTGCCCTACCGCCAACCATCTCGGCCAACTTGCGAACCGTGTTCCAGTTGCGCGAGGTGCCGATCCCGAGGCGTTTGTGGTTCGTCGCGGCGAGCAGCCGTGACGTTGGCCTCTCGCGCGAAAAGGCAACCCAGATGTCGCCGGCACATGGCAATACCTTCTCGTCCTCGGCGGCATAGGCTTGCAGCATCGCTACGCCCTCCTCAGGTGCCGGTTTGCGCATTACCCGCACAGCCACCTGGTCGCCTGCTTGTGCTGAATCGGCCGGAAACGGATTGCTGGCGACAAGTTTCAGCCATGCCTCGGCAGTGCGCACGATGATGTCGACATGGCGGCCGAAGGTTTTTTCGAAGGCCGTTTCCAGCCGCTGTTCCAACTTGCCGTTGTCGGTCGCCCGCGCTTCAAAGACCAAATTGCCCGTCGCCGCCAGCGTGCGGACATTCCTCAATCCGAGTCCCTCCGCCATCGCCTTGAGGTCCGCCATGACGACCCGGCGCCCCTCACCCAGGATGATGCTGTAGAGGAGCGCGACATAGGTCTGCATGAGAGCCTGGCGGGTGCCTACACCAGGCGAGACTGTTCCACAGCCGCCTCGATGAAGCTGGCGAACAGCGGATGCGGATCGAGCGGCCGGCTCTTCAGCTCGGGGTGATACTGCACACCGATGAACCAAGGATGGTCGGGATATTCCACCGTCTCCGGCAGCACGCCGTCTGGTGACATGCCGGCGAATACCAGGCCGCAATCCTCCAGCCGCTCCTTATAGTCGATATTGACCTCGTAGCGGTGGCGGTGGCGCTCTGAAATCTGCGTGTCGCCATAGATCTCGGCGATCTTTGAGCCCTTGGCGAGGTCGGCCTGATAGGCCCCGAGACGCATTGTGCCACCGAGATCGCCGGTTTCCCGCCGCTTCTCCAGCATGTTGCCCTTCAGCCATTCGGTCATCAGGCCGACGACGGGCTCGTTGGTCGGGCCGAACTCGGTCGAGGAGGCATGCTCGACACCCGCCAGTGACCGCGCTGCCTCGATGCAGGCCATCTGCATGCCGAAGCAGATACCGAAATACGGCACCTTGCGCTCGCGTGCGAATTTCGCCGCCAGGATCTTGCCTTCGGAGCCACGTTCGCCAAAGCCGCCGGGAACCAGGATTCCATGCACCTTTTCCAGCCAAGGCGTCGGATCCTCCTTTTCGAAGATCTCCGATTCGATCCAGTCGAGCTTGACCTTGACGTGGTTGGCCAGGCCGCCATGCGAAAGCGCTTCGATCAGCGATTTATAGGCATCCTTGAGGCCGGTGTATTTGCCGACGATGGCGATGGTCACCTCGCCTTCCGGACTGTGGATGCGGTCCGACACCTTCTGCCAGGGCTCCATGCGCGGCTTCGGTGCGGGGTCGATGCCGAAGGCGGCCAGGACTTCCGAATCGAGCCCTTCCTTGTGGTACGCCATCGGCACGTCATAGATGTGCGGCACGTCGAGCGCCTGGATGACGGCGCTTTCCCTGACATTGCAGAACAGCGACAGCTTTCTCCGCTCCTCCTTGGGAATGGCACGGTCTGCGCGGACCAGCAGGATGTCGGGCGCTATGCCGATGCCGCGCAGTTCCTTGACCGAATGCTGGGTCGGCTTGGTCTTCAGCTCGCCCGCCGTCGGGATATAGGGCATCAAGGTCAGATGCACGTAGACGGCGTTGTTTCTCGGCAGATCGTTGCCGAGTTGCCGGATCGCCTCGAGGAACGGCATCGCCTCGATGTCGCCGACCGTGCCGCCGATCTCGCACAGCACGAAATCATAGTCGTCATTGCCGTTGAGGACGAAATTCTTGATCTCGTCGGTAACGTGCGGAATGACCTGCACGGTGGCACCGAGATAGTCGCCGCGCCGCTCCCGCTCGATGATGTTCTTGTAGATGCGGCCGGTGGTGATGTTGTCCTGCTGATTGGCCGAGCGGCCGGTGAAGCGCTCGTAGTGGCCAAGGTCAAGATCGGTCTCCGCACCGTCATCGGTGACGAACACCTCGCCATGCTGGTATGGCGACATCGTGCCGGGATCGACATTGAGATACGGGTCGAGTTTCTTGATGCGTGCGCGATAGCCTCGCGCCTGCAGGAGAGCCCCAAGGGCCGCTGCGGCTATGCCTTTTCCGAGTGAGGAAACCACGCCGCCTGTGATGAATACATATCGCGCCATGGGAGTCATCGCTTAACGCGGCTGGATTGATTCCGCCAGAGAAAAAACCACCGCGAAGGTTTTTTCCCAAGAAGGCGTCGGACCATGATCCCGAAGAGTGGAACCCGGTTTTCTCGGGCAAACGGTTTCCGTTTGTCCAGGGATCACGACCGGACAGGCT
>NZ_PNOT02000078.1 GCF_002879535.1 Mesorhizobium intechi
CCCCTGCGGTGCAGCACCAGCGTCGGCGCCCTGACTTTTGACAGCAGCGGGCGGACATCGGCGTCGCGCAGCCCCTGCAGCAGGCCGGCCACCGCGCCGGGGCTGGAGGCGGCCCGGAGCAGGCCGGCCCACCAGGCGCGTGACTGGCGGTCGGAGGCGACGCTGGGGGCGAAAGTTTCGATTTCCGCCGGGCCGCCCCAGCCGGCGAGCAGGCGCTGTTGCCAAAGGTCGTATTGCGCCGCTGTAAGCGCGAAGGGATAGTCGGGTGCGCGGCTGCCCTTGGCGAGCGAGCCCCACAGCACCAGGCCGGTCAGGCGGTCGGGATGGTCGACGGCGAAGCGGATGCAGCCCGGCCCGCCCTCCGAGGCGCCGACCAGCACGGCTTTGCGGCTGCCGGCGGCATCCATGACCGCCAATATGTCGCGCGCGGTCGCCTCGACGGTCGGGCGTGCGCCGACGCGGTCGGACAGGCCCATGCCGCGCCGGTCGAACAGGATCAGCCGGCCGAGCCGCGAGACGGCGGTGAGCCAGGCGCGGCAGCTCCTGTCTTCCCAGATGCGCTCGACATGCGAGATGAAGCCGGGAACGAGCACGAGATCGGCCGGGCCGTCGCCTATGGTCTGGTAGGCGATATGGATGCCGTCCACGGCAACGTAGCGGGTTCTCGGCATCTCCGGTTCGGCATCGCCGGCGCGCAGCAGCGCCAGCGTGGCGGGGTCGGGCGCCACGCCGAGTTCGTCGCGCAGCAGCCGCGTACAGGTCTCGCCCTGGCGCTCCGCCGCCGCCCGGTCGCCGGCGGCCAGATGGGCACGGATCAGGTGGCGGTGCGCGCTTTCGCTCAACGGGTCGAGGGCGGCAAGGCGCGTCGCGTGCAGCACGGCAGTGCGCGCATCGCCGCCGGCGATCCTGGCTTCCACCAGCCGCTCCAGCGCCTGCACCAGCCGGCTGCGCAAGGCCTCGCGGCGGAAGAACACCCATTCCTCGAATTCGGGACAATCCGGCAGCGAAAAGCCGGCGAGATAGTCGCCGGTGTAGAGGCCGGCGGCTTCGTCGAGAAGCCCGGCATCGCAGGCACGGTCGAAGGCGATGGAATCGGCCTCGACCGAGAGCCCCGGGCGTAGGCTGAGCGACGCCGCGCTGGCGGCGATGAGTTCCTCGCCGAAGGCGACGCGGATCTTGTAGAGCGTGCGCCGCAGGCGGGTGCGGGCGGCTTGCGCGTCGGCCTCGGGCCACAGCAGCGTGGCGGCGACGTCGCGCGCCACCGGTCCGCCGGCCTCGGCCAGGTAGATGACAAGTGCGGCCGCCTTACGCAAGGCGAGCTCGATCCGTTGCCCGTTCAGCCGGAACTCCGGAAACCCCAGAAGTCTGAGTTGTATCAGCTCCATCGATCCGCACGCGGCCGCGCAAGGAGAGGACGTTGAGGGGACGCCGGCCTTCTATCCATCCCCGCGAAATCGCGCCGATCCGGCCCGATCAACTCCCTTGGAGCGAGAAATGTCACCGGTCAATACATCAAGCCACCCCACGCCAGAACCGCTTGCCCACGGCGTCCCCGTCGCCGGGCATGGAGGCTGAGCCATGTGCCAGACCTGCCTGTCCTGGTACGCGCGCTGCGTCGCGCCCTATTTCGTCCATGCCGGCTGTTCGGCCGGCGCCTTCACGCAAATGCGCAGGCGCGTCATCCCGCGGGCGCAAGGCGTCGTCGTCGAGGTCGGCTTCGGCTCGGGCCTCAACCTGCCCTATTACGACGCCGCCAGGGTGGAGCGGCTGGTCGGCGTCGACCCCGACGGCACCATGCTCGGCCTTGCCGCGCCGAAGAGCCGCGCCGCGCCGTTCGCCGTCGAATGCATCCGCGCCGGCGGCGAAAGCCTGCCCTTGGCCGACGGCATCGCCGACACGGTGGTCGTCACCTATGCCTTCTGCACCATTCCGGACCCTCAGGCGGCGCTCAGCGAAATCCGCCGCGTGCTGAAGCCGACGGGCCGGCTGATCTTCATCGAACACGGCCAGGCCGAGGGACCGCGCCGCCGCCGCTGGCAGGAGCGCCTGAACCGGCTGTGGGGATCGATCGCCGGCGGCTGCCATCTCAACCGCGATCCGCTGCGGCTGATCGGCGGGGCGGGCTTTCGCCTGCTCGAAGTGCAGCATGGCCGGTTCCCCCTGCCCCTATGGCAGTTGGGCAGTCACCACGCCGGCATCGCGGCGGCAGGCTGACGAAGGGGCGGACGCGGTGTGCCCAGGGCGAGATTACTGCAAGGCACCGATGCCGGATTGCTTTCCCGGCCGCCGGCGAAACCGGGCTCAATCCTTCCAGGCGGCCAGCAACGGGCCATCGCTGCCGTACACGGGGTCTGCCGGCGGGGCCTCGACCTTGGGGATCGTCACGATCGCCCTGGCGTGATCGGCTGGGGTCTTGCATTCGTCGTAAGTGCCGGATCGGGGATAGGCGCCGACCACGAGGAAGTCGTCGGATGCCGAAATACACTGGTGGCCGGTGCCGGCCGGAAGGACCGCGACATCGCCGGCCCTCAGTGTCAGAGTCCGGCCCTTCTTGCCGCCAAACCGGACCTTGGCGCTGCCGCGCGCCACGCCGAGCACTTCATGGATGCGCGAATGGTAGTGGAGGTAGCTGTAAATGCCGTTGCGCCAGCTGTCGGCCCAGCCATTGGCGGAGAAAAGCTCTTCCATGACGGCCGCGGGATCGAAGTCCCGCGGCAGCGTGACGGCGCCGCGATAGACAAGGAGCGGCCAGGAGGGATGGTTAGGCACAAGGCCATCATCCCTGAACCTGAATTCATTCGACTTCCGCGCCACGACGAGATCGGTCGCCTCCCGGGGGCCAGGCCTCGCGACACCGGTAGCCTGTTCCGCCGCTTTCTTCATCCTTTGCGGGACGCTCATGGCATGGCCTCGTTTTCGACGGGTGGGAGCAAGGCCAACTCGACCGCCGGTCGTTTGGTTCCCGGGCCTCGCCTTTCGCGTGACCTCAAGGCAAGGGCGGGAACCCGGTCAACCCGGCAACGCGCGCCCGCGCGGGGCATCGCCCGCCGCCGGCGGCGACAGCATGTCCGACACCAGTATGTCATTGCGCCGTGCAAAGGTGACGAGCGTCGCCCGCACGGTCTCGGGATCAATCTCGCCGGCAATGCCGGCCTTGCAGGCGTTGAGGGCAACGGCATGGGCGCCGTTGCGGCCGGCGGCCGGCCAGTCCTGCAACAGGACGTAAGCATCCATCACGCTTTCGACCCTTCTCGGAAAGCCCGTTCCGACGAGCAGGGTGACAGGTTTTTCGAACTGCGCGTATTTCATGGTTCTGCCTCCTCTCATTTGCGCGGTGTCCCGGGCCGACCCGACAGCGGCGTTCAGCGGTCGCTGGAAGAGCCGGTAGCCGCCGAAACGTGCTGCGCGGCCAGGAACATCAGTGTCGATGCGGCGATGCGCCGGTTCCAGCCGGCGGCCTCGGCCGTGTCGAGCAACCCCGCCAACAACGGCTTCAGCGCGCTCCTGCATTCGGTTTCGTAGGCAAGAAACTCCCTTGCCTCGTGTGTCGGCGCCGGCACCGCTCCCAGGCCAGCCTTCATATCCATATCCGTCTCCGCTGTTTCACGCCCGGTTGCCCGCTCCCCGGGGGAGCGGGCGGTCCGGCAGGGACCTCAGAAATCCATGCCGGCACCAGCCGGCATGGCCGGAGCGGCCTCCTTCTTCGGCTTCTCGGCCACCATCGCCTCGGTGGTCACCAGCAGACCGGCGACGGAGGCAGCGTCCTGAAGCGCCGTGCGCACCACCTTGGCCGGATCGATCACGCCTTGGCTATAGAGGTCGCCGAATTCGTCGGTCTGGGCATTCCAGCCCCAACCGAACTCGCTCTTCTCGCGCAGCTTGCCGACGATGATCGACCCTTCCGCGCCAGCATTCTCGGCGATCTGGCGAACAGGCGTTTCAATCGCCCGCCGCACGATCTCGACGCCGGTCTTCTGGTCGGCATTGTCGACCTGCACGGCATCGAGCGCCTTGGCGGCCCGCAGCAGCGCGACGCCGCCACCGGGCAGCACACCTTCCTCCACGGCCGCCCTCGTGGCGTGGAGGGCGTCGTCGACGCGGTCCTTCCGCTCCTTGACCTCGACTTCGGTCGACCCGCCCACGCGGATCACCGCGACACCGCCGGCGAGCTTGGCCAAGCGCTCCTGCAGCTTTTCGCGGTCATAGTCCGACGTGGTCTCCTCGATCTGCGCCTTGATCTGCGCAGCCCGGCCCTGGATTTCTTCCTTGCGCCCGACACCGTCGACGATGGTCGTGTTCTCCTTCTCGATCACCACCTTCTTGGCGCGGCCCAGCATCTGCAGTGTCACATTCTCCAGCTTGATGCCGAGGTCCTCCGAGATCGCGGTGCCGCCGGTGAGGATGGCGATGTCCTCCAGCATGGCCTTGCGGCGGTCGCCGAAGCCCGGCGCCTTGACGGCCGCGACCTTGAGCCCGCCGCGCAACTTGTTGACGACGAGCGTGGCGAGCGCCTCGCCCTCGACGTCCTCGGCGACGATCAGCAGCGGCTTGCCAGACTGCACCACGGCTTCCAGCACCGGAAGCAGGGCTTGCAGGTTCGAAAGCTTCTTCTCGTGGATCAGCACATAGGGCTCTTCGAGCTCGACGCGCATCTTGTCCTGGTTCGTGACGAAATAGGGCGAGAGATAGCCGCGGTCGAACTGCATGCCTTCAACGACTTCGAGTTCGGTCTCCGCGGTCTTGGCTTCCTCGACCGTTATCACGCCCTCATTGCCGACCTTCTCCATCGCCTCGGCGAGAAAGCGGCCGATCTCGGCGTCGCCATTGGCCGAGATGGTCCCGACCTGCGCGATCTCGTCGTTCCTGGTCACCTTGCGGGCCTTGGCTTTCAGCTCGGCAACCACGGCCTCCACCGCCTTGTCGATACCGCGCTTCAAGTCCATCGGGTTCATGCCGGAAGCCACCGCCTTGGCGCCCTCCTTGACGATGGCCTGCGCCAGAACGGTCGCGGTCGTAGTGCCGTCGCCGGCGAGGTCATTGGTTTTGGAGGCCACTTCGCGCACCATCTGCGCGCCCATGTTTTCGAACTTGTCCTCAAGCTCGATTTCCTTGGCGACGGTGACGCCGTCCTTGGT
>NZ_PNOT02000028.1 GCF_002879535.1 Mesorhizobium intechi
CTGTCGAGCAGCTTCTTGCCGGAGTCGGAATTGTAGAAGGCTGCGATATCGTTGAGTTCCTTTTCGGAAAACACCTTCGCATAGGCAAGGGCCGCTTCCTTCTCGAGATCGGCGCGGCGTGACGCCAATGCCAACGCCTTCTCGCTGATCGTCTTGCCGATCAGCTCCTGCATGTCCGGGTTCTTCTGGATGAGCTGGGATTCGAGCGCGGCCGCCGCCTGCGGCAGGATGTTGTCGAACGGGTCGGTCGCATGGATAGCCGCCACCGCAGCGCGGGCCGCCTTCAGGTGCGATTCGGTGACGTCCTGCGAAAACGCCGGCGACGACAAGGCGAAAACGGCCGAAGCCGCCAGAACGACGCAAAGGCCGCGAACCCGGTTATGCAACATCATGGTTGGTAGAACTCCCTGGTTTTCGGGCGGCATCGACGGTTTGGATACCGTCCCCGCCGGCGATGATGGCCGCTGACGCCAGCCCGATGAAAAGACCATGCTCGACCACGCCCGGAATGGCGTGGAGAGCATTCGAAAGCGCTCTTGTATCCCGAATGCGGCCAAAAGATGCATCGAGGATAAAATGGCCGCCGTCTGTAACAAAAGCCCGGCCTCCCGTCATCCTCAATGTAATCGGACCGGAAAGCCCGAGCTCCGCAGCCGCCCTGGCTATGGCGATCTCGGTGGCGCGCAGGCCGAACTGGTTGACTTCGATTGGCAGCGGAAAACGGCCCAGCGTCTCGACCATCTTCGACCGGTCGGCGATCACGATCATGCGCTGCGAGGCCGCCGCCACGATCTTCTCGCGCAGCAGCGCGCCGCCGCCGCCTTTGATCAAGGTCAGTTCCGGGTCGACCTCGTCGGCGCCGTCGACGGTGAGATCGAGCTCGGGGGTTTCCTCCAATGTCGACAGCGGCACGCCAAGCTCGCGGCAAAGTGCTGCGGTGCGCTCCGATGTCGGTACACCGATGACGGTCATGCCGGTGGCGACCTTGTCGGCGAGCAGCCGCACGAACTCTTCCGCCGTGGTGCCGGTGCCGATGCCGAGCCGCATGCCGTCGCTGACATGGGCAAGGGCGGCCCGCGCGGCCTCGACCTTCAACTGTCTTGCATCCATGCTGCTGCTTGCTGCCCCGGGGAACCTTGTGTTTCGGGCTCGTAGCATTTTTGCCGGCCGGGTCAAAGCTTTTGACCACGGTCAAAGCCTTTGGGCGCCTGTCGGCCGCTTTGCTTGCCTTGACGCGCCGCAGCCGCTATCGCCTCCGGATGGACAAAACTTGGCAGGATGGATCATGAGTCGCCCCATCATCGTGTTCGACCTCGACGGAACCCTGATTGACACAGCGCCGGACCTGCTCGACAGCCTCAACCACAGCCTGGCCGCCAGCGAACTCACGGCCGTCGACGAGGCCGGCTTCAGGCGCTTCGTCGGCCATGGCGGCCGCGTGATGATAGAGCGGGCGCACGCCGCCCAACAGCGCTCTCTCGCCGTCGCCGAGCATGACCGGCTGCTCAAACTGTTTCTCGATCACTACACCGACAACATCCCCGGCAAATCCCGCCCCTACCCCGGCGTCATCGAGGCGATCGCGCGATTCGAGAAGGCTGGCTATCTCCTGGCCATCTGCACCAATAAATACGAGGCGAACTCCCTGGCGCTGATCGAGGCGCTCGGCCTGACGAAACATTTCGCGGCCATCGCCGGCCAGGACACGTTCGCCTTCCGCAAGCCCGATCCGCGCCATCTCACCGAAACCGTCAACCGGGCCGGCGGTGACCCCCACCGCGCCCTGATGGTCGGCGATTCGCAAACCGACATCGACACCGCCAAGGCCGCCGGCATTCCGGTGGTGGCCGTCGATTTCGGCTACACCGACCGGCATGTCCACGAATTCGAACCTTCGGCGGTGATCTCGCATTTCGACGAACTGACGCTCGACCTGGCGGATCGACTGATCCGCGCCGCGGGACACTGAACGGAAAACAACGAGAATACCGTCGCGACGGCCCCGAAATGGCGCAGAATCCGAACGCTGAGAGAACGCCGTACAGCGCCTTGACTTATCCGGCCGGCCTCCCTTATATCGCGGCTCGCTTGGCCTTCGGGCAACGAGCGGGCGATTAGCTCAGCGGGAGAGCACACCCTTCACACGGGTGGGGTCGCAGGTTCAATCCCTGCATCGCCCACCATTTTTCCAAATGGTTTTTCCAGCCTGGCCCATTGACGCTTTGTTGGCGGCGGCGCGGCGAATTGCAGCGCTTGTGCGGACATGGGCCGGGCACGCATTGCATCCCATCCGGAACCAACCGCCTGGCCAGCGAGTTTCCTTGTGTTCAAACTTGAGGGAAAGCCATGTCCAGATTTCTCGTGGCAACCAGCGTTGCCGTTCTTGTCGCCGCCGGACCTGCGCTGGCGGCGGATGACAAGCCGTTGCCGCCGCCCAACGCCAAGAAGCTGTCGGAGATCCTCGCCAAGGTCGAGCAGCGCGACGGTTTTCGCTATGTGAAAGAGGTCGACTGGGACAGTGGCGCCTACACCGTCACCTACTACACGTCGGACAAGGCGAAGGTCGAAATCACCTACGATCCGGTGACGGCCGAGCCTAAGTAAGAGCCACCGGCAGAGACCCTCCCTGTCGACGGGTGGCCCGTTTTCTCCGCGCGCCTGGGCGGCCGATCGGATCGCCGCAAATTGTTCATCCCTGGCGTGTGATATGCACGCCAGGCGCGGGCAGCGCCTTGGGCAATTCTGTTGGCTTGGGGGCAGTCATGCGATTTTCCTTTCGAACCGATGTCATACTCGTTCTCGCTGTCATCCTGGCTGGCGGCATGCTTGCGGCGCCTTCTGCGCGGGCCAACGGGCCGTCCTTCGACTGCGCCAAGGCCAGCCTGCCGGCGGAAAAAGCGATCTGCGCCGATCCGCAGCTGTCGGCCATCGATCTGCTGGTCGCCAAGGCCTACAAGGGTTTCGAGCCGGCCTTCGGCGGCGACAAGCGCAAGATCGCGCGCGGGCTGATTGCCGACCGCAATGCTTGCGAGAGCGATACAGCCTGCATCATCAGCGCGATGAACAACGCCTTGCAGACCTACGGCAATGCGCCGTCATGGGTACAGGACTACAACATTGCCCTGATCGGCAAGAAGGCTCTGGATACCGCCGCGCGCAATCCCGGCAACAACGATCAGCCCCTGCCCTCGGCCGTCGGGCAATGCGCGTCCACGCACATCAAGACGCTAACCACGAGGCTCGGCGACGATCCGCTGGAGACGTCCTCTGCCGATGCGGGCAGCGCAGCCACCTTCACCAATGGCGGCGGTGCCGTCTCCTATGATCGCGAACCGGGCCTTGCCGCCTCCAAGGTCGGTGAACCCGTCGTGATGTGCCTGATCGCGATTCCCAGGGATTGTCCAAGGGATGACGACCGTGGCCGGGTCTATTATTCGATCGATCTGGTTGGAAAGGGTTCCTGGGCTTTGCCGGACTCCGAGCATCTGTGTGGCGGCGCCTGATCGGCGTGCTTGGTTTCCACTAACCTCGCCAAAGCAGCCCGCTGGCGCCGCCCCTTGCGCCGGATCGTCTTTGATGGCTGACTGAACCGGTTGACTGCGCCGCATGGGGGATGGGCATGGCGACGGCGAAATATGTGATGAAACGCATCCTGATGATGCTGGCCGGCTATCTGGTCGCCGTGCTGGTGGGTCTGGTCGCCGTGGCGGCGATCTACGCCGCGCTCAGTTCCCTGCCCAACGCGCCAGCCTATTTCGACGTCATGGGCGTCAGCCCGATCGCGGTCCTGGTGGTGCCGCCGCTGGGCATGTTCGTCTACTTCCTGACGATTGTCGTGACCGGGCTGCAGACGCTGATCTTCGCGCTGATCGCCGAGTTCTTCTCTTTGCGCAATGCCCTGATGCACATGGTCTTCGGTGCCGCTGCCGCCGCCGGCGGCCTCTTCCTGATCTGGCCGGTTCCTGCGGAGGATATGGATCATGAGCGCTGGGCCGACATCGGCATCATCGCCGCCGCCGGCCTCGTCGCCGGATTGATCTACTGGCTGATCGCCGGGCGGGAGGCGGGGTTCCGCCGCCCGTTGTCGCAATTCTAGACGATCAGCTCGACGGCGAGCGCACGGCCTCGGTCGCATCCAGCGCCTGCTTCAGCCGCGAATCGCGGTCGTAGACGTCGCTGAAATACTCGACCTTGCCGGACAAGTCGGGCCATGCCGTGAAATAGGCGACATAGACCGGAATCTTGCGCTTCACATCCTCGGTCGAATGTCCGTGCTTGAGCTTCTCGGCGACATAGTCGACCGAGGTGCCGAGCACCGCCGCCGCCATGCCGCGCGGGTCCTGCAGGCGCACGCAGCCATGGCTGAGCGCACGCATATCCTGCTTGAAGAACGATTTCTGCGGCGTGTCGTGCATGTAGATCGCATGCTTGTTGGGGAACAGGATTTTCAGTTCGCCCAGCGCATTGGCCTCGCTCGGCTGCTGGCGCACGCTGTAGGGAATGTTGGCGCCATAAGCGCCCCAATTGACCGCCGACGACGGAATGCGCTTGCCGCGCGAATCGGTCACCTCGTAGCCGGCCCGATCGAGATAGCCTGGATCGCTGCGCAATCTGGGCAGCATCTCATTGACGATGATCGACTGCGGCACGCCCCAATAGGGATGGAAGTCGACCTGCTTGATCTGGTCGTAGAAGAAAGCCGTCTGGTTGGTTACCCGGCCGACGACCACCCGCGTCTTCAGCTTCTCCTCGCCATTGTCGATGTAGCTCGCGGTGAACGCCGGCTGGTTGATGAACACGCGGGGGCTGCCGAGGTCGGAAGGCAGCCAGCGCAGTTCCTCCAGCGCCACCTGCACCTTGAGCAGTTTGTCGGCCTTCGACGTGCCGGCCAGCAAGGCGACAGTGCGCGGACCGATGACGCCGTCGCCCTTCATGCCTTCCTTCACCTGCACCGCCTTGATCAGCGGCACCAGCTCGGGGACATAGACCTCACTGGTCGCCAGCCGCGACAAGAGCTCGCCATAGGTGCCGCCCATGCCGTCATCGAGATTGCGCGCGATCAGCGACAGCAGCTTCGGCAGTTCCGGGCTGGTCTCGCCGGGCTTCAGCAGCAGCTTGGGGTCGACGACGATCTCATTTTCGGCACTGGCCTGCAGGGCCTCCAGCTCGACGCGCAGCGCCTGATATTCCGCATTCTGCGGATGCCGCGATTCGAGGTAGGTGCGCACTTCCTGTGTATGCGCCAGCGTCTTCAGCACGCCGACCATGTCGAGCGGCTTGGCTGGAAAATCATAGTAGCCGGTCATCCGGTTGGGCTCGACACGGCCGTTTTGGGCGTCGTGGGCGTAGCGCAGGACGCGTGCCGACAGCGCCATCTCGAAGCGCACGAGCTCCCTGAGCTTGGCCGCGTCATCCGTTGAGGCCGACGTCGTGGCCGGCACATCGACGGTGTAGTCGGCAGGCGTCAGCCCGTAGCCCGCGGCCTCGCCAAGCACCCGCACCGCATCCTGGGCACGGTTGTTCGGGCTGGTTCCGTTCACCCAGATGAAGTCCGGATTGGCCGAGTAGTAGGCGATCAGTGCCTTGGCGATCTCGGGCTCGGCGTACAGTTCGTAGTCGCTGAGACCGGCAATGGCATCGTGGAAAGCAGCCCCCGTTGCCGACGGAACGAACGCAGCGTCCTGCGCCGTCGCGGGCTGCGGCGCGGCGGACAGCGTCGAGAAGTCGACGCGAACAAGCTTGTCGGCCTTGTAGGTGTAATAGGATGGGCTGCTAATCTTCGCGCCGCCACCACCGGCCGGGGCTTTGGGTTTGTGCTTTGGCGGAGGCGGAAATTCGCCCTGCGGCTCATGCCTGATGCCGCCGCCGAACAGCATGTCGAAGAGCCCCTGGGCGCCTGCCTGAGGCGCGCCCAGGGCGAGCGTTGCGGCGATAGCCACAAGCGGCATCGCGGTTGCTTTTTTACCGAGGAATTTCATGGATCACCCGCTCCGGTCGCAACCGGTTCCCGTTCCGCACGCTAGACGGTCGCGCTCACCGCATGGCGGATGTAAGACGCGACTATACCGATTCATACCGATTTCGTTAAGCTTTCATAAATTTCGGAAAGCCTGTTGCAGAACGGTTTCACAAGATCGTGACGGCTGGAGCGCTGGTGCTTCGCTCCAGCCTGAAGAACGCCCCAAATTCAGGCGTTGGCGCCGCCATCGATGGTCAATGCGGCGCCGGTGACGAAACGCCCCTCCGGACCAGCAAGCCAGGCAACCATGCCGGCGATGTCATCGGCCTTGCCGAATCGCGGCGTCGCCATCTTCTGGCGCTGATGCTCGGCATGCGGTCCGTCCGCCGGGTTCATGTCGGTGTCGGTCGATCCTGGATGGACGACATTGGCGGTGATGCCGCGCGGACCGAGGTCGCGCGCGAGTGCCTTGGTCAATCCGACCAGCGCCGCCTTGCTGGCGGAGTAGGCGCCGAGGCTGGTGTCGGTGACGCGTTCGGCGAGATTGCTGCCGATCGAGATGATCCGACCGCCCTCGCCCATATGCGCCGCCGCCGCCTTCGAGGCGATGAACGGGGCTCTGAGATTAACCGACATGGTGTCGTCGAAGTCGGCTAACGACAATGTGTCGATGGGGGCAGCGCGCCAGATGCCGGCACTGTTGACCAATATGTCGAGCCGGCCGAAGGCGCCAACGGTCTCATCGACGGCCCTGTCTATCGCCTCGGCATCGCGGTTGTCCGCCTTGATGGCGATGGCGCGGCCGCCCTTGGCCTCGATTTCGGCGACGACCGACCGGGCCTGCTCCTCGCCATGCACATAGGTCAGCGCGACATTGGCGCCGTCGGCC
Source organism: Mesorhizobium intechi (assembly GCF_002879535.1). GTDB lineage: Bacteria > Pseudomonadota > Alphaproteobacteria > Rhizobiales > Rhizobiaceae > Mesorhizobium > Mesorhizobium intechi. Next base: position 6,849 of record NZ_PNOT02000028.1, read on the forward strand.
GCGAGTCTTCGTGCAATTGCCGCCCCAATACCGCGGCTGCCGCCGGTGACGAGCGCGGCCTTGCCGTTCAAATCGCTGGAAGACATCTGTTGTTTCTCCATTTATGTAGTGATCGATACATAAATATCTGCCAGCCTTGCTCGACCAGGTCAACTCATTTATGTATCGATCAACACAGAAAAGAAGAACATGTCGGAAAGAGGCCGTCCCCGCACCTTCGATCGAACCGCCGCCCTGCGGCGCGCGATGGAGTTGTTTTGGGCCAAGGGCTATGAGGGTACGTCGATCGCCGAGCTGACCACGGCGATGGGTATCAATTCGCCCAGCCTCTATGCCGCCTTCGGCGACAAGGAGGCGCTGTTTCTCGAAGCGGCCGAATACTACACGCAAGCGGAAGGAACTGAGATCTGGGCCGCTTTGCACGACGCGCCGACCGCATGCCAGGCGATCGAGAACTTCCTGCGCCAGACGGCAAAGGCCTATTCGCAGACCGATCGTCCGCAGGGCTGCCTGATTGCGCTGGGCGCACTGCATGAGGATTCAAGCAGCGGTGCCATCTGCACGGATTTGCGCCGCCGCCGCGCCGAAAATCTTACGGCCCTGAGCAAGCGCCTGGAGCGCGGTGTGGCCGAGGGTGAATTGCCTGCCGATTTCGACTGCGGCACCGTGGCGACCTTCTACGCCACGGTGCAGCACGGCATGTCGATCCAGGCGCGCGACGGTGCGTCGTGCAGCGCGCTGATGGCAACCGTTGCTGGCGCGATGGCTGCCTGGCAGGTACTGGCAGGCCGCGACAGAGCGTGACAAACGCGGCCTGTTGTGCTCGAAATCCCGACATGCCAGCAAGGCCCGGAGGGACGATAGTGAAAAAGGGTTATCGCGAACTGCTGGACGAAGCCAACGCCGAGATCGAAGTGGTTTCGCCTGAAGAAGCCGCGGGATTGCTTGAGGACGAAGGCACCATCTTCGTCGATCTGCGCGACCCGCGCGAGGTCGAACGCGAGGGCAGGATTCCCGGCGCCAAACATGTCACCCGCGGCATGCTGGAATTCTGGATCGATCCGGAAAGTCCCTATCACAAGCCGTTCTTCGCCTCGGGCAAGAGCTTTGTGTTCTTCTGCGCTGGCGGCTGGCGTTCAGCGCTCGCCACCAAGACGGCGCAGGACATGGGGCTTGTGCCGGTCAAGCATATCCTTGGCGGCTACACCGCCTGGAAGGCGGCCGGACTGCCTGTCGAGCCCGGCGAGAAGAAGAAATAGCCCCAATGCATGTCGCCCAAGAGTGGTCTGGGTTTTGAGACAACGACATGCATGGAACGAGGATTGCGTCTCAATGCAGCCGCGACGGCTCGCGGTGTTACGCCACGAAGGCAACGGCGCGTTCGACCACGCCCTTGTCCGCAAGGATGCGGCGGTGGCCAAGACCGTCGGCCCAATGCAGCCGCACATGGCCGCCGGCGCCGGCGTAGCGTTTCGCGTGCTCGGCCGGCACCTCGCGATCGTCAGGCGCGTGGATGACCAGCGTCGGCACGGGCGCCTGGGCGAGCTGGCGGTCACCGGTGAATTCATGCAGCGGCCGGCCTGACAGGTGCTGGACACGGTCCGCCATCGCCAGCTGCGATCGCGGCCCGACGTTGAGCATGCGGCTGAAATCGGCGAAGATCGCCGGCAGGGAGCTGGGCGCGGCGATCAGCACGAGACGTCCGGCCGCCAGCGGCGGAATGTTCTTGACGGAACCGGCGATGGCATTGGCGGCAACGGCGCCGCCGAAGGAATGACCCACCGCCGCGTCAAACGGGCCGAACCATTCGCCGGCGACCCGCACCGCGTCGACCGCGTTAACCATGTTCAGGTGCCGGCCCTGCGAATGGCCGTGCCCCGGCAGGTCAAGGGAAACGACCCTGTAGCCGGCGGCGCGATAGCCTTCGATCAAGGCGCGCATATATTCGGTACGCGAACGCCAGCCATGAACGATAAGCACGGTGCCAAGTGCGGCCCTGCCCGGCTCCGGCCGGAATTCGTGCACCATGACGCAGCCGGTTGCCGTCTTCAGCCGATGATGGCGCGCCTCGGTCATGAATTCGGCGGCCCGGCCGATGGCGTGGCGCTCGCCGTCGGTCAACGCCTTTGTGCTCGGCGTGCGGCAGAACAGTTCGAAAGCCGCGCGCCCGGTGATGCGTGGCGCAATATGTTCGGCCGCGCCAAATACGCTCCGGATGACCTTCAGCCCGATTGATGCCATAGTGAGAATCCATCCATACGTTCAAGCATGAACATAATAGTTCAAAGATGAACAATAAACAAGAGCTACCCTGGGACAACCCGCGTTTTCGCAACTGGGTCGCGGTGGCGCGCGCCTGCCATGTGCTGGAGCGCACGTTGGCGGTGAAACTCGCGCCGCTCGACCTGAAGCCGGCGCAGCTCGACGTGCTGATGAACCTCTACCGCCATCCCGGCATGTCGCAGCACGATCTTGCCCGCAAGCTGCTCGTCGGCCGCTCCAACATCACCATGCTTTTGCCGCAGCTGGAGACGCGCGGCCTGCTGCGCCGCGAAGGCGACGAGAAGGACAAGCGCATCCTGCGGCTCGCCTTGACCGAGGCTGGCGAGGCGTTGCTGATGCAGGCGCTGAAAGTGCATATGACGCTGATCGAGAAAGCGATGAGCCAGTCGACGCCGGAGCAGTGCGATATGATCGGCGAACAGATGCGCAAGATCTATGAGGTGCTGAAGGAGGCCTGACGGCCTTTTCAGTCACTCACCACATGGTTTTCTTCGCCCGCTCGGGCCATTCCTTGTCGTAGGTCTCGCCGTCGATATTTTTGCGGCTGGTGATTTCCAGGATTTTTCCGGGCGTCGGCAGCGACTTCGGATCGACATGTTTTGCCGGATTCCAAAGCTCCGACCGCACGATGGCGCGGGCACACTGGAAATAGACCGAATCGACGTCGATGACGGTCACCGAACGCGCCGCCTTGCCGTCGACCATGAAGGACGCGCAAAGTTCGGCGTCCGTGGTGACGCGCGCGCGGCCGTTGATGCGTAGCGTCGTGCCCGAGCCCGGCACCAGGAACAGCAATCCCACGCGCGGATCCCGGATGATGTTGCGCAGCGAATCGGCGCGATTGTTGCCGCGCCGGTCCGGCATGATCAGCGTCTTCGGATCAACGATACGCACGAAGCCGGCGAGATCGCCGCGCGGCGAACAGTCCAATCCCTCCGGGCCGCTGGTGGCAAGCGCCACAAAGGGCGATGCCTCGATGAAGGCGGCATATTCGGGAATGACGTGATCGAGTTCCTTGACCAGCGAGGCTTCGCCTGGAAGGCCGTAGAGCGCCTCGAGTTGTTCGACCGTGGTGATAAGCGACATCTTTTTCGTCTCCGAACCCTGGCCGGCGCTACTGCAGCTATGTGACGGGGTTACGACATCGGCTCAGCGATCGCGGCTCAGCCCTTTTCCGGCAAGCTCCGCCAGATAGGCATTCCAGCGCTCGTCCTTCTCGTGGCCGAGCGTGTGCAGATAGTTCCAGGTGAAAATGCCGGTATCGTGGAAATCGTCGAAGGTGATGCGCACCGCATAATTGCCGACCGGCTCGATCTTGAGGATGGCAACGTTGCGCTTGCCAGGAACCGTCACACGCTGGTCGGGCGAATGCCCCTGCACCTCGGCCGATGGCGAGGCGACGCGCAAGAGCTCCGCGGGCAGTTCGAATGGCTGGTGGTTGGGAAAGGTGACCGACAGCAGCTTGCGGTCCTTGGAGACCCGGAGTTCTTTTGGCGCGGTCATGCTGTTTGATCCCGTATCGATTGCCCTTCCCTACGCCGCTTCGCGACAAGGGAAAAGTCCTGGTGGACGACCGACACACGGTGTCGGCTCCGGGATGTTACCAAAGATCGAGAAGCGATATCTTGAATGGCGGGCTGGATCGTATCACATAGCTGTATATAACGATGCCGGTAACGGCCACGGAAACGTTCGAACATGGACATGATCGACCCCTTCGGTCGCACGATCAGCTATCTCAGAGTGTCGGTCACCGACCGCTGCGATTTTCGCTGCACTTATTGCATGGCGGAGGACATGGCCTTCCTGCCGAAGAAGGACCTGCTGTCGCTGGAAGAGCTCGACCGGCTCTGCACCGTCTTTATCGACAAGGGCGTCAGAAGGCTGCGCCTCACCGGCGGCGAGCCGCTGGTGCGCAAGAACATCATGCATCTGGTGCGCCAGCTCTCGCGCCACCTCGACAGCGGCGCGCTGGAAGAACTGACGCTGACCACCAACGGCTCGCAGCTGTCGCGCTTCGCCGCCGAGCTCGCCGATTGCGGCGTCAAGCGCATCAACGTCTCGCTCGACACGCTGGATGCGGACAAGTTCCACCAGATCACCCGCTGGGGCCATCTCGACAAGGTCATGCAAGGTATCGATGCCGCTCAGGCGGCCGGGCTGAAGGTCAAGCTAAACGCGGTGGCGCTGAAGGATTTCAACGACGCCGAACTGCCCGACATGATGCGCTGGGCACATGGCCGCGGCATGGATCTCACCGTCATCGAAACCATGCCGATGGGGGAGATCGAGGCCGACCGCACCGACCAGTATCTGCCACTGTCGCTGCTGCGCGCCTCGCTGGAACGACAGTTCACGCTGAGCGACATTCCCTTCAAGACCGGTGGCCCTGCCCGCTATGTCCACGTCGCCGAGACCGGCGGGAAGCTCGGTTTCATCACACCGATGACGCATAATTTCTGCGAAAGCTGCAATCGCGTCCGGCTGACCTGCACAGGCACGCTCTATATGTGCCTGGGACAGGAAGACGCGGCCGACCTGCGCGCGCCGTTGCGTGCATCCGAAGGCAACGAACTTGTCGCCGACGCGATCGACGAGGCCATCGGCCGCAAGCCGAAAGGCCATGATTTCGTCATCGACCGCCGCACCAGCCGTCCGTCGGTGTCCCGGCATATGAGCGTCACCGGCGGCTGATTTTTTCTCCGATTTGGTGCAATGTTATCTCTGGTCACAAGGCCAGGGGGGCATCGTGCCGCGTCTTTATCGTATTGGCCTGTCGTCGCTTGCTACAATTCTGTCCTTGGCGATGCCAGTCACAACAACTGCAAACGCCAAGCCCTTCACCTATGTGAACGCGCGCTTCGGCACCGTCTGCACCTTTCCCGATGAGGTATTCACCGATCGTCAGCCCGAGCCGGAAAATGGCGACGGGCAGGTTTGGCTGAGCGCGGACGGCGCCAGCCTGACATGCTCCGGCATCCTCAACGTCGATGACGACACGCCGAAAGGCTTTGTCGCCGATGAAAAGGCTAGCAAGGAACCCGGCTATACCGTTACCTACAGCAAGACCGGCAAGAACTGGGCGGTGCTGTCGGGCATGAAGGATGGAAAGATCTTTTATGAGCGGCGCTTGTTCGGCAGAGATGGCGTCATCCGCACGGTCTGGATCGATTACCCGCCAGCCCTGAGGTCAAAATACGACCCGCTGGTCGGCGCCATTGCCGGCAGTCTCAAGGGACAGTGAGTATTTCGGATCACACCCCAGAAAAAGTCTTGTTTGCGAACGGCCGCCGGATTTACGGCCACGTTGTTCCAGCCTAGCCTCCCCCTGAAGCGGCTCTTCGCTGACAGGGGGAAAACGTCATGCGCAAACTCATTCTTTCAATTGCATTGCTCGGCCTTGCGGCCGCGCCCGCGGCAGCTCAGTCGATCGGCGGCACCTACACCGTCGCCGGCACCAATTTCGACGGATCGCAATACAATGGCGAAGCCACCATTACCCTGACCAGCGGGACGACTTGCGCGATCCACTGGGACACCGGCGGTTCTTCGTCCGACGGCATCTGCATGCGCAACGACGACGCGTTCTCCGCCGGCTATGTCATGGGCAAGGACATCGGCCTCGTCGTCTACAAGGTCGAGGATGACGGGTCGCTGCATGGCCTGTGGACCATCGCCRGCAAGGAAGGCAACGGCACCGAAGTGCTGACGCCGAAGAAATAGACATCGGCAGCCGGTACCGGGAGGCGAAGCCGCCTCCCGACCAGACCGCGCCGAATTAGGACGTGATTTCACGCCTGCGATGACGAATGCCCCGTCCTGGCCCAGCCCTTTGCCATTGCTGTTTCGTGGCGGGCTGTTATAGGCTTGCTTCCCAAGCAACCGGTAGCTGTCTTGCCTCTTTCACCCAATCTTCGCGGCGCGTTGTTCATGATGGTGGCGATGGTTGGCTTCACGCTCAACGACGCCATCACCAAGTACTCTTCGCAATCGATGAACATGGCGCAGGTCATGCTGATCAGAGGAGCCTTTGCCTCGCTCTTCGTCGGTCTGCTGGCTTGGCAACGCGGCGCGCTTTTGCGGCCGCAGCTGATGCTGCAGCCGCTGGTGGCAATCCGCGTGCTGGGCGAAGCTGGCGCCACCGTGTCATTTCTGGTGGCGCTTGCCCATTTGCCGATCGGCAGTGTCTCGGCCGTTCTTCAAGCGCTGCCGCTGGCGGTGACGATGGGTGCCGCGCTGTTTTTCGGCGAAGCGGTCGGCTGGCGACGCTGGCTGGCGATCGCAGTCGGTTTTGCCGGCGTTCTGATCATCGTGCGGCCCGGCTTTGATGGCTTCCGTATATATTCCCTTTGGGCGCTGGCCAGCGTCGCCTGCTGCACGGTGCGCGACCTTGCCACCAAGCGCATTCCCCGAGACATACCGACCATGCTGGTCTCGACCGCGACCGCGCTGGCAATGACCGTCGTCGGCGCGGTGCTGTTGTCGCCGATGGGTGGCTGGACGCCGATGACCGGCAAAAGCACGGCGCTGCTGGCGCTGGCCGCGGTGCTGGTGCTTATCGGTTATCAATTCATCATCATGGCGATGCGCTCGGGCGAGATCTCCTTCGTCGCGCCGTTCCGCTACACCGCCCTCCTCTGGTCCATCCTGCTTGGCTTGATCGTCTTCGGCGACATTCCGGACATGCCGATGATCGTCGGCGCGACAATCGTCGTCGGTTCGGGTCTCTACGCACTCTATCGCGAGCGCGTCGTCGGTCGGCGAAGGATCGTCGCCGAAACCACCGGGCCGGCCATGGCGCCGGATGGACTCTAGCCGGGTCTTGTGATTTCCGGCGGCTGGCGTACAGGCTCGGTGCATGAGGCGCGATATAGCAGGGATCGTCCTGGCCGGTGGCCAGTCAAGGCGGATGGGAGGCGGCGACAAGAGCCTGTTGCCGCTCGGCGGCGGCAGCGTGCTTGACCAGGTCCTGTCGCGCTTCGGGCCGCAGGCCGAAACCATGGCGCTGAGCGCCAATGGCGATCCCGAACGCTTTTCCCGTTTCCGACTGCCCGTGCTTGCCGACACCGTCCAAGGCTTTGCCGGGCCGCTTGCCGGCATTCTGACCGGCCTCGAATGGGCGGCCGCTGGCACACCTTGCAAAGCGATCGTCACCGCCGCCGGCGACACGCCCTTCCTGCCGCTTGATCTCGTCGGCCGGCTGGCGGCGGCGGCCGGCGAACATCCGGGTTCAATCGCCGTCGCCTCCTCGGCCGGTCGGCTCCACCCGACCTTCGCGCTGTGGCCGACGGATTGTCGCGATGCCTTGCGGCATTTCCTGATCGATGAGGACAACAGGCGCGTTTCGGCCTTCATGGAGCGCCATGGCCATGTCGAGGTTGAATTCCAGGTCGCGCAATCCGCCGGCCAGCCACTCGATCCTTTCTTCAACATCAATGTGCCGGACGATCTTGCCGAGGCCGCGCGCCTGTTGCAGAGCATGACATCATGAACGTCTTCGGCATCACCGGCTGGAAAAACTCCGGCAAGACCACCCTCACCGAAAAGCTGGTCGCCGAGCTTGTGCGGCGCGGCTGGAAGGTTTCGACCGTCAAACACGCTCATCATGATTTCGACATCGACAAGCCCGGCGCCGACAGCTTCCGCCATCGGCAGGCCGGGGCCACCGAGGTCGCGATCGTGTCCGGCAACCGCTGGGCACTGATGCATGAGTTGCGCGGCGAGGATGAGCCGCCACTGGAGAGCATCCTCTCGCGACTCGCCCCATGCGACATCGCGCTGGTCGAAGGCTACAAGCGCGAATCACACCGCAAGATCGAAACACGGCGCCTGGAAGCGAAGGACCGGGCGCCCCTCTCGGCAGGCGATCCCAATATTGTCGCCATCGCCGCCGATTTCGCCGTCACGGGCGAGAGCTTGCCGGTATTCGACCTCGACGACGTAAAATCGATAGTCGACTTCATCGAGCGCATCACCGGCCTCGTTGCTTGAGATGTAACGTAACGGCAGAACCCTGTTGCCGATTTCCGTGGTTTTGCAGTTGCTTTTTTCTTGGAAAGAGTGGGAGTATCGCCTCAGCGGGCGGTCAAAAGCACCGCCCCATAGAGCCGTTTCGGAACGACGGCCGGGACCATAAAGAGAGGACTATCATGCGTATTGCACTGCGTATCGCGCTCGCCGCATCGGCTGCGCTGCTGACGCTCGGCGTAGCCCAGGCCCAGGAAAAGACCCTGCGGATCGGCACCGAAGGCGCCTATCCCCCATTCAACAACCTCACTTCCGACGGTAAGCTCGTCGGCTTCGACATCGACATCGCCCAGGCGCTTTGCGATCAGATGAAGGTCAAGTGCACCTTCGTCGCCCAGGATTGGGACGGCATCATCCCGGCGCTTCAGGCCGGCAAGTTCGACGCCATCGTCGCCTCGATGTCGATCACGCCGGAGCGCAAGGAGAAGGTCGACTTCACCCACAAATATTACAACACGCCCTCGGCGCTCGCTGTGCCGAAGGACAGCACGCTGAAGGGCGTGACCAAGGAAGATCTCGCCGGCAAGACCATCGGCGTCGCCACGACGACCACCCATTTCAACTATGCCTCGAAGACCTACACCGACAGCACCGTGAAGGGTTATCCGAGCAGCCCCGAGGAACAGGCAGATCTGGCCAATGGCCGTCTCGACGCCATCGAGGACGACATCGTCGTGTTGCAGCAGTGGCTCGACACGCCTGATGGCGCCTGCTGCAAGATTCTCGGCCAGCCCTCGCCGCAACCGGTCGAGATCTTCGGCCCGGGCGCCGGCATTGCCGTGCGCAAGGGCGAGACCGATTTGGTCAACAAGCTCAATGCGGCCATCGACGCGATCCGCGCCAATGGAAAATACAAGGAAATCAACGACAAGTACTTCAAGTTCGACGTCTTCGGCGCCGAGTCCTGATAGACAGGATCAAGACGGCGGGGAAATACCCCGCCGTCTTTCTATTCATCCTGGGGATGTCGTGGGGATAACACCGGTCAATGCCAGCCCAAAGCATATGGACACTTCTCAGTTGGGGACCTGATGGCTGGAGTGACGACATTGCCTATGGCGTCATTGTAACGGTTCTCCTAGCGCTGGCGACGCTCCCCATTGGGTTGACGATCGGTTTTTTCATTGCGTTGGGCAAGCAATCCGAGGAGCCGTCGCTGCGCCTTGCCGCCAATATCTACACCACGGTCTTTCGCGGCCTGCCGGAACTGGTGACGCTTTTCCTGTTCTTCTTCGGCATGCCGATCTTGCTGCAGCATCTCATCCGATATTTCCGCCCCGAAGCCACCATCGACGTCAACAGCTTCGTCGCCGGCATGATCGTGCTGTCGCTGATCTTCTCGTCCTATGCCAGCGAGGTTTTCCTCTCGGCCTTCCGCGCCATCCCGAAGGGGCAGTATGAGGGTGGCTATTCCATTGGTTTGTCCAAATGGCAGACAATGCGCCTGGTGATCCTGCCGCAGCTGCTGCGCATTGCCTTCCCCGGCCTCGAGAACTGCTGGCTCAGCCTGCTCAAGGATACGTCCCTGGTTTCGGTCGTCGGCCTTGCCGAGACATTGCGCAACGCCGGTGTGGCGGCTCGCGTCACCAAGCACTCGTTCCTGTTCTACAGCATTGCGGCTCTGGTCTTTCTGGCTCTGGCCATCGTGTCATCCTTCGCCACCAGTGCCATCTTGCGCTCGCTCGGCAAGCGCGAGGCCCAACGATGAGCGCCACAGCCGCCTTGGTCGAACGGCCGCCACCGCGGACCCGCGGCTGGCCGCGGCAGCGCATCGTCGGCTACGCGCTGGTCTGCCTGTGGATCGCCTTTGGCCTCGGCATCGTCAGCTACCTCGTCTTTGCCTGGAACCCCGCCTTCTTCGCCAAATATGCGCCGGCCTATCTGCAAGGACTGGGCGTTACCTTGTCACTGGTCGCCATTTCGATGGTGCTTGGCGCCGTCATGTCAGTGCCTGTTGCTTATGGGCGTATGTCCAGGAACCGGATCCTGTCCGGTCTTGCCTACTGTTATGTCTATTTCTTCCGGGGCACGCCACTGCTGGTTCAGACGTTTCTGGTCTATTACGGCGTAGGCTCGTTTCGCCCCCAACTCAGTGAATTCGGCATCTACCTTCCGGTGATCAGCGATGGACTGACTTTCGTCCGATTCACGCTCTGGGATTTCTTCAAGGACGCCTTCAACTGCGGCATCTTCGCCTTTGCGCTCAACACCGCCGCCTACCAGGCCGAGATCCTGCGCGGCGCCATCGAAAGCGTGCACAGGGGCCAATGGGAGGGCGCCGCCTCGCTCGGCCTGCACAAATTGCAGACGTTGCGCAAGATCATCCTGCCGCAAGCTCTGATCGTCGCCTTGCGGCCTTACGGCAATGAGCTGATCCTGATGGTCAAGGCGTCCGCCATCGTCGCCATCATCACCGTCTACGACCTGATGGGCAACGCGAAACTCGCCTTCGCCAATTCCTTCGACATCCAGGCCTATATCTGGGTCGCCCTGGTGTACCTTGTGATGGTCGAGTTGTTGCGCCATGCCATCGAATGGATCGAGCGCCGGATCACCATCCACCTGAAGCGCTGACCCGTTTTCGGCTGTGCCAGTCGATCGCACCGTGCGCGTCTTGACGAATTGAGCACAGGGCCTAGAGCTTTCGCGGCAATTTCGTTTCCGGTCTGAAGGGCAAGCTCATGGCATCTGTGGCATTTCTCGGTCTTGGCGTGATGGGCTATCCCATGGCCGGCCACCTGAAGAACAAGGGTGGTCACGACGTCACCGTCTACAACCGCACCAAGGCCAAGGCCGAGCAATGGGTCGGCCAGCATGGCGGCAGCCTTGCGGCGACGCCGGCGGAGGCAGCCAAGGACAAGGACTTCGTCTTTTCCTGCGTCGGCAATGATGACGATCTGCGCTCGGTGACGACAGGCCCCGAAGGCGCCTTCAAATCGATGAAGAAAGGTTCGGTCTTCATCGACAACACCACGGCTTCGGCGGAAGTCGCGCGCGAACTGGCGGCAGCAGCGGAGGCAGGTGGATTTTTATTTCTCGACGCGCCGGTGTCCGGTGGCCAGGCCGGCGCCGAGAACGGCGTGCTGACCGTCATGGTCGGCGGCGACCAGGCTGCTTTCGACAGAGCGAGGCCCGTGATCGACGCCTATGCCCGCATGGTCGGGCTTATGGGCTCGGCTGGCGCGGGCCAGCTCACCAAAATGATCAACCAGATCTGCATCGCCGGCCTCGTACAGGGACTGTCGGAAGGCATCCATTTCGGCAAGAAAGCCGGGCTCGACATCGAGAAGGTCATCGAGGTGATTTCCAAGGGAGCCGCCGGTTCCTGGCAGATGGAAAACCGCCACAAGACGATGAACGCCGGCAAGTATGATTTCGGCTTTGCCGTCGACTGGATGCGCAAGGATCTCGGCATCTGCCTGGCGGAGGCCGACCGCAACGGCGCCAAACTGCCGGTGACCGCGCTTGTCGATCAGTTCTACAAGGATGTGCAGGCGATGGGCGGCAAGCGCTGGGACACGTCATCGCTGCTGGCACGCCTGGAAAAATAGGGAGCGCGATGGCCGAGCTTTCGCCCCAATCCAGTGCCGACGAAATCGTCGCGCATCTGCGCTCGATCGGCTCGGAGGAAAATCGCCTGGGCATGGCGCGCTACGGCATCAAGATCGACCGCGCGCTTGGAATCCCGCATGGCGTTCAGCGCCAGATTGCCCGGAAGATCAAACGCAACCACGAGCGCGCTTTTGAGCTATGGGCGTCAGGTATCACGGAGGCGCAGTTCATCGCTTCCGTAACGGCCGACCCGAAGCGGTTTTCCGCCAGGGATGCCAGGCAATGGGCGTCGAGTTTCGACTCCTGGGATATTGTCGATGGCGTCTCCGATCTCTTCGTCGACACCGACGCCTGGAAAGAGCTGATCGGCGAGTTCGCGGCCGATGAACGGGAATTCGTTCGACGCACGGCTTTCGCCATGATGGCCTGGTCTGTCGTGCACCGGAAGAAAGAGCCGGAGGCGACTTTTCTGGCCTTCCTGCCGATCATCGAAGCGCATGCCACTGACGACCGTAATTTCGTCAAGAAGGCTGTGAACTGGGCGCTTCGTTCGATCGGCAAGCGATCGATGGCTATGCACGGCGCTGCCCTTGCAGTCGCCGAAAGGCTCGCGCGATCGACCGACAAGACGGCACGCTGGAACGGCAAGAATGCCGTGAAGGAACTGACCGATGCCAAAACGCTTGCGCGGATCGCCGCCAGAAAAACTTGACCCGGCCAACATGCGCTTCATCGAGGTGACGCGGGCAACACGCGGCAGCTTTGAGAGCCTGTTCGGGCAGCCGGCGCGCCAAGATATTGCTGGTGCATGGCCTGGCGGCACTCTGGCGGCGAGCACATCCGGAAGGATGAAAAGAAGCGTCAGATGATGACGCTCACCGACGCCGGCACCCCGGTCGGCATCCTCGACGAGATCGGCGGCAAGACCATTGCCTTGGTGTTCGGTCGCCCCGCGCGATACCCATCGCAGGCTTTCAATGGCTGGTTCTCGCCGACATGTGATGCGGCTCGCGCATTGACGTCATTGGTCCCGGCGTCTTTACTCGCCCACAAAGGAAGCGGCATGAGCATCCATCTCAAATCGATCCTGGCACTCGCGACCGCGCTGTCTCTCTGGGCTGCCGGCGCCTCGGCCGAAACCATGCACATCTTTTGGAAGGATTTGCGCCCGGAGGGCCAGGCCGTTGCCGAAGACGCCGGTCTGCCGATGATTGCGGCTAAACTGCCCGATCATGGCGAGACGCTGTCCCCAGGCCTGCAGGACAAGACGATACAAATAGCCGGCTACGCGCTGCCGGTCGATCGCGATGGCGACCTCGTCTATCAGTTCCTGCTGGTGCCATGGACCGGCGCGTGCAGCCACATGCCGACGCCACCATCCAATCAGATCGTGCTGGTCACGCCAGCCCATCCCTACAAGATGTCGCAAGCCTACCAGTCGGTCGCAGTCACCGGCGCCCTGAAGGCGGACATGGAGAAAAGCCAGCTGTTCATTCTGGATGGCGTCAGCGTCATCCAGTCGGGCTATAGCGTGCGCAGAGCAGAGGTCATCGGGGTCGACACCGTGCCTGATGCCGTCACCCTGCCGGTGAACTCGCCCTGGACGTTCCTGAACAAAAAGAAGAACTAATCGGGCGCCCGTTCAGGCGGCATTGGCGCCCGATTCCTTGTCCAGCACCATGTAATCGAGCGGAATTTCAGTGGTGTACTTGATCTGCTCCATGGCGAAGGACGACGACACGTCACGGATCTCGATCTTGGCGATCAGCCGCTTGTAGAAAGCGTCGTAGGCGGCGATGTCGGGCACCACGACGCGCAAGAGATAGTCGACGTCGCCACTCATGCGGTAGAACTCGACCACCTCGGGAAACTCCTGGATGACCTCGGAAAAGCGGCGCAGCCATTCATGGCTGTGCGAATTCGTGCGGATGGAGACGAAGACGGTGACCCGCACATTGACTTTCTCATGGTCGAGAATGGCGACGCGACGCTTGATGACGCCTTCCTCCTCGAGCTTCTGGATGCGGCGCCAGCACGGCGTGGTCGACAGGCCGACTTTCTTGGCGACATCGGCCACCGCGAGTGTCGCGTCCTCCTGCAGAAGGCGAAGAATTTTTCGGTCAAGGCGGTCCATTAGAGGCTCCTGAGGAATAGTTTGGCTATATTCCCCTTTATTTGGGGCTTTCACAAGAAAGAAATTCTGTCAGTCACCGCGAAAACGAGTGATTTCTTGCTGAATGCCTAGCCAAGGCGATAGCGGATTTCCGAGCGCAGGAAAGGCAGCAAATCCATTTCAAACCATGGATTCTGTTTCAGCCAGCCGCTGTTGCGCCAGGACGGATGAGGCAGCGGCAGCACCTTTGCGCCGTCGGAATTCTCCCAGATGGCATGCCAGTCCATAACCGTCTCCGTCAGTGATGGCCGGCGCGCGGCGCCCATGTGCCAGGACTGCGCGTAGATGCCGATCGTCAGCACCAGGTCGATCCGCGGCATCAGCGCCATCAAGGGCGCGCGCCAGGCCGGCGCGCATTCTCGCCTTGGCGGCAGGTCACCACCCTTGGCATCCTGGCCGGGAAAGCAGAAGCCCATCGGCACGATGGCGAATTTATCGATGTCGTAGAATTCGTCGCTGGTCACCCCGAGCCAGTTGCGCAGGCGGTCGCCCGAAGCATCGGTGAACGGCATGCCAGAAAGGTGCACCTTGGTCCCCGGCGCCTGGCTGGCGATCAGGATGCGGGCACTGGACGAAGGCCTCAGCACCGGCCGCGGTTCATGCGGCAGCGGCCTGCCGACGGGATTTTCGACGCAGATGCGGCAGGCCCGGACTTGTGCGGCAAAATTGTCCAGTTCCAGGCTCAAGCAGCGGCACTCGGCCGGCTGGAGATCGCCTGATGCCAACGCAAGACATTGGTGCATTCTTCCGGCACCTTGATGCGCGCCGGCTTCATGAAGTCGATGGCGATCAGGCCGGTGATATCGGCAATCGAATAGCTGTCGCCGGCGGCGAATTCCCGCTTCGCCAACTCTCCATCGAGGATTTTCAGGAACTCCAACGCCTTCGGCTTGTTGGCCTCGCCCCATTCGGGGATTTGCGGGATTTCCCATTCCTTCATGGCCGGATGAATGTGGCGAAAGGCCTGCGCGACGCAACTG
>NZ_PNOT02000310.1 GCF_002879535.1 Mesorhizobium intechi
GTCGTCGAATATCGCGCGAATAAACGCCGGCGGATTTCGGCGAACACTCGCTTTGGAGCGCTTCGCCACAGCGCCTTGGCCAAATAAGAAAACCCTAATAAACTGGCATGGGATCGGGGGATCGGGCGCCGCGGGGGAAGACACCAATTTCAGCAAGGCAATGGCCGAGCTCGCCGCCATGCGAGCACGCGGTGATATAGAGCAACCTGATTTCGAGAATGCGCGGGGACTTCTAAGGGAGAAGTACGGCATGGGGCCCGATCTCGATTCTTCCAGCACTCAACGACAAAGACATCTGAGCCAGGCAAGAGCGAACACCGCACCGTGCTCATGGAATATCGCGCGAAGAACGGTTTTGGTGGCTACAATGTTGGCTACGCGACGGGCTCGCTGAACTTTCCGATTGCACGATGACTGATTTCGGTTTGCTTACCCAATGAAAAGGGCCCGCCACCGTGAGGCAGCGGGCCGTGTCCAGGTAAGACCGATTGAGTGCCAGTGATAAAGTCGCGGCCATCCGCGCCCGAGGAGGGACACGTCAATGCATGGGGACGAGCGACGGCAACTTGTTCGGGATTTTCTGGCTCGACATAAGCTTGGGGCTATCAGCACGGTCCATCCGGATGGGTCTCCAGAGGCAGCCATCATACAGGTGACGCTGGGCGACGACCTCAACATTGTTTTCGACAGTTTTCCCGGAAGTCGGAAGCTGACAAACATCACACGAGACGGCCGGGTCGCCGTAGTGATCGGCTGGGACGAAAACGTCACGGTTCAAATCGAGGGGCTGGCCAGACCTGCAGAGGCACACGAGTTACGGCGGTTGCAAGATGTTCACGTTGCCAACTGTCCGCTTGAAGCAGAGTTTCTAAAGCAAGGAGCAAAACTGTTTACGATTTCGCCTCAATGGATTCGCTATTCCGATTTCAGGGGCGAGCCGATCGTTTTTGAGCTGGCCGGCGACTCGCTTGCAAAATAGGGGCAGCCCGGCCACCTGAGCAGCCGGGCCAAATTCCGCACCCTGCGGCTTTCAGCGGCGAGGCCAGCAACAGGCTTAGACTGTGCGGGATCGTGTCAAGAAGGGGCCTAAGCCTAGACGGCCGGGGAAGACGGTCTATCTCGTTGGACCTGGCAGCGTCCAGTTCGTATCGGGAGGAGCGCCGGGTTCTAAGCGCTAGCAGGGATGCCCCGCTTATTCGAGGTTGACAATCGCGTCGAGGATCGTGCGATAGAGGCTGTCCACCTCCTCGTCGATTTCGCCGCGCTTGATCCCTAACGCCTTCGCATCGGCGATCAGTTTGTGCGTCAGTTCGTCAACGGAAATGACATCTGCCTTCGTCGTCTCAGGGATGTTGTTGGCCAGCCATCGCTCCAGGAAGTTGATTCCGCGTGTGCTCATGACGCGATAAGCTCAGAGCTTATATTAGGTTCCGCTACTTGACGCGGTCGCCGGCCACACCAGAATCGTTGGCATGGGCCATGGCATCAACGTCGGCGATACCGTCGCGGTCACTGCAACCGTGCGCAAGCGGGTCACGGAAGACCGCGTGAGCGTTCTTATCCCTTCCTACGGTGAGCCGCACTCGATCGTTGACAGCACACCGCATATAAGCAGCGGGCAGAAGATCGAGCTAACCGGTGAAGTGCTTCGCGTCGACGAGGATACCGTCACGGTCGGCGGCAAGGATCTGGGCATCACGGTCAAACAGAGTGCTGTGCGGCTCGTCACCAGCCATGTGCCGCCGAAGCGTAAAAGGCCATTCGTCGACAAACCGAGGTAAGGATGAGGTTCCTACCGATTTGGGCGGTCCTCAGACATGACGTTGTAGAGCACACAACACGCCAATAGCGAGATGACCCCGCCTAAGAGGTCGTCCCCTGTCAGTCCGGAGAAGTAGACGAAATCAAACGCTAGTACGGACATTGCTCTACCCTTTGGAAAACCGACCAAGATAGAACCGTTTAGAACGCTCTAATGTTCCACTGTCAGAAGGGCCACGCCGCCGCTTGTTCTCCGCCGCCGTTGTCTATAACCGCCGCGCCGCCCATTCGCGTCCTGGCGGCTCGCTGTGGCCGCAAGGAAGCGTGCCGCTTTCCAGCCCTTGCCCAGACGCTCCACGCGTTAAGTCCCGGCTTATCGGCAAGGTTGAACGAAGCCCGCCCCAGACAGTTTTGCCCCCATCCCAGGCGGGCTGTGGAAGCTGATAGAGGCAGCCTCCGGCCTTGGCCCACGGGGATTAAAACCAAGGCCGATTCAGAACTTCATCCGGCGATGAATGTTCCAGCGTTAGCCAGCGCCGACCAGGTAGACCAAGGCGCTCCCAACCGCGGCCACTGACGCTCCAGCTATGAGCATGAGGCGGCGCTGCCGCTTGCGCCGATTAACGGGTGTCTTTCCGTCCGCCGCCGCAAGCGCACTGTAAATACGCTTTCCGTCCTCACCGAACCTCGAAGACGCTGACGATGTAGCCCGGCTTGTCGTTCATTGGCCGGCATCGGTGCTGTTGAGGCTGCACATGCGGATCAGCCAGCCTCCGCCAGCAGCCTGTTGCTCAAAAACGCTGAGTGAAGTTCCGTTTCCGGTCGCCTCACCCTCCGAATAGGCAGCGAGAGACCGTGCCAGTTGCCCGGATGCCCCCGCCTCTATTATCGCTAGTATCTTGTCGGGGGTGGCGTGTTGGGTCCAGACGCCATGCAGCGCCTCGATTGCCGCGCGGCCGCGAGCCGGCGGCGCATAGGGGGAATGCAATCCCGCGTCAGAGGTGAATACCGCCGCGCAACCGGCGGCATCCCCGGCCCGATAGGCCGCAACGTAGTTGTCCCACAGCTCCTGCAGTTCGTCGCGGATCGACATCATTTCCTCCCGGCAAGGCTGCTCCTTCATTTGTATGCTGCAATTACATTAGCATGAGCACATATATTGACCAGCCGGCGTCGCTATTGCTCACAAAACAGCCAGTCGGTTAGGCCCGGCGTCCTATTCACATCCCAATCTATAGGGTGCCGGGCCGCACTGCCGTGGAACCTCGGACGCCTGTTGGCCTACACAGCCGCGGGCGGCCGCGCCGGTCCTGTCAATGAATGGGCGGCCGCGAGTCCATTTGCATTTTTGGCGAATTGAATATGAGATGGTCGTGAAATTCCGAGCGGGGGCTCATGACCACAAACATCTTTCTGACCGCTATCGCGGCATTCTCGATACTCGTTCCGCTGTACTTTATCCTTAGGTGAGGCGTTAAGCTGCCTAGTTGGCATAACCAGCGCGCGTTTCCCTCTGGCGCTCTCCCGAGCGTCCTGGCGCCCGCCCATGGCCAGTCTCTGTGTCTCTGGCTACACCCTGCAATCTGCTTAACGCAGAAACCTCGCCGCTCCATTTGCGAAGCGGCGAGGCCTGCCCCAACCTCGCCCCGATTGCCGGACCCAACAGCCGGCTTTGCTGACAATGCAATTGTTGTGCCACCGACAATTGATCCATTACGGGACAGAAGGACCGGTCGCCGCAAGTTGCGCGGCCGCATCGTCCGGCCCGCTCGGGCGCCCGCGCGCCAGAGCGGCCAATGCGCTCCTGCGCGGCAGCGGCATCGCCGTAGCGCCGCCTCCTTGTCCCGCTCGCGCTCGAGGCGGCAACTTTCGGTAGGGTTGCCGTATCGGACTTTCGTGCAGTGAACCCTCTATTCGCCGAATATCTCAGCCGCCCTTGCCTTGAGTCCCGGAACAACCGCATCAACCATCTTATTAGCAAACACTTGTGTTCCTCATAGAGCCGGATCATTATCCAAACCATCAGGTCGCTGAAGGGGTAGAGCGCCATGGAACTGAGCTGCTGTGATCCGAGCGGGAGCATTTTTGCAGCACCCGCCTTGCTCAACCTCACGGCTGTTTTCATCATTCTGGCCGCCTTGGACGTTGCGCGGCTGATTGCAATGTCACGCGCGGATTCTGTCGACCAACTTCGGTTCGCGCCGATCCAAGGCGCAAGTTGAGGACTGTCGTTCCTTGCCTTCAGCAGTCATGCTCTCGACGGTGTGCGCTATAGCGAAGTTGTGGGGGCATCATCTTGTTCGTTGATTACTACGAACTCCTGGAAATCAGCCCGAACGCCAACTCGGAAACGATAGAACGGGTATTCCGCTATTTTGCCATGCGCTACCATCCGGACAATCAGGACACCGGCGATGAATCACGGTTCAGCGAAATCCTGGAAGCCCACAATGTGCTCAAGGATCCTGTGAAGCGCGCGCGGTACGACATCCAGCACAAAGACCATTTGAATCTGCGAACGGAGTTGGTTGGGGAAGCCAGCAACAACACAACCATCGAACGCGATGTCGCCATTCAAGCGAAATTGCTCTCGCTGCTCTACGTCAAACGCCGGCAAGACATAAACAATCCCGGCATTGGCGATACAGAAATCGAACGTTTGTCCGGCTGTCCACGAGAACATCTTGAGTTTCATCTCTGGTACCTGAAAGCCAAAGGCTGGATTGGAAGGATCGAGAATGGAACCTACGCGATCACCGTGGAAGGCATCGACCGTGCCAATTCCGAACATCGCCGTGACACCACAATAAGACTGCTGGACCATGCCGGCTGAAACGCGGAAGGTCGCGTCAGCGCCGTATGATTAGCCGCCGACCAGCGGCACGGTGACGGTTGTGGCGTAGTTGATCGGAAAGGTGTCGAGGTAAGGAAAATCGACGACGAAGGCATAGGTAGCGGTCAGATGTGCCATGCGGAAACCGCCGCTTGCCGGGTCGATGGCGATCGTCACGTTCACATCCTTCAAACCCAAGGCCTGCAGTTTCTGCGTGGCGATCGATTGGATGTCGGCCTGGGTCAGCGTGTTCTGAAGCTGCAGCGAGCGCGACGATGTCTCCAGTGTATAGCGCACGCTGGACACCGAATGCATCGACCAGCCCAAGGCAAAGATCCCGAACAGCAGTATGACGAGGAACGGAGCGATCAGCGCGAACTCCAACCCGGACCCGCCCGATCGATCTCGCCGGAAGGCGCTTCCTCTGGCGCAAGTCGAGGAAAAGCGTGAA
This sequence comes from Mesorhizobium intechi, assembly GCF_002879535.1. GTDB lineage: Bacteria > Pseudomonadota > Alphaproteobacteria > Rhizobiales > Rhizobiaceae > Mesorhizobium > Mesorhizobium intechi. The sequence goes on from NZ_PNOT02000310.1 coordinate 5,046, forward strand.
CCGGGAAAAGCGCGCAGCGCATTCGCTTGGGAATCGCGGCAGAACAAGGAGCTAGGGCGTTTCGCCATTTGCGCGAAGCGTTGAGACGCCCTAGCGAACACGGATCACCTCCAGATGGCCGATGGCGCTGGAAGCCGAGAAGACGCCGAAGGTGAAGGGCGGCGTCCAGGTGGCCGATGCCTGTATCTGAACATAGACTGACGGCACCTTTGGCCCGCTGCACAGAGTGGAGGCGTCGACCACGGTCGTCCCGCGACCTGGCCGTCGGCCGGCCGTTTCTCCCAGCTCGAAATGGCAACCGCCTGCGTCGCCGTATCATTGGTCGATCCTTCCATGATCAGGTTCGCGGCGGTCTTCACACCGGCGCGCATCGACAGGGAGCTCGTCACATAGGACCAGCCGTCGATGATACCGAGCAGCGCCGCGCACAGGAAAGGCAGGACCATCGCGAACTCGACCGCTGCAACACCCGTATCGTCGCCAAGGATCGGTTTTGATCGGCGCTCCACGGGCGCCTACTCGACCAGCGCGACGGACTGCGTCGCCGGAATGTCGCGCATCCCCAGGCTCGTGCAATCCTGGTTGATGGTTGAATTGCCGGACCATTGGATCAGGTCCGCAACCACTTGGGTACACCCATTCTTGCCGGAAAAATTCCCGAGATAATTCACCTGCTGCTTGGGGAAATACAGTGCGCCTGTCAGCAGCGAGCTCGCCGTGCCGTTGAAGGTGCTCTGCCCGCCGGTGCTCGTTCTGTCGCCATACATCAGAACGCCGGAATAGGTGCCGGACGTCGGCGCACTCAGGGAGACGGTGGCGTTGCCGTTCATCGAGACGCGCGAACCGCCGGCGAGGTAGATGGTGACGCCGTCACCGGAGACATTGGCATTCGCATTAACTTTGAAATCGCCACTCTGGATGACATAGACGCCGGGCTGCAGCGTGACGGTGCCGCTGAGGCTGAGCCCGTTGCAATAAGTACCGGGGCCAAGGGTGGATTTGTTTGCGTTCTGGCAGGGGTTCGAAGCCACGGGAGCGGGCAGGTCCGCGAATGGATCGGCGGCCGGCAGAGCCTGGGTGATGGGCGCCGCGCAGACGGTCGTCACGGGATTGCTGAGCGAGACACCACCCCCCGATATCAGGCAGTCAGCCTGCAGGCCCGCCGAGCCCTGCAGCTTGATGGCGTCCGAAGCAATCGAGTTGGACATCACCGAGCAGCCGATGACCTTCACGGTGGTGTTGCCTGAGAACAGCGCCGCCTGCGAAGCGGATGGATCGAGCGCCAGCATGCAGGCCTTTGAAGCGTTGGTGATCAGCGCCACCGCCCTCGCCTGCTCGGGCACCTGACCCTGCGTGAAGATCGAGGTGAACATCCGGTTGAGGTTCTGGGCGACGATGACCTCGACAGCCTTCTTCCCCGTATTCGGTCCGGACGCCGGTGGCGTGTTGACGACGATCGTGCCCGAGCCTAGCCCGTTCGTCGCTGCCGACTGCGTCGCGGCCCCGATGATCGTCGGCTTGTCGGAACCCGAGATCTGTTCGAGCGCGCCGGCATAGGCCGCGGCATCGGCCGTCGCCTGTAGTCTCAGGCTGTTGTAGTACCAGTAGGAGGTCTCCACGCCAAAGCCGGCCGCGCCGACGACGATCGGCAGGCTGAGGGCGAAGATGGTGGCAACATTCGCCCGCGTGCTCCGGCGTATAC
>NZ_PNOT02000015.1 GCF_002879535.1 Mesorhizobium intechi
AAGCCCGCCGATCTCGTCATCCGCAATGGCCGCTGGGTCAACGTTCACTCCGGCGAGATCATCGCCGGCACCGACATCGCCATTGCCGGCGGCCGCTTCGCCTATTGTGGACCGAATGCCGGCCACGCCATCGGCCAGAGCACCAAGGTGGTCGACGCCGGCGGGCGCTATCTGGTGCCCGGCCTCTGCGACGCGCACATGCATGTCGAAAGCGGCATGGTGACCGTGACCGAGTTCTGCCGCGCCGTCATCCCGCACGGCACCACGTCGATGTTCATCGATCCGCACGAGATCGCCAATGTGCTGGGCTTGCCGGGCGTGCGGCTGATGCATGACGAGGCCGTGGCGATGCCCATCAACGTGCATGTGCAGATGCCGTCCTGCGTGCCGTCGGCACCGGGGCTGGAGCATGCCGGCGCCGAGCTTACCGTCGCCGATGTTGCCGAGGCCATGACCTGGGAAAACATCATCGGGCTCGGCGAAGTGATGAATTTTCCAGGCGTCGCCGCCAATGATCCTGTCATGTCGGGCGAGATCGCCGCGACGGTTCGTGCAGGCAAGACGGTGGGTGGCCACTATGCCTCGCGCGACCTTGGCTTGCCGTTCCATGGCTATGTCGCCGGCGGCCCCGAGGACGACCACGAAGGTACGCGCGCGGAAGATGCCATCGCCCGTGTCCGCCAGGGTATGAAGGCGATGCTGCGGCTGGGTTCGGCCTGGTACGATGTCGCCTCGCAGATCAAGGCGGTGACCGAAGGCGGCATAGATCCGCGCAACTTCATCCTGTGCACCGACGACAGCCATTCCGGCACGCTGGTGCATGAAGGCCACATGGACCGGGTGGTGCGCCACGCCATCCAGCAGGGACTGAAGCCGGTGACGGCGATCCAGATGGCGACGATCAACACTGCCCAGCATTTCAGGCTGGAACGCGAAATCGGTTCGATCGCCCCGGGACGGTTGGCCGACCTGCTGATTGTCTCCGACCTCGCCGCAATGACCATCGATGAGGTTTATGCGCGCGGTGTCAGGCTCGCCAAGAGTGGCAGGCTCGACATCGACATTCCGGCCTACGACTACCCGAAGACGGCGAAGAACACCGTCAAGTTGGGCAAGAAGCTCAGTGCCGGCGATTTCGACATCACGGCTCCCAAGGGCGCCAACGAGGTGCGAGTGCGCGTCATCGGCGTCATCGAGAACCAGGCGCCCACACGGGCGCTGGAGGCGGATCTGCCGGTCGAGGACGGGCTGGTCGCCATGGACCGCCGCAACGACGTCTGCCAGATCGCGCTGGTCGAGCGGCACAGGGGTACGGGCGGCGTCACCAACGCCTTCGTTTCCGGCTTCGGCTATATGGGCGATTGCGCCATGGCCTCGAGCGTGGCGCATGACGCTCACCACATCATCTGCGTCGGCACCAACAAGCAGGACATGGCCCTGGCGGTCAATCGGCTGGGCGAAGTCGGCGGCGGCGTCGTGCTTTTCTCGAAGGGCAAGGAACTGGCGCTGGTCGAAATGCCGATCGCGGGCCTGATGTCGGACGAGCGCGCCGAGATCGTCGCCGCCAAGGCCGAGAAACTGACCGAGGCGATGCGCAAGATGGGCTGTTCCCTGAACAATGCTTACATGCAGCACTCGCTGCTGGCGCTGGTGGTTATTCCGGAGCTGAGGATTTCCGACGTCGGCCTGATCGACGTGACGACGTTCCAGAAGGTCGACCTCTTCGTCTAGACCACCCCCGACGCGGGTGACTGGCTCACCCGCCGGTGACGATGGTCAGCACCTTGAACGGCGTGGTAATGACCACCTCGGCGACCGAACCGACGGCCTTGCCGAGGCCTTGGCCGAGATTGTTGAGCTGCGCCGGATCGGGTTCGTCGGAGGCCAGGCCGGCAGGGGTGCGCAGGCGATCGCCGAGCAGTTGCACCAGGATGGGATTGTCGGCGAATTTGGCGTGGTTGAGGCCACCGTCGCCGCCCTTGATCTTGGTCAGGTCGACCACGGACACGCCGTAGCTGGCGAGATCGGCCGCATTGCCATAGTCGCCGACACGCGGCTTGTCGCCGGAGATAAGTGAAGACAATTTGAGTGCCCGGTCATCGCCGGACAGCAGCACGGCAAACGGCTTGTCCGGCTTGCCGTAACGCATCATCTGCTTTTTGAACACGTCGACATCGATGTCGGGCGAAGCCAGGACGACATAGCCGAGCTTGCCGCCGAGATCGCGGTCGCCAGTGATGGCGAGCTGGCGCAGCGCCTCCATGGTCAGCCAGGTTCCCATCGAGTGGGCGATGATGTCGATGCTCTTGACCCGTGTCTTGGCGAGCATTCTGAGCGTCGCTTCGAGATCGTCGCGAGCGGCGTTGGCGCTGTCCTTGTCGTAGATATAGCCCGTCGTCTTGGCACTCGACGCCCATGAAAAGAGCACCGGCGTGCCGGGATACTTCGTGTCGTGGGCGATCTGCGTCAGCCGGTAGATGCCGTCGTCGAAGCCATTGTTGAAGCCGTGCACGAACACCAGTGCGCGATCGCCACGCATGGCGATGTCGGCGCCGACCGCCTTGGCGAATTGCGAGGCATCCCCATAGTGGACGACATTGGTGGCGGTGAATTGTTTTGCCGGGTTCGAGTTCGCCGAACCCTTGGCCCGTTCGATGGCGCCGACCTGATGGACTTTCGGCACGGTGACGTCGACACGGGCGTAGCTGGTGGTCAACGAGCGATCGCCGTCAAACACCTGCCGTGGATCCTTGGTCGCCTGCTGGCGGGTGGTGGCGACGAAAATCTCGTGCGAGGCCGCGATGTCGGAGGCTGGTGCCGAGACCGTCGTCCTGTTGAGCAGATCATGCGTGTTCTGACCGGCACAGCCGGCAAGGGCGAGCGTCAACGCCACGACGAAACTGTTCAAGCGCAAGCTCAAGCGCCGGCTCCCGTAAAGGGGGACGTCAAGAGCATGACGTCACCGCTATTGCGATAGAGCCAGAGACCGGCCCGGTCCAGTTCAAAGTGGGCCGATACCTCGCGAATGGTGAACAGGCACGGCCAAATTCGCGCCGCTGCATCTACTGGGCGAGCAGGCTGATGCGGTCGGTCACGTCCCGATCACTGGCAAACCCGTCATCCTCGCGCAGCCGTTGGCCGATCATCTTCACCAAGGCCGGATTGTCCGCGAATTTCGTATGGTTGAAGCTGTCGCTGCCCTTGACCTTGGAGAGATCGACCACCGTCACGCCGTAGGAGGCAAGATCGGCGGCGTCCTTGTAGTCGCCGACGCGTGGCCGCGAACCGGCGATCAGGCCGGAAAGCCTCAGCGCGCGGTCGTCGTCGGACAACAGCAGGATGAACGGCTTGTCGGGCTTGCCATAGCGGCGCATCTGGCTCTTGAATACGTCGACATCGATGTCCGGCGAGGCCAGAACCACGTCGCCGAGCTTGCCGCCGAGGTCGCGGTCGCCGCTGATGGCCATCTGGCGCAGGGTTTCCATGGTCACCCAGGTTCCCATCGAATGCGCGACAATGTCGATGCGACGCGCACCGGACTGCTGCAGCATGCGCAATGTCACTTCGAGCTGGTCGCGTGCGGCGCTGGCGCTTTCCTTGTCATAGACATAGTCGGTCGTCTTGGCGCCCGATGCCCAGGAAAACAGCATCGGCGTGCCTGGATAGCCCGAATCGTGGACGATCTGGGTGAGACGGTAGACCGCGTCGTCGAAACCGGTGTTGTAGCCGTGCACGAAGACCATGACGCGGCCGCCGCGCGCCGAGATATCGGCATTGAGCGCGCTGGAGAATTTCGGTTGCGTGTCGTAGCCGACAACCTCGGAGGCCATGAAATATTTGGCCGGGTCATCCGACTTGCCGCGGGAGCGCCGTTCGATCTGACCGGTCGTGTGGACCCCCGGAACGGTGACGTTGACGCGGGCATAATTCAGCGTCGCCGATCGCTCGCCGTCGAAAACCTTGTTGGGGTCGTCGGATTTCTTGCGTGTCGTGGCGATGAAGATCGAGTGGTTGCCGGCGATTTCCGTCACCGGCGCGGCGACGATGGCGCTGCCTAGCAATTCCTGTGTTTGCGGGCCGGCGCAGCCGGCGACGAGCAAGGCGAGACAAACAGTAACGATCTTCTTCAAAGGCACGTCTGAAATTTCCACTCTGGCCAAAAGGCCCATCTACCCCCGCTGCACCTCCCGGACAGGGAGAGTGCGGCAGAACTAAGTCGTGTCCAGCCGAAATGTGGTCGGCGCCTGGTTTAGGCCGGCATACTGTTGCGCGAAAGCCAAAGTGGCCGAGCAAAAGCCGGGAAAACATCCTCCGCTCGAGGCGGATGCCGGGTACATCGGCCTCGAAGACACGCGTCGCTCCGATTTCGTGACCAGTCGATACCACGGCATGAACAAATGGGTACAAGCGCTTGCGGCTATTAGACGAATTGTGGCTGAACAGAGCTGGACGCGACCCGACAATGGCGTTGCGGGGCCGGATATGCCATAGGCAGGATCGGCTGTGAGAGATCAGCGCGCAATAAACAGACGCCGTGCGGCCAGGTTGATGACAGGGGTCCGCGCGGACATGCGGCACAAGGTGGCTTTCCGATGAACAGTTTCTCCTCCCGCGTCGCCACAGCGGCCGCCGCGATCCGCCAGATCTTTCCGGAAACGCCGCTACAGGAAAACGACTACCTGTCGAAGAAGACCGGCGCCCGGGTACTGCTGAAGCGCGAGGATCTGAGCCCGGTGCGCTCCTACAAGATCCGTGGCGCCTTCAACTTCTTCCGCAAGGCGCTTGCCGCGGGCAACCAGGCCGAACTGTTCGTCTGCGCGTCGGCCGGCAACCATGCCCAGGGTTTTGCCTTCGTCTGCCGCCATTTCGGCAAAAAGGGCGTGGTGTTCATGCCGGTGACGACGCCGCAGCAGAAAATCGACAAGACCAGGCTGTTCGGCGGCGATTTCGTCGAGATCAGGCTGGTCGGCGACTTTTTCGACGACTGCTATCGCGCCGCCTTCGAATTCACGGAAAGCTCGGGCGCCCACATGGTGCCCCCCTTCGACCACAAGGACATTATCGAGGGCCAGGCGACGGTTGCCAATGAGATCGCGGACCAGATGCCGGATGCGCGCATGCCCGACATCATCATGCTGCCCGTCGGCGGTGGCGGGCTCGCCGCCGGCGTGACGCATTATTTCGCCGATCAGGGC
>NZ_PNOT02000087.1 GCF_002879535.1 Mesorhizobium intechi
ATTGTTCACCGTTTGCGGTACAATCTGTCAATCAGAACCGAACCGTTCGGTTCGATCTACGAGTCAGAAAAGACCGACTTGAAGCTGCATGGGACTGCTGTTGCCCCTCGCCAAGACCGCATTTGTCTTGCGTTGAGATCGATACTGTCGCTCATCTAGGAGAGATCAGGGGTACGCGGCCATCAGGCCAAGGCGATCCGCTGGAAGGCCGCAAATGGGATCTGGACTGTCTAGATATGCGACTGCTGCTTGTTGAGGACAATCGCGAACTGGCCGACTGGCTGGGTAAGACCCTGCGCCAGGCGAATTATGTGGTCGACATCGTCCATGACGGCGAGGATGTCGAGCACGCGCTGGCGGCGGGCGACCATGCGCTCGTCATCCTCGACCTGGCGCTGCCACGCATGGGCGGCTTGGAGGTGCTGCGCATGCTGCGGGCGCGCGGCAACCGGGTGCCGGTGATCGTGCTGACCGCCAATGCCAGCCTCGACGGCAGGGTCAAGGGCCTCAACGAAGGCGCCGACGACTATCTGGCCAAGCCATTCCAGATCGAGGAGCTCGAGGCCCGGATCCGGGCGCAGCTGCGACGCGCCAATGACCGCACCGCGCCTGTGGTCGCCTGCGGCGATCTCGTGTTCGACACCAACACAAGGCTGTTTTCGCTGGCCGGCGAACCACTGGCGCTCACGCCTCGCGAACATGCGGTGCTGGAGCAATTGATGGTGAAGGCCGGGCGCACGGTGAGCAAGGCGGCACTTTCGGCGGCGATCTATGATTTCGAGACCGATGCCGACCCCAGCGCGATCGAGATCTATGTGCACCGCGTGCGCAAGAAGCTCGAAGGGTCGCGGGTCCAGATCGCCACCTTGCGTGGCCTCGGTTATCTTCTGCGGCATGAAGATCAATAGCCTCCGCCTGCAGTTGTTGGCATGGGTGGTGCTGCCGCTGGCCGGACTCGCCACCATCAATCTGTGGACCAGCCATGGCAGCGCGCTGGCCACCGCTAACCTGGTCACCGACCGAATGCTGCTCGGCTCGGCGCGGACCATCGCCGAGCAGGTCGCCATGACCGACGGCGTGCTCGATGCCACGATACCGCCAGCAGCGATCGAGATGTTCGACACGGGCGACCGCGATAGCGTCTACTACCATGTCAAGACTGCTAGAGGGCGCCTGCTGACCGGCTATCCCAATCTTCCGGACGCGTTGACGCCGTCCAGCACCGAGACAACCTATCGCGACCACCAGCTGCGACTGCTTACCTTCAGCCAGGGCGTGGTCGGCGCCGGCGAGGATTCGCCGATATCGGTTACCGTCGGCGTCACCCTTGCCGGACACGACGCGATGGTGCGGCGACTCTGGTTTGGCGCCTTTGCCCAGCAGCTGGCGCTGGTGGCGATCGCCGGCCTTTTCGTGCTCCTTGGCCTGCATCGAGGCCTGGCGCCGCTCATCAGGCTGCGCGACGCGGTGCGTTCGCCGAAACGCAGCGACCTCGACCCGGTCGATGTGCCGGGCGCCCAAAGCGAAATCCGCCCGCTGATCGATGCGCTCAACGCCTATATGGCACGCGTGCGGGCCCAGATGGCGTCGCAACGCCGCTTCGTCGCCAACGCCGCGCACCAGTTGCGCACGCCGCTGGCGCTACTGTCGACGCAGGCAAGCTACGCGCTGCGAGAAACCGTCCCGGATGCCCGCCACGAGGCGCTGGTGGCCCTGCAGGCAAGCTCCGGTCGCTTGGCACGGCTTGCCGAACAACTGCTGACCTTGTCGAGAGCCGAGCCGGGTAGCCGGCGGCCCCGCGCCGACCGTGTCGACCTGACCGAAGCGGCTCGCCAGGTTCTGGAAACCCATGCGCCGATTGCCGTCAGCCGCAACGTCGATCTCGGCCTCGAGGAGGCCGGCCCCGTCCCGGTAATCGGCGACGGCACCATGCTGCGCGAAATGATCGTCAACCTCGTCGACAATGCGCTGCGCTACTCCCCGTCAGGTGGCAGCGTCACCGTGAGGCTGGCGGCCGTTGATGGCGAAGCCATGCTGACGGTCACCGACGACGGGCCTGGCATTCCAGCGGAAGAGCGGGATCACGTGTTCGAGCGCTTCTACCGCATCGCCGGCTCGACCGAAGAAGGCAGCGGGCTGGGGCTCGCCATAGTGCGCGAGGTGGTCGAAAACGCCGGCGGCCGCGTCACCCTGCGGGATGGCGCGGCCGGCGGTCTGGTGATTGACGTCAGGTTGCCGCTGGCAAGCAGCTAGCCCATGCCGTCGCTCATTGCGTCTCATGCAGCGGCTGGGGACGCCATTTCGCCAGGCGATCCTCGACCATGGTCATCAGATATTCGGCGCCGAGTGCCACCACCATGACGATGACGATGGCGGCGTACATGCCGGCGGCGTCGAAGGATCCCTTGGCGATATTGATCAGCAGCCCGATGCCATAGCGCGAGCCGACGAATTCGCCGACGATCGCACCGATGATGGCAAAGCCGAAGCTGACATGCAGGCTGGCGAAGATCCAGCTCATCGCCGAAGGGACGATCACCGAGCGCGTCAACTGCCAGTTGGAGGCGCCGAGGATACGGGCATTGGCAATCATTGCCCTGTCGGCCTCCCGCACGCCCTGGAATGCATTGTGGAAGACGACAAAGAAAACCATGACGAAGGCAAGCGCCACTTTCGAAGCGAGGCCAAGGCCGAGGATCATGATGAAGATCGGTGCCAGAACCACGCGAGGGATGGAATTGATCACCTTGATGTAGATGGAGAAAATGTCTGCGGCCATGCGGTTGCGACCGAGCGCGACACCGATGATGATGCCAGCCACCGAGCCGGTCACGAAGCCAATGACCGACTCCTCCATGGTAACATAGAGATGATACCAGAGCGGTCCCTCGGACGTTCCTTCCGTCGTCCATTCATAGAGCCGCTCCGCGATCGCGCTCGGCATCGCGTAGAAGAACGGATCGATCCACGCCAAGCGCGCGGCAATCTCCCAAAGGCCTAGAAAGGCGACCAGGATGGCGACCCGCCAGAATATGACGGTGCGGCGGCGGCGCTGTGATGCTCTTGCCGCGGCCGCCTCGATTTCCGCGTCGGAAGTGCCAGGCTTGAAAGCGCCTGCTCTGATGTCGATTGCGGCATCGGTCATGGCTTTCCTCCTCAGGCTGCCGCGCGCGCATAGCTGGTCTCGACCTCTTCCTTGAGGTCGGCCCAGATGGTGCGCGAGTAATCGATAAAGCTTTGTTCGTAACGGATGTCGGCGACGACGCGCGGGCGCGGCAGGTCGATCGTGTAGACCGACTTCACGGTGGCCGGCCCGGCGGTCAGGACATAGACCTTGTCGGCCAAGGCGATCGCCTCTTCCAGGTCATGGGTTACGAAGACAACGGAAGCCTTTGCTTCGGACCAAAGGCGCAGCAGCTCCTCATGCATCAGCACGCGAGTCTGGACGTCAAGAGCTGAAAACGGCTCGTCCATGAGCAGGATTTCCGGACCGTTTATGAAAGTCTGCGCCAACGCCACTCGCTTGCGCATACCGCCTGAAAGCTGGTGCGGATAATGCTGCTCGAATCGCGACAGCCCGACGCGGCCCAGCCAGTCTCGGGCCGCGGCCATGGCTTCGGACTTCGCCTTGCCGCGAAAGAGCGGACCAGCCATCACGTTGTCGATCACGGTTCGCCACGGAAACAGGGCATCGCTTTGGAAAACAAAGCCGATACGCGGGTCTATCCCCTTGACCGGCGCGCCCATGACACGAACCTCGCCGGCACTTGGGCTTGCCAGCCCCGTCACGAGATTGAGTGTGGTGGACTTTCCGCAGCCGGTCGGGCCGACAACGGCGACGAATTCCCCGCGCTGTACGGTCATGGTGAAGTCGCGCAGTGCCGTCAGCGATTTGCCGGTGGGTGAAAGGAAACGCCGGCTGACGTTGATCAACTCGATCGCCGGTACATTTTTTTCAATGGCCATGGTGGACCTCCTGTAAAAGAGCAGACGCCCGCCGTCGGCCCCAAGGCCGCCGGACGTGAAAAACTGGCGGGTACCGGCGCGATGTCGTTCATCGCGCCGGTACCAGTCTGCTACTTGGCGTTCTTGACGAATTCCGAGGTGTAGGTCTTGGCAAGGTCGATCTGCTTGCCCTGCAGTTCCTTCTTGAAAGTTGAAAGAACAGTCAGCACCGTCTCGGGCCCACCTTCAGGCATGATCCCGTCGGGAGTGAACATTGCCTTGCCGGCATCGAGGGCCTTCACGTAGCCTTCCTTGTCGCCGACATAGTAGTCCTTCGGCATCTTGTCGGCGATCTCGGCGCCGCTATGCGTGTTGATGAATTTCTGCGTCTTGACGAAGGCATTGGCCAGCTTCTGCACGATGTCCTTGTGCGCGTCGACCCAGTCTGTCTGCATATAGAGGGAGGCGGCCGGGTAGGTGCCGCCGAGAGCGGCCTTGGTGCCTTCTATCGTACGCATGTCGATAAGGACTTTGGCCTCCCCAGTCTTCAGCAGCCGCGTGATCGTCGGCTCGGTCGTCATGCCCGCCTGGATCTTGTCCTGCTGCATGGCGGCAATGAAGGTGTTTCCGGCGCCGACCGGAACCGAGGTGAATTCGCCGAGCTTCAAACCGTTCTTGACGGCAAGATATTCGGTGAGAAAATTCGTCGATGAGCCTAGACCGGTCACGCCAAGGCTCATGCCCTTGAAGTCGGCGGCTGACTTGATCTCGGGATGCTTGGTTGAAACGAGCTCGACCTCGCCCGGCGCCTGGCTGAACTGGACGATGGATTCGACGAATTTGCCCTTGGCCTGCAGATCGATGCAGTGATCATAAAAGCCGACAACTCCTTGCACGGCACCGGCAAGCATCTCGTTTTCGGCGTCGACCCCGGCCGGCTCATTCAGCAACTCGACGTCGAGACCCTCGTCCTTGAAGTAACCGAGTGCTTCGGTCAGTTTGGCTGGCAGGTAAATCTGCTTCTCGTAGCCGCCGACCATGATGGAAATTTTGTCGGCGGCGTGCACGGACGGCGCGGACAAGGCCATGGTGGCGACGAGTGCGGTTGTGGCGGCTGAATCAAGCAGAATTCGCGCGAGCGACATGGCCTCTTCCCTTTGTTCGTTTCCCGCGCCCCTCTCTCTCCCATCGCCTTTGCGCGACAATATGGGGGCGCCGGACAAGAGTTATGGTACCAACCTTTCATCCAGCTTTCAGGGTAGAGCCGAAAATGACGGCAAAGCTTACGGA
>NZ_PNOT02000025.1 GCF_002879535.1 Mesorhizobium intechi
CCATGAAACCGCCGACGGCAAGCGCCTGCTCGTCATCCATGGCGACCAGTTCGACACCGTCGTCCACAATCAGCGCTGGCTCGCCTATCTCGGCGATCACGCCTATGATGCGGCGATGATCGTCAACCGCGTGGTGACGCGGCTGCGCCAATTGCTCGGCCTGCCTTACTGGTCGTTCTCGTCCTGGGCCAAGGTCAAGGTCAAGAAGGCGGTCAACTTCATCGGCTCGTTCCAGACCGTGCTGACCGAGGAAGCCCGCCGGTCACATGTCGACGGCGTCATTTGCGGTCATATCCATCATGCCGCGATCGAGAATTTCGATGACGTGCGCTACATCAACACCGGCGACTGGGTGGAAAGCTGCACGGCTGTGGTCGAGCATTTCGATGGCCGGATGGAAATCCTGACCTGGGCGCAGGTGCTGCCGGAGGCGTTTGACGAGCCTTTCATCCCGATGCTCATCGACGATCGGGTAGGGCAGGCGGCCTGACTCAAAGGCCGCGACGACTTTAAGCGTCAATCGATTGGTCCAGCCGGTTTCGCCCGGTTTTCCGCCATGTTAAGGGATCGATCCACGTCGTCGGCTGATCGAGCGCGGCGTAATTGGATCGATTCATGCCCCTGCCGCCGCTTTCGCCAGAACAGCTCGTCAAGCCGCGCCATTTCGAACTGCGCATGAGCCTGATCTTCGGCACCTTGTTCATCTCGCTCGGTACGCATCTGCCCTATTTCCCGCTCTGGCTGCAGGCCAAGGGATTTCACGCCGAGCAGATCGCCGTCATCCTAGCCGCGCCAATGTTCCTGCGCGTGGTGACCACGCCACTGCTGACGACGCTCGCCGATCGGGCGAGGGACCGCGCCAATGTCTATGTTGCGCTGGTGGCAGCCTCCCTGCTGCTCTCGGCGGGTTATTTCCTCACGCCGACCTACGCGATGGTGCTGGCTGTGTCGCTGGCGCTCACCGTCGTCTGGACGCCGCATTCGCCGATCGCCGATTCGCTGGCGCTTTCGGGCGTGCGCCGCTTCGGCTCGAACTATGCAAGTATGCGCAAATGGGGATCGATCTGTTATCTCTGCGCCAATGTCGCGGGCGGCTTCATCCTGGCGGCCACCGGACCTCAAGCCGTTCCGGTGATAATCGTCCTGGCGCTCGGCGCGGCGCTCGTCGCCGGGCTGCTGGCGCCGCGCATGGGGCGCCCGCGCAAGGCTTCGCCGTTGTCGGCCGCGGAGATCCAGCACGCGGCCCCCAGCCTGTTCAATGCCTATTTCCTCTACTTCACCTTCGGTGTCGGTATCATTACCGCCAGCCACGCCTTCCTTTACGGTTTTGTTTCCATCTACTGGAAATCGATCGGCATCAGCGATTCCGTTGTCGGCCTGCTGTGGGCATGGGGCGTGGTGTCCGAAGTCTGCATGTTTCTGTTTTTCAACCGCATTTTCGCTTCCGTGTCGGTCGTCAAGGTGATGGTGATCGCCGCCGTCGGCTCCATCGTGCGCTGGATCATATTTCCACTGGTCTGGCCGCTCGGGCTCGGCGTCGCCGGCTTCTTCGCCGTGCAGTCACTGCACTCGGTGTCTGTTGCCATGGTGCTCATCGGCCTGCAGAGAATGATCGCCGAGACTGTCTCCGAGGAGCGCACGGGTGCGGCGCAAGGCATCGCCTATTTCTTCAACGGCTTCTTCATGGCCGCCGTTACGCTGGCTTCCGGCCCGCTCTATGACCGTCTCGGCGTCGATGGTTTCCTGGTGATGATCCCGATCGCGATCGCCGGCCTGGTGCTGATCGGGCTTGCCTCGCGCTCAGCCCCAAAGCGCCCGATCCGGGGGGGAGACGAGCGATCCCTGGTAGACGAGACCCGGCAGACGGTCGCGGGCAAGTAGCAGCGGACCGTCAAGGTCGACGAAATCGGCGTCCTGGGCCAGCAGCACCGCCGGCGCCATCGCAAGCGACGTGCCGACCATGCAGCCGACCATGATGCCGAAACCGAGCTCGCGGGCGCGGTCGCGCAGCATGAGCGCCGCCGTCAGTCCGCCGGACTTGTCGAGCTTGATGTTGACGGCATCGTAGAGGCCGACCAGCGTTTCCAGGTCCTTCGCCTCATGCACGCTTTCGTCGGCGCAGATCGGCAGCGGATGGGCGATGTGGCGCAGGATCTGGTCATGGCCAGCGGGCAGGGGCTGTTCGATCAACGCAATGCCTCGCTCGGCCGCGAAAGCGAGGTTCGCGACGATGTTGTCGTCGGTCCAGCCCTCGTTGGCATCGAGGATAATTCGGCTCCGAGGCGCAGCTTCCGTCACGGCGCGAATCCTGGCCATGTCGTTGTCGCCGCCGATCTTGACCTTCAGCAGCGGCCGGCCGGCATTGGCGCGGGCCTGTGCCGCCATCGCTTCGGCTTCGCCGAGCGACAGTGTGTAGGCGGTTTCCAGTGCACGCACCGGCCCCGGCCAGATTTCGTTTGCCACCGGCTTGCCGCTGATCTTGGCTTCAAGGTCCCACAGCGCGCAGTCCACGGCGTTGCGGCCGGCTCCCGCCGGCATGGCGTCGAGCAAAGCAGTCCGATCGATGCCATCGGCGATCCGCTCCCGCATGGCCTCAATCGCGGCGTGTACGCCGTCCATGGTTTCCCCATAGCGCTTGTAGGGAACGCACTCGCCGCGCCCGCTATGACCATCCTGGCTGATCGTGCATGTGATGACCTCGGCCTCGGTCTTGGAGCCGCGCGAAATGGTGAAGGTGCCGGCGATTGGAAAACGCTCGGCCTCAACCGAAATGACACGCGCCATATTTTTCTGCTCCGGCTGTGCCAGAAGGGTTGTCGGCAAATCGACAAGGTTGGACCCATCAGGCTAAACAGGACGTCATGTTGACCATCGGCAAGCGCGACGCAAGCGGCACCACCGCCTCGGAGGCTGACCACCAACCGCGCGTCGCGGTCGGCGAGGAAGGTGGCGTGCTCGGCTGCGCGTTCTCCGGAATCTGGACGACACGGGCTGTGGCGCTGATCGACGCCGACATGCGCAAGATCGAGAAACGAAACGGTTTCAAGACTTTGGTGCTCGATCTTTCGAAAATCGAGAAGATCGATACCGCCGGCGCCTGGTTAATCGACCGGCTGGTCAGCGCCTTCGAGAAGAAGAATGTCGAGGTCCGACTGCAAGGCCAAAGCGAGATCGCCGCCATCCTGCTCGACGCGGTCGGCGAGGCTGTCCGGCGTGAACCCGAATCGGGCCCGGCGCGGCCGCCCAATATCGTCATTCGCGCCCTCGAGGCGGTTGGCCGGCGCGTCTACGAGATGCGTGACGATTTCCTCGCCTCGATGAATATTCTGGGCGCCACCATCCGCGGCGCGCAGATGAAGCTCGGCCGTGGCCATGCCGTCAACCCGGCGGCGATCTTCAACCAGATCGACCGCATGGGCGTCGGCGCCATTCCCGTGGTGGTGCTGATGTCGGCGATCGTCGGCGCCATCGTTGCCCAGCAAGGCGCCTACCAGCTCAGCTATTTCGGCGCCGACATCTTCGTCGTCGACCTCGTCGGCGTGCTGATCCTGCGCGAACTCGGCGTGCTGATGACGGCAATCATGATCGCCGGCCGCTCCGGCAGCGCGATCACCGCCGAGATCGGCTCGATGAAGATGCGCGAGGAGGTCGACGCGCTGAAGGTCATCGGTCTCAATCCGATCGGCGTCCTGGTCTTTCCGCGGCTGGTCGCGCTGGTGATCGCCTTGCCGTGCCTGMCGATCATCGCCAATTTCGCCGCACTCGGCGGCGGCATTGTCGCGGCTTGGCTCTMCTCGGATATCCCGCCCGCCGCATTCATCGACCGCCTGCGTGTCGCCATTGATCTCAGCACGATTTTCGCCGGGCTGATCAAGGCGCCGTTCATGGCCATGATCATCGGTACGATTGCTTCGGTCGAAGGCATGAAGGTCGGCGGCAGCGCCGAATCGCTCGGCCAGCACGTGACTGCCTCCGTGGTGAAGTCGATCTTCGTCGTCATCATCCTCGATGGGCTTTTCGCCATGTTCTATGCAGCGATCGCGTTCTGACACAATGGCGAAGGGCAACGGCATCAAGACGGAGGAAAAGGACGAGAACGAGATCGTCCTTTCGGTGCACGACGTCACCGTTGCCATTGAGGACAAGCTGATCCTCGACAAGCTTTCGCTCGACATCAAGCGCGGCGAGATCCTGGGGTTCGTCGGCGCTTCAGGCGCCGGCAAGTCCGTCCTGTTGCGCACCATTCTCGGGCTGATGCCCAAGCAGTCCGGAACGATCAAGCTGTTCGGTGTCGACGTCGACAAGGCAAGCGATAGCGAGCGCCTGCGCATCGACATGCGGCTTGGCGTGCTGTTCCAGCATGGCGCGCTGTTTTCGGCGCTGACCGTGCAGGAGAATGTGCAGGTGCCGATGCGCGAATATCTCGACCTGCCAAGGAAGCTGATGGACGAGCTGGCGCTGCTCAAGATCGAGCTGGTCGGGCTGCCGCCGGACGCGGCGCAGAAATTCCCGTCAGAACTTTCCGGCGGCATGATCAAGCGCGCAGCACTCGCGCGCGCCCTGGCGCTCGATCCGGATATCGTCTTTCTAGACGAGCCGACGTCCGGCCTCGATCCCATCAGTGCCGCCGAGTTCGACGAACTCGTCGTCAAGCTGCGCGACACCATGGATCTGACCGTCTATATGGTCACGCACGACCTCGATACGCTGTTTACCGCTTGTGACCACGTGGCGGTGCTCGGCAAGAAGAAAGTATTGGTGGAAGGCACCATCGACGACATGCTGAAGAGCGAGGAACCGTGGGTGAAATCCTATTTCCGCGGAAAACGCGCCCGCCAACTTGATCTTGCCGCACGTGCATAGCCATAAGTGAAATAATGGAAACCAGAGCCAACTACGTCATTGTCGGCATTTTTACGCTGGTTGCGATCCTGGCGGCGTTCGGCTTCGTCTACTGGACGGCGGCGATCGGTGACAGGGGCGAGACGACGCTGCTGCGCGTGCGCATCCCTGGCTCGGCCTCCGGTCTGGGTCGCGGCAGCTTCGTGCTGTTCAACGGCGTCAAGGTCGGTGACGTCAAGCGCGTCTATATCGACGTCGACAATCCGACTGTCGCCATCGCCGACACCGAGATCGATCGGATGACGCCGATCACCAAGTCGACGCAAGCCGATATCGGGCTTGCCGGGCTGACCGGGCAGGCCAATATCGAGCTCAAGGGCGCCGATCCCAAGGAAGTGAAACTCCTCGATCAGGCCGAGAAGGAAGGCAAGGTCGCCGAGATCGTCGCCAACCCTTCCGCCGTGACCAATCTGCTGCAGACGGCGCAGAACATCTTCACTCGTGCCGACAAGGTGCTGTCGGAACTCGAGGGCTTCACCAGAGATGTTCGCGGGCCGCTGACGCAGACTGTCCAGAACGTCCAGACATTCTCCGATGCGCTGGCCAAGAATTCCGACGGCATCGACAAGTTCCTCTCCAGCGTCAGCGCGCTGTCCGACGAACTGAAGGGCGTGTCCGGCAAGCTCGACGGCACGCTGAAAGCGGCGGAGGGCCTGCTCAATGCCGTCGACAGGGACAAGATCAAGAGCATCGTCGCCAATGTCGACGCGGTGACCGCGAACCTCAAGCAGACCTCGCAGCAGCTCGACGGCGTGATCAAGAATGTCGACAAGGCGGTCGGGTCCGTCGATGATTTCGCCAAGCAGACGCAAGGCACGCTGGCCAAGGTCGACGGCGTGCTCGACGGTGTCGACCCGGCGCAGGTGCGTACGGCTCTGGCCAACATCCAGAAGGCCAGCGAAAACGCCAACAAGGCCGCCGCCGACATTGCAATGGTAACCGACAAGTTCGCCAACCGCGCCGACGACATCGACCAGACGATCAAGGACGCCAAGCAATTGGCGCAGCGGCTCAATGATGCCTCGGTGCGCGTCGACGGCATCCTTGCCAAGGTCGACACCTTGCTCGGCTCGGGGCAGGCCGACGGCGTGATGGCCGACGCCCGGGATACTCTGAAGTCGTTCAAGCAGGTTGCCGACACGCTGAATGCGCGGCTTGGCGTCATCACCGACAATCTCGCGCGCTTCTCGGGCCAGGGCCTGTCGAATGTCGAGGCGCTGGTGCAGGACAGCCGCCGCTCGATTACCCGCATCGAGGAGGCAGTCACGGATCTCAGCCGCAATCCGCAGCGCATTCTTTCGGGTGGCGATGGCGAGGTTCGGCAATTCGACGGCAGGGCGCGGCGTTGACTTCGGCGTCGGCGCGCCCCAAGAACATGAGCTGCGGATGCGGGTTGATCTTACGATCCGGGGACAACGGGGATCGCGCGTGAAGTCGGTGTGGGTGAGAACAGGTGGATTGGCACCGGCTGCGGCGCTGCTTGCGCTGTCGCTTGCCGGCTGTGCTGTACTGGGCGGCAAGCCTGCGCCGCTCGACACATTCGAGCTTTCGGCGCCCTCGGTTGACGCTCATGGCCATAGCCGCAAGCAAATTCTGATCGCCCAGCCCTCGGCGCTCAAGGCGCTGGACAGCCAGAACATCGTCATCAAACCTTCCGACCGCTCGATCCAGTATCTGAAGGGTGCGCAATGGGCCGACCGCCTGCCGCTGATCGTGCAGGCGCGGCTGGCGGAGACCTTCCAGCGTTCCGGCAGCTTTGCCGGCGTCGGCAAGCCGGGCGAGGGCCTGGCGATCGACTACCAGGTGATCGTCGAGATCCGTTCCTTCGAAGTGAGTGTCGATGGTGGCGAACATGCCGCGGTCGACCTGTTCGTGCGCTTGCTCAACGATCGCAACGGCGAGGTGCGCGCCTCCAAGAGCTTCACCGCGTCCGCGCCTGTTTCGGGCAGCGGCAATCCTGGCTATGTCAAGGCGCTCGACAGTGCCTTCGGCGATGCCGCCAAGCAGATCGTTCGCTGGACGGATTCGGTGATCTGAGCGGAATCCGGCCAGACGCTCAAGCTACAGGCGCTCGAAGGCTTCCGGCCGCAGCCTTCTGGTCTTCATCAGATACTGCAGCGTGTAGGTCACGGACAACGCGTCGCCGAGCGCGTCATGTCCCTGCAATGGCGGGTGTTCGACGCCATAATAGTCCGCGAGCTTGTTGCTCGGCGTCCGCGCCAGATCCCCGATCGGCATCCCGGCAGCGATCAGCAGCTTGACGGCGTTGTCGAACCGGGTGGCAGGGATGGACGGCTGAATACCGGCGACATAGCAACTGATGGCCATCATGTTCAGTTCGTCCTTGCCCCAGGACCAGAACCGCGCACCGTCGGAAAAGCGATCGACCCCGGCAAGTGCTTCTGCCAGGGCAACGCCTTCGGTCTCGATGTCGTCTGGCGTGATCCCGGTCAGTTGGGTGAAGAACGGGTCGAGTTCGTATCTCCGACCAAACCGGTCGATCGGCCTGATATAGGCCTTGTGCGTGGCGAGCAGCGGAAAGTCGTCTTCGAGACCAAGCCTGACCGCGCCGATCTGCGCGATGACCGGGTCGGGATCGTGAGCCGCGCACCAGAACCGACGTTGCGACCCCTCAAGGCAGAGAAATTCGCAGTCGAATATGATTGCCGTCCTCACGGTGAGCACCCTTTTAGCGAGGGTCAGGCAGCGGGTTTCGCTTGTGGTCTTCGCGCTACCCCGAAATCGGATCTTACGCTGCGGGCCCATCCGCGCATCCATCAGCCCGTGGCGCCGGTGTGAATGGTTCAGCGCGACGGAGCCAGGCAGGCGGGACCGTGGCCCCGCCTGTTCAATTCCTGGCTAGTGCAACCTCCCGCTGGCGTGGGCCAGCATGGTGTAGACCTTGCCGGTGTCCGAGGTCAGGTAGGTCTGCGCCATGATGTTGTCGCGGTCGTTGCGCGAGACGTCCTTGAGCAGTTTTTCGAAGTCGTCGCAGTACCGGTCGACGGCGGCGCGGAATTCGGCCTCTCCCTGATACTTGCGGCGGATTTCGTCGAACGTCTGCTGGCCCTTCAGCGTGTAGAGCCGGCGCGTGAACACGTCCCGCTCGCCGCGCCGATAGCGGTTCCACAACTCGATCGAAGCATCGTGGTCGATGGCCCGTGCGATGTCGACGGACAGTGAGTTCAGCGATTCCACGACATGCAGCGGCGAGCGCTGGGCAGGGGCCGGGCGCGGCGCTTCCACGGGCGCCGAGGGTGCTGCCGCCGGCCTGAGATCCGCATCGTTCGACGCCGCTGTCAGGAGGTCGCGCACCCAGCCGCCCTGTGGCGTGCGGGCCCCGGCGTCCGGACGCTGGCGCGGCTCGGCCGGACGCTCGAGATCGAGCGTGCCGCGCAGCGCCGTGCCGCCCATCGGCGCCGGGGGCGTGCGAAGCTCCGGCTGCGGTGCCGGCGCGCGACGCGGCGGTTCGGCAGGGCGTGCTGCCGGCGCCTGCGGTGCCGGGCGCAGATTGCGTGGATCCGAGGTGTCCCCGCCGCCGCGACCGGACTTCGCGACGATGTCGGAGAGCTCCTTCAGGGCATTGATCTGCTCGGAGACGGCGCGGCGGATCGCAGAGGTCGATTCCTTTGCCTCTTCCGGCATCTCGATGACGCCTTTCTTGAGCTCGGCGCGGGTGAGATCGAGTTCGCTCTTGATGGAGGTCGCGGTGCGCCGCATCTCCTCGGTCGCGTCGGCGAAGCGCTTGGTGGCGGAATCGACCACGTCGGTGATGGCGTTGCGGATCTTGTCGGCCGACTCCATGGTCTTGCCTTCGGCGTTCTGCAGCGTCTGGCCGACGAGGTTTTCGAACGAGCGCATGACCCTTTCGAGATCTTCCGACTTCTTGACCAGGCCGACCGCGAGGTCTTCGAGCGACGACTGCCTTTCCAGCGTGTGCTCGAGGTTGCTCTGGGCCGAGCCCAACAGGTCCGAGGCGCTGGCCAGCAGGCGGCTGTGTTCATCGAACTTGGTGGCGATCGAAGCCACTTCGCGCAAGGTCGACGATGATAGTTCCGTCAGCCTTGTGGTGTTCGAATCGACCAGGCGCGCCGAGCTGGCAAAGGTCTGCGCCGCCTTTTCGGTTGTCGCCGCGAAGCTCTGCGTGCTGCCGGTCAGGCGTTCGTCGACCTGACCAAGATTGACCGCGGCCTGCTCGATCAGCTGACCGAGCTGCGAGCTGGACTTGGTCATGCGGCCGATGAGATCGGCAACACTATCGGACAGCGACGAGCGGGCGCCTTCGACCGCCGACAGAGTCTCCGCGGTGCGGTTGGCGAGCGCGTTGACCAGGGCGGCATTTTCGCTGCGCAGCTTCTCGGTGGCGCGTTCGGTGACCTCTTCCATGCTCTTTTGCAGTTCCGAGCCGCCCTGGGCGAAGCGCTCGACCAAAGGCCGTGCGGTTTCGTCGAGGATCTTCGACATCTCGGCAGACCGCGCCGCGAGCATGGTGTTGAGTTCGCGGGTATTGGCGCCGATCGTCTTGGCGGCATCGTTGGTGCTCTGGCCGATATGCTGGCCAACAGCAGTGAAGGTCTCGGCGATCACATTGGCGCGCGAAACGAGCTGTGCCTCGGCGCTCGACACCTGCTCGTTGAGCCTCTGGCCAATTGTTTCGGTGGTGTGGGCGAGGCGGTTCTCGACGCTGGCGATCTGCTCCTCGACACGGGCGGCCGCGGCCGCCGCGGTCGACGCAAGACGCTCGTCGGCGCCGGCGAGTGCCTGCTCGATTTCGCGGGCATGCACTGCCAGTTCCTGGCCGGTCTGGCGCGCACGGTCGGCGACCTTCTGCTCGGTGCTGGCGAAAGCCCCGACGATGGTCTGCGCATGCTCGCCGATCGTCGAAGAGCTGTCGGCGATGCGCGAAACCAGGCGTTGGTCGGCCTCGTCGAAGATGCGGCCGATCTCGGACGCACGGCTGGACAGAGCATCCGAGCCTTCGGCGATGCGCGAGACCAGTTGCTGATCGGCGGCATCGAAGATGCGGCCAAGGTCGGTTGCGCGGGCGGCGAGTGCCTCGGCGGATTCGCCGATGCGCATGCCAAGCCGCTGGTCGGCGCTTTCGAAGTTGCGCAAGATGTCGCCGGCGCGGGCGGCCAGCGATTGTGCCGTCTCGACGGCGCGAGCGACCAGTTTCTGGTCGGCGGCGTCGAAGGTGCCGGCAATCTCGCTTGCACGGGCCGCCAGATGATCCGCGGTATCCTGGGCCCGGGCAGCCAGCTGGTCGGCTGTTTCCTGGGCGCGGGCGGCGAGCTTCTGGTCCGCCAGTTCGAAAGTGCCGGCAATCTCGCCGGCGCGGGCGGCCAGCTGATCGGCGGTTTCGTGGGCACGGGCCAGCAGCGAGCTGGAGGTGTCGTCGGCGCGGGCGAGCAATGCGTTGGATGTGTCTTCCGCACGGGCGTGGAGCCGACGGTCGGCTTCCTCGAAGGTCCGGGCGATGTCTTCGGCCCGCGCCAAAAGCGCTGCGGACGTCTGTTCGGCGCGCTCGGCGATCTTGCGGTCGGCATCGCTGAAGGCTGCACCGGCCTGCTCATGCAGCACGCTGGTGACTTCCAGGACCTTTTCGCGCAAGGCGCCGGCGACGAAGACCGCGCTCCTCTCGAGCACGCTGCGGACATTGTCGACGCCGTTCGAGAGCGCGCGCTCCATGGTCCCTGCGCGTTCCTCGATGATCCCGGTCTGACGGCTGAACGCCTGCTCGATCTTCTCCACATCGGCGGCGATCGCGGCCGAAATGTCGGTGCTTCTGGCAGCGATCTGGTCGATGTGGCCGGACAGCGAGCGGTCGACGTCCTTGCGGGTCTCGGCGAGCTTGCCGAGATCGTCTTCCAGCGCGCGGCTCAGCATGTTGCGGCCTTCGGCCAGCTTGTCGACATGGCTGGCGATGACGCCGTCGATATCGCCGCGGCTTTCGCTCAGTTTCTGCAGGTCGGCCTCGAGGGCGCGCTTGAGAATGTCGCGGCCTTCGGCCAGTTTCTCCACCTGGCCGGCCACCAGCCCGTCGATGCTGGAGCGGCTTTCGGCCAGCTTGGCGAGATCGGCTTCGAGGGCTCGTTTGAGAACGTCGCGCCCTTCGGCCAGTTTCTCCACCTGACCGGCGACTAGGCCGTCGATGCTCGAACGACTCTCGGCCAGCTTGGCAAGGTCGTCCTCGAGCGCCCTGGACAGGGTCGAGCGCTCGTGGACTAGCCCGTCGGCGTGGCTGCTGACCAGGCTGCTGACGCTTTCCAGGTCGGCTTCCAGCGCCTTCGACAGCGTCGAACGGTCCTGGACGAGTCGCTCGGCATGGCTGTTGACCAAGCTGTTGACGTTGTCGAGGTCGGCTTCCAGCGCCTTCGACAGGGTCGAACGATCCTCGACGAGCCGCTCGGAATGGCTGCTGACCAGGCCGGTGACGCTTTCGAGATCGGCTTCGAGCGCCCTGGCGAACTGGGCGCGGTCGTCGACCAGCTTCTGCGACTGGTCGGCAACGGTGTTCTTGATGGTGTTGAGGTCGGCTTCGAGGGCGCGCTTGAGAATGTCGCGGCCTTCGGCCAGCTTCTCGACCTGGCCAGCGACCAGCCCGTCGATGCTGGAGCGGCTGTCGGCCAGCTTGGCGAGGTCGTCCTCGAGAGCCTTCGACAATGTCGAACGATCCTGAACGAGCCTGTTCATGTGGTCGGCGATGACGCTGTTCACATTCTGCAAGTCGGCTTCGAGGACCCGCGAAAGCTCGCCGCGATCCTCGGCCAGCCTGTCCGACTGGCTCGATATGACACCCTTGATGGTGTTGAGGTCGGCTTCGAGGGCGCGCTTGAGAATGTCGCGGCCCTCCGCCAGCTTCTCGACCTGACCGGCGACGAGGCCGTCAATGCTCGAGCGGCTTTCGGCCAGCTTGGCAAGATCGGCTTCCAGCGTCTGCGACAGCAGGCTGCGGTCGTTGGCGAGTTTGACCGAATGATCGTCAAGCAAGCCCCTGATGCCAGAAAGGTCGTCCTCGAGCGAGCGGCCGAGTTGGCTGCGGTCTTCCACGAGCTTTGCCGAATGCGCCTCGATCAGGCCCTTGATGCCGGCAATATCGTTTTCCAAGGCCTTGGCGAGTACCGCACGACCTTCGGCGATCTTCTCGACCTGACCGGCGACCAGCCCGTCAATGCTGGCGCGACTGTCGGACAGTTTGCCGAGGTCGGCTTCCAGGGCGCGCGACAGGATGTTGCGGCCTTCGGCGAGTTTTCCGACATGACCGGCAACCATTTCATCAATGATCGTACGGGCTTGCACGAGTTTTCCGGAGTCTTCGTTGAGAGCCAGCGAAAGTCGGTTGCGGCCTTCTTCCAGTCTTTCGAGGTGGCTGCCGAGCGACGCGTCGATCGCCGCGCGCGATTCGTTGACCTTGCGCAGATCCTCTTCGAGGGCGCGCGCGATCAGGCTGCGGCCTTCGGCCAGCTTCTGCACCTGGTTGGTCACCGCGGCATCGATGCCGTCGCGGCTTTCGGCGAATTTCTCCAGGTCCGCCTGCATGGCGGCAGCCATGCGCTCGCGGCTTTCGGACAGCTTGCGGCTGTGGTTTTCGACGGCTTCCTCGATTCCGACACGGGCGTCGGCCAGCCGCTGGATGTCGCTATCGAAGGAACGCGAGACGACATGACGCGCCGCTTCCATGCGACCGGCAAAGTCGCTGGCGCGAGCCTCCAGCATGCTCGATGTCGAGGTGACGATGTCGGCCATGTCGGCGCCGATCTGGGTCTTGCCCTGATCGATCATCGCGGCCAGCGTATCCTTGCTCTCGGCGAAGGTGTGGGCAATTTCGCGGGCGCGCTCCACCAGCGTCTCGTTGATCTGGCGGGCGCGGGCCTCCAGCGCAGCGTTGAGCTTCTGCGTGCCGGTGTCCAGCGCTTCGGCGCGGGTCTGGAATTCGCTGATCAGGGCCTGGCCGCGTTCGGCCAGTGTACGCTCGATGCCGTTGAGGCTGGCTTCGAATTCCGAATTGAGGGTGCGCGCGGCGCCGCCGAGCAGCGAAACCATGCCGGTGGTGCGATCGTCGAGCAGATCGGTCAGCGACCGGGTCAGGCCGTCCGTCGTATCCGTCAGCTTGGCGATGCGCGTGTCAAGCAGGCTGGCGAAGGCCTCGCCGGAGGTCGAAAGCTTGTCGGTGATGGTGTCGAGCCGGCCCTCCACCGAATCGAAGATCGACATCGAGCTTTCATTGATGCGGTCGATGAGCGTGTCGCCGGAATTGGTGATCGTCATCGACAGCTTGGTCGACGCATTGAGGATGGAGTCGCGGATGATGTCGCTGGCGGAACCGATTTCATCCCTGAGCGTCTCATGCGCGCCGGCGATCGAGGCACGGACACGCTCGGCATGGGTGACGACCGCCTCGCGCTCGCTGCCAAGCCCGTCGACGAGCGAACGGATGCGGGTTTCGTTTTCCGAATAGGAGCGCTCGATCTGGTTGACTTCGCTGTGGACGAGCGTTTCCAGCTCCACGGCGCGGGCCAGCGTGCGTTCGATGCCTTCGCCCATGGCCGCCACCTCGCGGCGAACGGCCTGGCCGATCATCATGACGCGATCCTGCGCCATGTTTTCCGGCTCGGTCAGGCGGAAGGCCACTTCCGTCATCGACTGGGCGGCAATGCGCATGTCCTGGGCGCGGCGAATCATGGCGGCGAAGGCCCAGAACAGGATGATCGGCACGATCGCCGCGACGGCGAGGCCAATCAGCTCGGGACGGGCAAGGAACTGGTCGAGGGTGCGGATCCTCCAGATGCCAGGTCCGAACAGAAGGTTGGCGAGCCCCCCGGCACCGGCGATCCAGGCGAGCGAGACAAAGGCGACAATCCAGTAGACGGTGTTGGAGGCACGTCTGTTGAGGCCGTGCAGGAGGGTCTTGTAATCTTTCTGACGATCGTCGTTGGCCGGCGCGAAGCCCGTGGGCTGCGTGCCATTGCCATTGCCGTTACGTGTCTCCACGGGGCGCAGTTCGACCGGCTTGGCTTTGGGCGCGGGACTCGCGGGCTGATTGGCAATGGGGGCCTGGCTGGCGGCAGGTGCCGGCTTCTGGTTGCGTCCCTCGCGTGCCAGCTCGTCGGCGGCCTGGGATATCTGCGCTTCCAGATCTTCCATCGAAGCCGCGATATCCAGATCGCCGCTGCCGATGTCGCCGCCGAGGTCGAGATCGAGCGCTTTTTCCAGTTCCCTGGCCACGTCGCTGTCGAGATTTCTCGTCGTCGTCGTTGGTTTCTTTGCCATGCCTTCGCTACCCTGTACTAGCTGCCGCGGGGCTTATAATTGTCTTTGTCGTACCCCCGCGCAGGAGGCTGAAAATGGACCTTCGTATCGTAATGACACAGGGGGGTAAAGAAAACATGCATTCCGCGG
>NZ_PNOT02000132.1 GCF_002879535.1 Mesorhizobium intechi
CTTCACCGGCCAGGTCGCGGCAGCACTCGTTACCGGCAATTCGGTCATCGCCAAGCCAGCCGAACAGACGCCGCTGATCGCTTTCCGCGCCGTCGAGTTGCTGCGCGAAGCCGGCGTGCCGGAAGACATCATCCAGCTGTTGCCCGGCGACGGTCTTTCGGTGGGGGCGCCACTGACCGCTGACGCGCGCATCGCCGGCGTCTGCTTCACCGGCTCGACCGAGGTCGCCAAGCTGATCGAAAAACAGCTGGCGGAGACCGCGACACCCGACGCCATGCTGATTGCCGAGACCGGCGGTCTGAACGCCATGATCGTCGATTCCACCGCACTGCCCGAGCAGGCGGTGCGCGACATACTGGCCTCGGCCTTCCAGAGCGCCGGCCAGCGCTGTTCGGCGCTGCGCGTGCTCTACGTGCAGAAGGACGTCGAGAAGAAGATGCTGGAGATGCTGAAAGGCGCCATGGAGGCGCTCAACGTCGGTGACCCCTGGCGGATTTCGACCGATGTCGGTCCAGTCATCGACGATGAGGCGCAAGGTGCGATCCGCGACTATTGCACGAAGAAGGGCCTCGAGGGCCGGCTGATCGCCAAGCTCGAGGCGCCCAAGGACGGGCGCTTCGTTGCGCCGCATGTCTTCCGGGTCAAGGGCATCGAGGAGATGGACCGCGAAGTGTTCGGCCCGGTGCTGCATGTCGCCAGCTTCGACGCCGATGAGATCGATGCCGTCATCGCTGCCATCAACCGCAAGGGCTATGGCCTGACCTTCGGCCTGCACACCCGCATCGAAGGTCGCGTCCAGCATTTCGTCGACGGCATCCATGCCGGCAACATCTACGTCAACCGCAACCAGATCGGCGCCGTCGTCGGTTCGCAACCCTTTGGTGGCGAGGGGCTGTCCGGCACCGGTCCAAAGGCCGGCGGCCCGCATTACCTGCGCCGCTTCCGCAAGGGGCCGGAAGCCGGTACGGACGTTGGCGATGGCCACAAGGTAACGGCGACCGAGCTGGCCGACAATCTGCCCGATCCGGCGCTCGGCGGCTGGTTGACGCGCCCGGACAGGATTGCCATCCTGAGGAAGCATCTGCGCGGCAAGGGCGCGGCTGCCATCGGCGCCGCCGCTGCAATCGATTTCGGCCAGGTCGATCTGCCTGGGCCAACCGGCGAGGCCAATACGCTGTCGCTGTCGCCGCGCGGCCGCGTGCTGTGTCTGGGCCCGGATGCCGACACGCTGCTTGCCCAGACCATCCAGGCGCTCGCCGCGGGCAATGCGGTGCTGGCCGTGGCGCCTGGGGCGCCGGCCGCATTGTCGGCGCTGACCGGTAAGGGCTTGCCGCTGGCGGCAATAGATGGCCGCACCGATCCGGTCGAGGCGCGTTCGCTGCGCGTCGACGTCGTCGCTTTCTCAGGCACACCGGAGGCGGCGCGCATCGTGCGCAAGGTCATCGCTGACAGAACGGGTCCGATCGTGCCGCTGGTCAGCGAGGTGCTCAACCCGGCCGCCTACGCGCATGAGCGCGCGGTCTGCGTCGACACCACGGCCGCGGGCGGTAATGCCAGCCTGCTTGCTGCGGCCTAGTTCAGCCCATTCTCAGGCGCCTTCGACGACCGAAAAACCCTCGAATTGCGGATGGCCGAGATAGTGGACCTTCGTCGTGCCGACATTCCTGTGCGCGGCGCGAAAATTCTCCGACCTGGTCCAGGCGACGAAATCGTCCTGGCTCGCCCACACCGTGTGCGAGGCAAACAGCGTGTAGCCTTCGGTCTCGTTCACGGGGCCGCGCAGCAGATGGAATTCCCGAAAACCCTTCATCTCGGCAAGGCTGGAATCGCGGTTCTTCCACACCGCTTCGAAATCGGCTTCCGAGCCGTTCTGCACCTTGAAGCGGTTCATGGCGATGTACATGGCGTTCCTTTCTGAATTGATGGACTGCTGTGATTGAAGCATGCGGCGAGGCGTCGGCTCTCAGAACGGACCGATCGCGCCGGTGAATTCCAGACTGTTGCCAGCCTTTGGCGGGATCGGAGGGAAAGGGGCCGCCTTGCGAACGAAGCCAAGCACGATCTGGTCGAAAGTTGCCGAGCCCGAGCTTTCGACGATACGCAGCTCATCGATGTTGCCCTGCCTGCCGATGACGAAGGTCACAACGGTGTTGGTGCGCGCCGTCGCTTGCAACGAAGGCGGCACCGCTCGATACACGCGGCCAAGTTTGCCGATGACGTCGCTTCGGTAGCTGGATTCAGCGGCGGAGCCTGCCTCGTTCTGCCTTTTGCCGTTGCTGGCGGCCTGCGCCAGCCGGTCCTGGCCGTCTGCCGTGCCGCGCTTCTCGTCCGCTGCTGTTGAAGGAGCGGCGGCCGGAGTTGGCCTGGCGCTGGGGATTGGTGGTTGGTCCGGAGCGACGACAGGCATCTCAGCGCTCTCGGCCTGGGCGCTCGGCTGTGCCGGAGTTTCGGTCCTGGCAGCCACACTCCGGTTGTCAGGGCGCGGGGTCGGCGCCACCAGTATGTCCGGCGTGACTTCTGGCTGTTTGACACTGTCCCGCAAAGGTTTGGGCAGCGGCTCGGCCGGTTCCCGGGTGGGTTGGGGAGCTCGTTTCGCAGCTTGCTGCTCAGGCTGCGAGGGCTTCGTCGGCGGCACTGGTCTGGCCGCCGGCTCCGGTTTGGTCGGCTGCGGTTTCGGCTCCAGCGTGACATTGATCGGCGCCGGATCCTTGTCCAAGGCGCTGCCTACCACCTTGTCGCCCGTGCGATCGCCACCTTCGGGTTGCTCCGCATTCGGGAAATCGACTGTGCCGGCGGGCGAGATCAGAAAGAGTGCCGCGACAGCGGCGTGGAGCAGGCCGGAGACGACTATGGCAACGGACCAACGGGCCGCCGGTCGCGCGACCGCAAGCGGCTCGGCCGGCACTATCGCCAGCTCGCTGCCAGCGTCGGGGAAGGGACTGAGTTCCTGCATGTCGCGGGCCGGAAATTGCAGCGGCCGGCGGACAAAAGTCAAATCATGATCGTTTGCCCCTGGCATCAATGATCCCTGGCCAGCCAGCGGCCAGGCCATGGCGTCTTGTGTGAATGCGGGATGCAGGCCCAACGTCCTTCTCAGGCGCCGAAAGCGATGCCGGTCTTGGTGTCCGTCTTCAGCTTGCGCATGCAGGCGGCCGGTTCGATGCCGGCGCCGGCGCATTCGGTCGCGCTGTTGATCAGCACGCGGCTGATCTTGGTGCACTCGGTGCCGGCGAGATCAAAGCGCGTCACCTTGGTCTTGCCTGCCGCCAGGTCCTTGAAATCGAGCACGCTCAGCCGGTCAACGACGCCCGCTTCGTTGAACAGGGCGATCTCGAAGGCCGCCTTGGAGAGGTCGGCGCCGAGATTGTTGTTGACCAGGAAGGTCAGCCGGCAGCCCTTGTCGGAAGGTTGTGCGGCATTGAGCTCCAGGGTCAGCGCGGGGACCGGCGCGGACCCTTCCGCCCGCGCCGGAACCATCGCAAGCGACATCGCCAGCGTTGAGGTCAGCAGACGAAGCGATGTCGTCAAGCCCGTCATGCCATCAGCCTCCAAACCGCATGGTTGCCGCCAGTTTCAACGTTATGCCCGGCTCATAGACCACAACTGTCGTGCTGCCATTCAAGGGGTTGGCGTATTTGACGTCGAACAGATTGTCGGCACGGAAATCGACCTTCAGATTGTCGGTCGCCTGATAGCTGGCGAAAGCATTGACCAGCGTATAGTCCTCGGCCACCGCATTGCCCTTCGGCTTGCCGTTGTATTGCACTTCGCCGCCGACGGTCAGCTTGTCCTCCAGGAAGCGCAACCCGAGCTGAGCGGTGACCTGCGAGGAGGGGATGGTGGCGAGATCGGCTTCCACGCCCTTGTAGGAAATGGTGTGGCCATTGGTGATCGATGCCGAAAGCCCGGCATAGCCCCATCCGGCGTCGTAGACGCCCTCAAGCTCGAAGCCGTCGATCTTGGCCTGGGCGAAATTCTGATACTGGAAGCAGATCGGAATGCCGGGCCCAAACGGGCAGCCGCTGCCTGGAGCGAACGGCGAGAGGGTCACGCCGTCGATATAATCGTCGACATTGTTGTGGAAGTAGGCTGCCTTGACGCGAAGCGCGTCGCCGGATTCGAAGATGTCGTTCCGCTTGTAGTTGACGCCGAATTCCGCCGTCTTGCCGGTCTCGGGCCGCAGATTGGGATTGGGCAGGAACGGGAAAGTGACGCCCGCCGGATGGTTGCCGCTGATCAGCGTTTCCGTCAGCGACGGCGACCGATAGCCTTCGGCATAGGTGCCGTAGAATTGCAGGCCGGCAAGGCCGGCGCTTTCGAACGGCGAGACACCGATGGTGATGCGCGGCGACAGCCGGTCGCCCGAGGTCTCGCGCGTGCTGTCCTTGAGGCTGTAATTGTCGTAGCGCAGCCCGGCGATGACCTCGAGCCAGTCCCAGGTGAGCTTGTCCTGGATATAGGCGCCGGACACGTCGCGCTTGCCCGAAGGTGTGTAGAAACTGTCGCCGCCGGCCGTACCGCCGGTCCTCACATTGTCGCCGGCCCAGTCGCCGCCATAGGTCAATTCGTGGGCGACCCCGCCTGTTTCGAAGCGTGATGTGTTCCAGAGGTCGATACCCGTGGTGCCGACGTCGAAAGTCGATTGCGACCCCGCCGGCAGGACAGTGGGAAGACCCGTTATGGGATCAAACCGTCTTTGCGGAACTAGGCTGGTCAGGTCGAGATTGGTCTTGTTGTAGGAGGTGTTGATATGGAGATCGAGCCAGCTCTTGTCTTCGTCCGTGATGTTGTAACGGGCCGTGAAGGTGTTCGACTTCAGGTCGACATCGTTGACAGTCACGCCGCCGCTGGTTTCGTCCCATCCGTCGCTTGAGCCGACCCAGCCCAGCTTCAACTCGCTGCTCTCGGTCGGCCGTATGCTGGTCTTGAGCAGGCCGCTCAGCACGTCGAAGCCGGTGCCGTTGGCGGTGTCGCCGCCACCATCCTTGTAGTTGTCGTAGTTGCGGTAGACGATGTTGCCGAGCGCGTCCCAGTTCTCGTTGAAACGGCGGGCGCCAGTGGCGCTGGTGGTCCAGCCCTTGCCGTTGCTCTCATAGCGTCCGGTTACCGAAGCGCTCCATGTTTCCTCCGGCTTGAGGAAGTCCGCGGCGTCCTTGGTGTCGAAGAACA
The DNA here is from genome assembly GCF_002879535.1 of Mesorhizobium intechi. Classification (GTDB taxonomy): domain Bacteria; phylum Pseudomonadota; class Alphaproteobacteria; order Rhizobiales; family Rhizobiaceae; genus Mesorhizobium; species Mesorhizobium intechi. The sequence goes on from NZ_PNOT02000132.1 coordinate 5,170, forward strand.
CGACCCCGCCGATGGCGCCCGAACCATAGGTGTTGGCGACCGGACCGCGGATCACATCGACGGATTTGACAAGCTCGGGGTCGATGTAAAAGGTCGACTGTGTGCCATGGTCTGAGCGCTGGAAATCCTGGCGCGCGCCGTCCACAATGACCGCGACCCGGCCGAAATCTTGCAGGCCGCGAATGTTGATGCTGGTGCTGACGCGCCTGGCGTCGGCCTGTGTCGCGACACCGGGCACACCCAACAACATCTCGTTCGGCGTCGTCGCCATGCGGCGGGCGAGTTGCTCCTGGTCGACATGGCTGGCCGAGGCCAGTGATTCGATAGCCGTTTCGCCGGTACGGCTGATCACCAAAATCTTGTCGAGCAGCGTCGCGCTCGCGGGGGCGGCTTTTTCCTGGTCAGCCTGCTTCGACTGATCCGTCTGCTCGCCCGCAGGCTGCGTTGCCTGTTGGGCATGCGCCGCTGGCGCGGATAGGGCGACCGCCGCCACGCTCGCCAACAAAGCCGCCACGCCGTTTGCCGCCGACCGGCCGCGCAATTCCCAGTTCAAAAACCCCATGCCCCAACTCCAGATTCCAGGTTTCATGCTGGCTGGCCCGGGGCTTGCTGGCATTTTTCATCGTGTCCGGTGTCTTAAATGTTGACTCGTTTACTCCGGTATTGCACTGACTAATAAAC
>NZ_PNOT02000366.1 GCF_002879535.1 Mesorhizobium intechi
CCGCCTCGGCGATCAGCGTGCCGATATCGGCCTGCGGCGCGGCTGCTTCCGGCCTGTGCTCGGCCGCGGTCTGGGGCTGGCTGACGCGCGGCGCGCGCGTGCCGAAATCAGGGAGAAGATCGAAAAGGGCTGCGGAGGCCATGGTTTACGCCGCGACTTCCTGGGCCGCCCATTTGCGCAGGATCTGCGCTGTGCGTTCCTCGTTGAGGTCGACCATGCGGGCGAGCCGCTCCTGTGGCGCCGGCCTGATCTTCTGGCGTAGGTCATCGAGCGGATTGGCGCCCGGCCGCGAGCCTGGCAAGGCGCCGATGGAGGCGCCCGCATCGGCGGAAGCAGCCGCGTCGGGCGTCGGCAGCGACCGCTGGACTTCATCGAAGTTCGGGCTAGGCAAAGCGGGCGTCGCTTTTGCCGTCAGCGCGGCCGCCATCGGCCGCAGGCCGAAGAAGGCCACCAGGAACACCACGACGATGAAAGCGCCGGCGTTGATGAGCGTGCCGGCGTGCTGGCCGATGGAATCCAGCATACCAGCCTGCGGGAGCGCTTCGCCGTCGAGCCCGTCGATGAATTCGACCGCCGAGACGTCGATGACGTCGCCACGCTTGTCGTCGAGGCCGGTGGCCGACGTCACCATCTTCTGGATCTCGGCGACGCGCTTGGCGATCTGCTCCGGCGTCGCGTCCTTGCCCAGGATCGCCTTCAGCCGGTCCTGGTTGACGACGACCGCGATCGACATCTTGGTGACGGTGTAGCCGTTGGAGACGGTGGCGATCTTCTTGGAGTTGATCTCGTAGTTGGTGATCTCTTCCTTGCGGTCGTTCGCCGAGGTCGTTTGCGGACCCTCGGTGCTGGTCGCCTGGGTCTCCGGCAGGTTCTGCTCGACGCTGGCCGGGGTCGAGGCCTGCTTCTGGTTGCTGTTCTCATTGGCGCGCACCGACTGCACCGAGCGTTCGACGCGCGAGTTCGGATCGAAAATGGTTTCTTCCGTCTGGCGGGTGTCGGTGTTGACCTCGGCCTTGACGCTGGCGCGGAAATTGTCAGGCCCGAGATAGGGCGCCAGCGCGCGGCGGATGTTGTCGCCGAGCTGCGCCTCGACCGTCTGCTCGACGCCAAGCGTGCGGGCCGCACTGGTGTTGGAGGGATCGTCGCCGGCGGCCAGCAGGTTGCCGTTGGAATCGAGCACCGTCACCTTGTCGGCCGACAGGCCAGGCACGGCGGCGGCGACGAGATGGCGGATCGACTGGGCGCTTTTCTCGGCGTCGATGCCGGCATAGCGGATGACCACCGATGCCGAAGGCTGCTGTTCGTCGCGACGGAAATTGGCGCGCTCGGACATGACGATGTGGACGCGAGCCGCCTTGATGCCTGATATGGACTGGATGGTGCGGGCGATCTCGCCTTCCAGCGCACGCACGCGGGTGATCTGCTGCATGAACGAGGTCAGGCCCATCGCCCCGACATTGTCGAACAGCTCGTAGCCGGCATTGGCGCTGGTCGGCAGGCCCTTTTCGGCAAGCAGCATGCGCGCCTGCGCCGTGGTGCCGGCCGGCACCAGGACCGAGGTTCCGTCGGCGCCGACGTCGAAGCCGATGCCCGCCTCGCCCAGCACCAGGCCGATCTGGTTCACGTCGGAGCGGTCGAGCCCGACATAGAGCGTGTCGTAGGCCGGGCGGTTGAGGTAGACCGAGGCGATGCCGATGACGCCCATCACCAGAACGGCGATGCCCGCCAGCATGGCGAGGCGCTTCACACCAAAACCGCGGAGATTCGAGATGATGCTCTGGATCTGTTCCGGCACGATAGAGCGACTCCCAACATGATTGTCCGCCGGAACACTAGCCCTCGAAGCTTGTGCGAAAATGAAATCGGGCCGCGCTTACGGCGCGGCCCGCGAATTGAAAGTAGAGTATCGGTCAGCTATGGCTGGACTAACCGTTCTTGAACAGCGACAGGATCGACTGCGAGGAGCTGTTGGCGATCGACAGCGACTGGATGCCGAGTTGTTGCTGAACCTGCAGCGCCTGCAGGCGGGTCGATTCCTTGTTCATGTCGGCATCGACAAGCTGGCCGACGCCGCGGTCGATGGAGTCCATCAAGCTCTGCGTGAAGGTTTTCTGGAGATCGATGCTGCTCTTGGCCGAACCGAGGATAGTTGCCTGGTCGGTCAGCTGGCTCATCACCTTGTCGATCTTACCAACCATCTGCGTGATGATGTCGTCGGTCACGCCTGCTGCCGTGATGTCGAGATTGAAGGCGGAAACGTTGTCGATCCTGGGGACCACCGCACCCGCGGCTGTCTGGCCAGCGGTGTTGGCGGCGATATCCGTGCCACCGCCGGCGATCGCAGCCGCATAGGCTGCATCGTACAGGCCCTGAGCCGCTGCCGTCGAATAGACCGAAGTCTGGCGGTCGAGCGTGCCGTAGTTCTTGACGTCGGTGGCGAGGCCGGAATCGAACAGCTTGGTGCTCTCGATGTTGATGTCGATCGTTCCCAGCGAGATCGCGCCTGACGAGGAGCGGTTGAAAGAGGCGACGATCTTGGCATCAGGCTGAACGCCGTCATTGGGCGCCGCGACCTGCGTTGAGGTCACCGACAGGAAATTCGAGCCGGAGAAGGTAGCGGCATCGGCGAAGGACTTCATCTGAGCCTGAAGGGCGGTGATTTCGGTCTGCGTCTTTGCCTTGGCGGCATCTGTTTGCCCGACGGTGGAAAGCAGCTTGGTCTTGATCTTGCCGATCGTATCCAGCGCATTGTTCATGCCGGTGTAGGCGGTGTCGACTTTCGAGGCGCCGAGACCGAGCGCGTCCTGCACCGTCGACAGCGCCTGGTTGTCCGAACGCATCGTCGTGGCGATCGACCAGTAAGCGGCGTTGTCGGCGGCCTCGGAGACCCTGTAGCCGGTGGAGATGCGGGCCTGTGTGTGCTCAAGCGATTTGCTGGTGGCGTTAAGGCTTTGAAGTGCGGTCAACGCCGCAGCGTTTGTCATGATGCTCGCCAAGAAACTCGCTCCTTTTTCCAGGCCGGTCTTTCTCGAAAGCCGGCATTGCCCTCGCGAGCCGCGGCCCGCCCGTCGATTGCGCCGTCCCGACCGGGGCGATTCGCCAATCCGTTGTAAGCTATGGTTAACCATGACTAGCGTGTTATGGTTAACGGCCTGTTAAAGGCTCGCTTTCGAGGGTTAAGAAACAAGGGTTGCGCGGGGCTGGAGCAAACGCAAAACGGGCCGCGCTTTTGGCGCGGCCCGTTTGTCTTGTCTGGTCTGCTGGGGCGATCAGCCGCGGAAGAGCGACAGGATCGACTGCGACGAGCCGTTGGCGATCGAAAGCGCCTGCACGCCGAGCTGCTGCTGGACCTGCAGGGCCTGGAGGCGGGTCGATTCCTTGTTCATGTCGGCATCGACAAGCTGGCCGACACCACGATCGATGGAGTCCATCAGGCTCTGCGTGAAGGTCTTCTGCAGGTCGATGGAGCTCTTGGCGGCGCCGAGCTTGGTGGCGGCGGTCGTCATGTCCTTGAGCGCGGCGTCGACGACGGTCATCATCTGAGAGATCTGAGCGTCGCTGGCGGCCGTGCCACCTGTGGAGATGGACAGGGTGGCCACCGAATAGGTATCGCCGGCAGCGGGAGCCGCACCAAGGGTCGGGGCCTGTGCAGTGGTGGTTGCAGCGCCAGTGGTGCCGAGGCGGGCCGTGTCGAGGATGCCCTTGGCGGTCGGCGCGGCGCCGGCGTCATAGAGCTTGATGCTTTCGACGTTGATATCGATCGTCGAGAGCGAAACCGCTCCGGTGGAGCTGCGGTTGAAGGCCGAAACGACCTTGACGTCGGCGGCCGTGCCCGAAGCGGTGGACACCGACAGCATGTTGGTGCCGGAGAACGTCGCGGAATCGGCGTAACCCTTCAGCTGTGCTTGAAGGGCGGCGATTTCGACCTGGGTCTTTTCCTTGGCTGCGTCGGTCTGACCGTAGGACCCGGTCAGCTTCTGCTGGATCGCGTTGATGGTGGTGATGGCGCTGTTCATGCCGGTGTAGGCGGTGTCGACTTTCGAAGCGCCGAGGCCGAGCGAGTCCGAGACGGTGGACATGGCCTGGTTGTCGGAGCGCATCGTGGTGGCGATCGACCAGTAGGCGGCGTTGTCCGAGGCCTGAGAAACGCGATAGCCCGTGGAGATGCGGGCCTGGGTGGTGGAGAGGTTGTTCTGGGTGGCGTTGAGGCTCTGCAGGGCCGTCAATGCGGCGCTGTTCGTCATGATACTCGACATGGCTACTCTTACCTTGTTTTTACAGGTCTTTTTGACATACCGGCATGTCCGGTATGACGGAGCGGCATCATGCCAATGACCGTTGCGTTTGGGTCACCCGCCATCTGCGAGCGACTATGGCGGCGAGTTCCTACCAAAGGGCTAAATCGGACGGTTAATCGAAAATAATTCGAGAAATAATCGACCATGTCCGGGGCACTGCCCGGTTCTGTCGGGCAGATGCGGTTTCGGGCCGGGAACGCGAGGTCAGGTGAAGGAGCGCACCAGACTGCCGACCAGCAGGTTCCAGCCGTCGATCAGGACAAAGAACAGGATCTTGAACGGCAGTGACACAACGGTGGGCGGTAGCATCATCATGCCCATCGCCATGGTGATTGTAGCGACGATCAGGTCGATGACCAGGAATGGCAGCACGATGAGGAAGCCGATCTCGAAGCCGCGGCGGATCTCGGAGATCATGAAGGCGGGCACCAGGATGCGCAGGTCGACCGTCTCCTTGGCAACGACCTGGCCGCGCTCGCGGGCTAGATCGGCGAAAAGGTCGAAATCCTTGTCGCGCACATTGTGCAGCATGAAGGTGCGGAACGGATCCGAGATCTTCTCGAAGGCCTCCGTCTGGCTGATCTGGTTGTCCATCAACGGCTTGACGCCGGTGTTCCAGGCCTGATCGAAGGTCGGCGCCATGACATAGAAGGTCATGAACAGCGACAGCGAAATGAGAATGAGGTTCGCCGGTGTCGACTGCAGGCCGATGCCGGCGCGCAGGATCGAGAAGGCGATGACGAAACGGGTGAAGCTGGTCACCATGATCAGCAACCCGGGCGCCACCGACAGCACGGTCAGCAGGCCGAACATCTGGATGATGTAGCCGACGGTGGTGCCGTCGGCCTTGCCGATGCCGCCCAGGTCCAGCTGCTGCGCCGCCGCGACGGAGGTGGCGGCGCCGATCAGCGCCGCGGCGAGAAGGAACTTCTTCATTCGAGCAGCAATGTCCTGATGAGAACCTGTTTGGCGTGCCCCTGGCTGCGGATCGAGGCGCGTTCCTCGATATCGGCTTTCAGGTGCTGGTAACCGCTCGCGCCCTCGACCTGGTGCATCTTCAGCGTACGCACGAAGGCCAGAAGGTCCTGATGGATGTCCTCCGTCATCGCCGGCGGCTGCGGCGCGTCGTAGACCACGGATACTTCCATCCTGATCCAGGTGTCGGCGGGTGAGGCGATATTGGTGGTGATCGGCGCGAGCGTGACAAGCGTCGGTCCCGTGCCAGGCTGCTGCGCAGCAGCGGGTTCGGCGACCTTGCCCTGATTTTCAGGTGCGGCCGGCACCGATGACGGTCCGCCGGCGCCCTTGAGATAGCCGCCGGACATCCAGCCCATGCCGATGGCGGCGGCCGTCACCACCAGCAGCATGACGCCCTGAATCACGAGGGATGGACCCTTGCGAGGCTGGAGTTGTTCGACATTGGCCACGGCGCCTTGTTCTCCAATCCCTAGAACGGAAGAACCTGGTCGAGAACCTGCTGGCCATAGGCCGGCTGCTGGATCTCGGTGATGCGGCCGCGCCCGCCATAAGAAATGCGCGCCTCCGCGATGCGTTCGTAGGGGATCGTGTTCTCGGCGCCAATATCGGCCGGCCGCACGATGCCGGCGATGGTCAGAACCCTCAGCTCGGCGTTGACGCGCACTTCCTGCGACCCCGTGATCATCAGATTGCCGTTCGGCAAGACATCGGTGACGATAGCCGCGACGTTGAGTTCAAGCGTTTCCGATCGCTTTATCTCGCCATCGGCCGTAGTGTCCGTGGCGGAGTTGAGCGTGCCAGCACCCTTGCCGGCGGTGCTCAACTTGTCCCATTGGGCGCTGATGTCGAAGCCGAGCTTGCGGTTGGCGGTGCGGCTCCTGTCATTCTGGTTCTTGAAATTGGCGCGGTCGTTGATCTTGATCTTGACGGTCAGGATGTCGCCCTGCGAGAGCGCGCGGGGATCGGTGAAGAGGCGGCTCTGGCGATCGTCCCACAGCGAGAACTTCTTCACCGGTGCCCGAGGCGGCTCGGGGTATTTATACAGGGAAGACGTGTTGCCGCCGTCAATGCCCGAGCCAACCGGCGACAGCGACGGTTCCTTGCCGACTTCCCTGAGGTTGGTGCCGCAGCCGGACAACACTGCCACCGCGCACAGGATGAGCGTTCTGCGGATCATGACGGATCTACCCTTCGGGCTGCGCTGGCCATGATGCCGGTGAGCGTCGCCGCCGCCTTCTGGTCCATTTCGTTGAGAATGACACTGGCCTTGCGTGAATCGAGCTTCATCAGGATGGCCGCGGCCAGATCGGCGTTGACAATCGCCAGGCGTTCGGCCGCCGCATCGGGCTTCATGCCGGCATAGATCTTGACGACGCCGTCCTCGGCCCGGGCCAGGAACACTTCACGCCGCTTCAGCCAGGTCTCGTATTCGGCCTTCTTGGCATCCAGCGCTTTCATGCGCTCGTCGATGCCGGCCTGCAGCTGCTTCAATTCCTCGGCCTGCAAGGCATAGCGACGGTCGCGGGCGGCATCGGCGATGTTGGAGCAAAAGCGCTCGATCTCGCTCTGGTCGGGCGCCTTCTCCCGCGCCAGTTGCTGCGGTGCCACCGCGGGCTGCGCTCCGGGCAGAACCTGGCGAACGACGTCCTCGCCATGTGCGCCGCCGGTGGCGACGGCCATGGCCGCGAGAGCCGCGGCCGCGAACTGGATTGCGCGGGAGGAACGCCTTTCGTGGGATGAGAGTGAGGGGATCATCGGCATCGCCTATTGGAGAACCAGATCGGCTTGCAGGGCGCCGGCCGACTTGATGCCTTGCAGGATGGCAATGATGCCGTCCGGCTTGACGCCGAGGCGGTTGAGGCCGGAAACGAGGGTTTGCAGGTCGGGGCCGTCAAGCACCGCGACGCGGGCATCGGGCCGGTTGGCGTCGATGGCGGTGAACGGCTCGACAGCGGTTTCGCCCTTGGAGAAAGGCTCGGGCTGCACGACGCGCGGCGCTTCGGTGATGCGCACCGTCAGCGTGCCGTGGCTGATGGCGACACGCGAGATCTTGACGTCGTTGCCGATGACGATGGTGCCGGTGCGCTCGTCGATGACGACGCGGGCCGGCGTATCGGATTCGACCACCAGGTTTTCGATCTCCGCATAGAAGCGGGCGGCCGAAACGCCCTTTGGCCTTCTGATCTGCACGGTGCGGGAATCGCGCTCGCCCGCCACACGCATGCCGAAGCGCTGGCTGGTATAGTCGTTGATCGCGTCGGCGATCCGGATGGCGGTCGAGAAATCGGGATTGCGCAATTGAAGCGTCAGCGTCGACTGGTCGTCGAACTCGGCCTTCACCGAACGCTCGACGATGGCGCCGTTCGGCACCCGGCCAGCGGTCGGCACGCCTTGTGTCAATTGCTCGGCCTGGCCCTTGGCGGTGAAGCCGGAAACGATGACCGCACCCTGGCCGACGGCGTAAATCTCGCCATCCGCCGCCTTCAGCGGCGTCATGATCAGCGTGCCGCCGGCAAGCGAGGTGGCGTCGCCCATCGAGGAGACGTCGATGTCGATGCGGGCGCCCGACTGCACATAGGGCGGCATGTTGGCGGTGACGATGACGGCGGCGACGTTCTTGGCGCGCGCGCTGCCGCCTTCGGTGGCGATGCCGAGATTTTCCAGCATGGCGCGGATCGACTGCTCGGTGAACGGCGAATTGCGCAAGCTGTCGCCCGAGCCGGCGAGGCCGATGACCAGGCCGTAGCCGACCAGCTGATTGTCGCGCGAACTCTGCAGCTGGGCGATATCCTTGATGCGCGAGGCGACCTGGCCGGGCGGCAGTGAGCTTGGCCCGGGCGAAACGCGGAACATGCGGGTGGTGGTCGCCGGATCATATTCCGGATCGTCGTAGACGCCGCCGTTCTTGGCTGCGAGGTCGCGCTTGGCCTTGGGAGTCAAGCCGTCGGCCAGCGCCGGCTGCAGGCCGAGCGTGGCCGCGAGCAGAAGGGCAAGCAGGCGCATCATGAAGCGCTGACCTGGATGGTTCCGTCGGCCATCACCGTGCCGGAGAGGATCTTGCCGCTGTCGCTGTTGCGAACCTTGATGATGTCGCCGGCCGAACCTGGCTGCAAGGTCACCGCGGTGGCCGATATCGTCAGTCCGCCGGCGATGAAGAAGACCTGCACGGCAGCACCCTGTTCGACCAGCCAGGCCTCGCGGATGGCGGCGGTCGGGATGTAGCGGCCGGGAAGTAGCGTGCGCTTGGCGACCTTGCCTTGAAGCTCCTCGGCGCGGGTCGCCATCGCATCGGGCTTGTGCTTGCCCGGGATGAGGGTCACCTGTTTCAGGGCGGCGAGTTCGATGGTCTCGCCGGGATAGATGACGCGGCTGGGGATCAGCACGACCTCGCCGGCAGGCTGATTGCTGGCGATCTGCGCTGCCGATTGATTTGTCGATTCCTGGGCGAAAGCCGGCGCGCCGCCGGCCACCAGCGCAAGGATAAGCGCGGTGCGGCGGAACGCGGAGCAGGAGATCGGCATGGCCATGATCCCTTACCTGATGTTCTTGGAGACGACCGAGGCCATGTCGTCGGCGGCCTGGATCACCTTGGAATTCATCTCATAGGCGCGCTGCGCTGAGATCAGCTCGGTGATTTCCTTGACCGGATCGACGTTGGAGGCCTCGAGATAGCCCTGCTGGATAGTGGCGAAGCCGGGATCGCCGGGCACGCCGGCATTGGCCGGGCCCGAGGCCGTCGTCTCCTGGAACAGATTGTCGCCGAGCGGCGCGAGGCCCGCCTCGTTGGCGAAGTTGACGATCTGGAGCTGGCCGAGGTTCTGCAGGTCGGTCTGGCCGCCGATGCGGGCAAATACCTGACCGGTCTTGTTGACGATCACCTCGACCGCATCGGTCGGCACGGTGATGGCCGGAATGACATTGGCGCCATCCACCGTCACCAGCTGGCCGGTGGCGTTGGTGTTGAAGGCGCCGGCGCGGGTGTAGAGCGTGCCGCCATCGGCGCCCTCGATCTGGAACCAGCCCCTGCCGGTCAGCGCCATGTCGAAACTGTTGCCGGTGCTGGTCAGTTCGCCCTGGGTGTGCACGTTTCGCACGGCCGTCGTCTTGACGCCGAGACCGATCGAAACGCCTTCCGGCACCAGCGAGGCGTTGGAGCGGTTGGGTACGCCTTGCGTGCGGTCGACCTGGTAGAGCAGGTCGGAGAATTCGGCGCGCGCCCGCTTGTAGCCGGTGGTGTTGATGTTGGCGATGTTGTTGGCGATGACTTCCAGATTTGTCTGCTGCGCATTCATGCCGGTGGCGGCGATGGAAAGTGCTTTCATGACCTACTCCTCAGATACCCATGCGACTGACTTCGAGGTAGGCCGAAACGACCTTGTCGCGGATGGCGACGGCGGTCTGAAGCGCCTGCTGCGCGCTCATCACGGCATCGACGACCTGGCGGGTGTCGGCATCGCCCTTGAGCGCCTGGAGCGACACCTGTTCGGCATTCTGCAGCGTGTTGACGGTCTTGGAGGCTGCCTGGCTCACCGCTTCGGCAAAGGAGGTGCCAAGGTTGCCTGATGTCGCTGGCGCGACACCGCCCTGCAGCAGGTCGGTCGCCGTATCGCCCAGCCCGGGCTTCAGGTTGAGCGCGCCGATGCCGTTCACGATCATTGGTTCCTCATCAGATCGATGGTCATTGAAATGAGATCGCGCGCCTGCTTCACGACCTGCAGGTTGGCCTCGTAGGAGCGGTTGGCTTCGGTCATGTCGGCCATTTCGATCAGCACGTTGACATTGGGCATCTTGACGTAGCCCTTCTCGTCGGCGGCCTCGTTGCCGGGCTGGAATTCGATGGGGAAGACACTGGGATCGCGTTCGATCGAATTCACTTCAACCGTCGAGGCGCCGGATGCCCGGTCAAGCTCGGAGACGAAGGTGATGGTCTTGCGGCGATAGGGGTCGGCGCCGGGCGTCGTGCCGGTCGACTGGGCATTGGCGAGGTTTTCAGAAACTACGCGCAGGCGCTCGGACTGGGCGCCGAGGCCGGATGCTGCGACTTTCAGGGCTGCGGTCAGTGCGTCCATGGTCAGCTCTTCACCGCCATCATCATCATCGAGTGGAAAGCCTTGACGATCGCCGTGTTGAGCTCGAAGGAACGGCGCACCTCGCCGGCCTTGAGAAGCTGGTCCTCAAGCACGACGGTGTTCTTGGACGGCATGACCACGCCGTCATCTTCCTGCGGCTTGATGGTGAAGCCGGCATTGGTCGCCGCGCTGCCGAGATGGCCGGCCTCGGTGGTCCGCAACGATACCGCCGTGCGGTCGAGAACCTTCTCGAAGGGCTCGACATCGTTTGCCGTATAGCCCGGCGTGTTGGCGTTGGCGATGTTGCCGGCGATCGCCGACTGGCGCACGGAAAGCCACTGCGCTTGCTTGGCGGCGAGATCGAAAAGGGAAACGGGCTCCATGGGAATCTCCGGGCATGTGCCCAAAGACTAGGCCGCCAGTCTTGCGCGGACCTTGCGGGCGGCCGCTACCTGGAAAGCTGGATCAACTGGTTGGTGCTGGTCAGCATGACCCATTTGCCGTTGCGCTGCTCGATCGACGAGACCGTGCTCGAGTCCGGCAGTATCGAGCCGCGCTGAACGATCCACAGGCCGGTGTCGTCCTCGATCATGGCACGGCCGTTGGCGACATGGACCATGCGGAATTTCGCGACGTCGGCCGGGAAGGGCTGGTCTCCGGGCGGCTGCGCCGGGGTGGCGTCATCCTGCACCGTTCCGGTGGCGAGCAGGTCGATGCTGGTGTTGGGGAGGTCCTTGGCCGTCAGCGGCGCGCTGCGCGAGGTCACCACGCCGCCACCCTCGCGTCCCGAATTGGTGCCGGTGCCGCCAAACTTGATCGCCTGGACGCCGAACTGCTCCTGGTTGAAGAAGATGTACCAGGGGAACAGGGCGCAGATCAGGCCGAGCGTGACGCCGAGCGCGGCGATGACGAAGTCGCTGCGCCGGTCCGCCTTCTTGTCCAATCTTGGAAATTGCGCCTTTGGCGGTTGCGGCCATTCGGTGACAGGAAACAGGCCATCGATCAGCGATTCGCGGCTTGCCTGCGTGATCTCGGCAGCCTCGACGCGGGGAACCACAGGCGCGACCGGCGCGGCAGCCCGAGCCACAGGCTCGGATCGGGATAGGACCGGCTTGACGGCTCTGGCCAGAACAGCCGCGGTCTTGGCTGCGATGGCGCTGGCGGCCTTCGCCTTGGCCCTCCTCTCCTCCTCGGCTCGCGCTTCCTCGGCGGCGTTCGCCGCGGCGATCATCTCATTCAGGATGCGCTCGGTGTACTGGCGTTCAGTCTCCTGATTCGGCATTCAGCTTTCCCTTGAGATGGCGGGCGAGATCGGAGAACGGATCGGCCGAGGGGCGGTCCCTGGGCTGTTGCGTCAGCGCCTCGTAGATCAGCGGCACCTGGCGCACGGCGATGTCGAGCTCGGCGTCGGCGCCGCCCTGATAGGCGCCGAGCAGGCGGATGTCGCGCGTGTCCTCGAAGCGGGCGATCATCGACTTCAGCCGCGTCACCAAAGCGCGCTGTTCGACGCTCCAAGCCTTGCCGGCCAGGCGCGATATGGATGACAGCGGATTGACCGGCGGATAGCGACCCTGTTCGGCGATCGCGCGGTCGAGCACGACATGGCCGTCGAGGATGCCGCGCACGGAATCGGCGACCGGATCGTTGTGGTCGTCGCCGTCGACCAGCACGGAAATGATGGCGGTAATCGACCCCTTGCCTTCGGCCCCCGGTCCGGCGCGCTCGAGCAACTTGGGAAGTTCGGTGAAAACCGAGGCGGGATAGCCGCGGGCGACCGGTGGCTCGCCGGTTCCCGTCGCCACCTCGCGCAACGCATGGGCGAAGCGGGTGATCGAATCCAGCACCAGGAGCACGCGTTGGCCTTGGTCGCGAAAGTGCTCGGCGACGCGCATGGCGGTGTCGGGCGCGCGCCGGCGCATCATGGCGCTCTCGTCGCTGGTGGCGACGACGGCCACCGTCTTGGCCATGCTGTCGCCGATCGTGTCCTCGAGGAATTCGCGGACCTCGCGGCCGCGTTCGCCGATCAGCGCGACGACGACGGTGTCGAACGCGTCGGCGCCGGCGAGCATGGCGAGCAGTGTCGACTTGCCGACGCCCGAACCCGCAAAGACGCCCATGCGCTGGCCGAAGCACAGCGGCGTGAAGATGTCGATGACCTTGACGCCGGTCATGAAAGCGGTGCCGACGCGCTGCCGCGCCATGGCGCCTGGCGTCGTGCCGCTGCCCGACAGGTCCTCGCCCCTGATCAGCGGCGGACCGCCATCGATCGCCCGGGTGAGCGCGTCGATGGTGCGGCCGCGCCATGAATCGTGCGGCGCCACCGCGAGCGGACCCCTGCGGAACACGGCATCGCCGATACCGGCATCGGCGCTGCGTTCGAAGGGAGCGATGACGACTTCGTCGCGGCTTATCTTGACGATCTCGCCGCGGCGCGCGCCGGATTGGCCGCGCTGCTCGACGATGTCGCCCAGCCTGGCGAAATCGGAAAGGCCGCGCACCTTGTAGTGCGTGGACGTGACTTCGGTGACGAGACCGCCACGCTTGAGCAGCCCGTCGGAGTTGCTGAAACGCCGAATTACCCGTTCCAGTGCGGCGAGCCGATCTTCGGACGCCGGCGGCACCTGCCTTTCGGGTGCGCGGATGGAGGACCGGTCGAGCGACATGCTACGACTTCGAGGCGAGCGTCTTGATCGCCTCGTCGGTGGAAGAATCCGTCTGCCGCATCAGGGCGGCAGTGTTCTCGAAGGCACGCTGGACCATGATCAGCCGAGTCATCTCCAGCACCGGATTGACGTTGGATTCTTCGACGAAACCCTGGGCGATGCCGACATCGGAGCGGTCGGTGACCGGCTCTGGGGTGCGCGCCGGCACGATGCCGGAATTGCCGTAGCGCACGAAATTCTCGCCCGGGTCGAAATTGTAGAGGCCGATGGAGCCGACAAGCTGGTCGTTCTGCCGGAGCGAGCCGTCGGCGCCGGCCTTGGGCGGACCGTTGCGCGGGTCGAGCTGGATCGGCGCGCCGCCGGCGTCGAGCACCGGATGGCCTTCGATCGACATCAGCTCGCCATTCTCGTTCATCGAGAAGCGGCCGTCGCGGGTCATGACGGTGCCGGCCGGTGTGTCAATGGCGAACCAGGCGTCGCCCTGGATGGCGAAATCGAACGGATTGCCGGTCTCGGTCAGGGACCCGTGTGCGCCCGATAGATAGGTCTTGCCCGACGAGGCGAAGGACACCGATTTCTGCCCGGTGCCCGACACCATATCCTCGAATTTCACGCCGGTGGCGCGAAAGCCGACAGTGTTGGCGTTGGCCACATTGTCCGCGATGGTGTCGAGCCGGCGCTCGAGCGCCATCTGCGCGGAAAGGGCGACGTACAGACTATCCTGCATGATCAGAACTTCAACTTCTGCATGGCCATCATCAGGTCGGTTGAGATGCCCGCCGTGACCGGCTGGGCGAAAAGCACGCTGATCGACGAAACGGCCGTCGAGGTCGGATTGTTGATCTCGTACATGCTGGTGAAGCGGGTCAGGAACTTGCCGAGTTTCACGGGGTCGGTGAAATCCGAAATGTCGAGCTTCTGTTCGAAGAGCTGCGCCTGCTTGTCTATGTCGGCGGTGGCGAAGGAATCGGGGAGCCCGAGCGCGGTGCGCACGACACTGGCAAGAGCGGTGTCGGCAAGCACGTCGTACCAACTGGTGATGTCGGGCGCCTTGCGCTGGAAGTAAAGCGCCAGCCGCACGCCCTCATTGGTCTGGCCGGCATCCTCCTCCAGCGTCTGGCGCATATACTTGTCGACAGTCGGCTGCTGCGCCGGATTGATGGTGGTTGCGGCTTCGCCATACTGCTCGAAGTTGAAGGCCGAGGCCAATGCCGCGTAGGCCGGGTCCTTCTGCTTATTGGCGACGCTGTTGGGGTCGCGCACGCCACCCTGCAGGACCTGTTTGATGAGGTCCTTGTTCTCCGTCGCCGAATCGAGACCGAACGCGGCCAGTGCGTAGGTGTAGAGCCGGCTGTTCGACATCAGGTCGTCGACCGATTTCACCTTGGTGATGTTGGCGAGATAGTAGCTCGTCTCGCCCTTCACATAGTCCGAATTCGGATCAAGGCCGGCGATCTGCGCCTGCGTGGCGTAGTTCTTCGTCACCAGTTGCTGTGCCTTGTTGTAGATGGTGGCGTTGGCGCCATTGGCGGCGAAGTTGAAGGCGCTGACGAACTGGGCGTAGCGCTTGTCGGTCAACTTGTTGGCGAAACTGTTAGGGCTGGTGACGCCTTCCTTGAGCGCCTTGACCATGAAGGCCTTGGCGTAGTCCATGTCCTCCAGCCCGTAGGCCTTCATGGCATATTTGAACAGCCGGTCATTGTTGACGAAATCATCGATCGATTTCACCTTGGTTATGTTGGCCAGGTAATATTTGGTATCGCGATCGACAGTCGGCTGCTGCTCGATGCGGTCGATCGACTTGTTGATGTCCTTGGCAATCAACTGGTAGCTGGTAAAGGTATTGAGCAACGTCATGCCTCCGGCCGAAGCTTAATGTCGCGACAATAACCTCACTTCCTTGCGCGAAACTGAATCGCCCAACATTCGGTTCCGTGGCAGCCCGGATTCAAGCCTCACACAAGGCACGGGGACTATCCCTTGGATCTGTTGTGAAATGCGGAAGGACCTGTCGTGGGCATTCTGATCGGACTTGTGGTGACGCTCGGCTGCGTCCTTGGCGGCTTCATGGCCATGGGCGGGCATCTGCACGTGCTGGTCCAGCCGTGGGAGGCCGTGGTCATCTGTGGCGCCGCACTGGGCACCTTCCTGGTCGCCAACCCGATGAAGACGGTCAAGGATACCGGCAGGGGCATTCTCGAGGCATTCAAGCAGGCGGTGCCGAAGGAGCAGGATTATCTGGAAACGCTCGGCGTCCTGCACAGCCTGATGCGCGAATTGCGCTCGAAGTCGCGCAGCGAAGTCGAGGCGCATATCGACAATCCGGAAGAATCAGCCATCTTCCAGGCCTTTCCGACGGTGCTCAAGAATCACGATCTGATGAATTTCATCTGCGACTACTGCCGCATCATCATCATCGGCAATGCCCGCTCGCACGAGATCGAGGCGCTGATGGACGAGGAGATCCAGACCATCAAGTCCGACAAGATGAAGGCCTATCACGCGCTGGTCGCGGTCGGCGACGGCCTGCCGGCGCTGGGCATCGTCGCCGCCGTGCTTGGCGTGGTCAAGGCGATGGGCGCGCTCGACCAGTCGCCGGAGATCCTCGGCGGCCTGATCGGCGCGGCTCTTGTCGGCACCTTCCTCGGCATCTTCCTGTCCTACGCCGTGGTCGGGCCTGTCGCCACCAAGATCAAGACGGTGCGCGAGAAGAAGAACCGCCTCTACATCATCGTCAAGCAGACGCTGCTTGCCTACATGAACGGCGCGCTGCCGCAGGTGGCGATCGAATTCGGCCGCAAGACCATCTCGTCCTATGAGCGGCCGACCATCGACGCGGTCGAGCAGAGCACGATGAACACCGGCGGCGCCGAGAAGAAGGCCGCTTGAGCGATGCACGACAGATCGGTGCTGACACGATCATGACCAGCCCAGGCAGCCCCGCGCAAGCGCGCTCGCTGATCATCGAGCGCCTGGTCGGCGACAGCGGCGAGGCCGATCAGGTCATCGACGCCGGCCGCGCCATGGCCGAACGCACCGTGCCGCTGCTGCAGAAGGGCCTTTCCGGCGAGCTCGGCGTTCCCGTCATCGTCGACCTCAAGGCCGTCGAGGTCAGCCGCGTCCCCGAGGCGCGTTCGCGCGCCGGCGATAATTTCGCCATGACAGTCGTTGGTTCGCCGGCATCCTCGGATGCGATGACGCTCGTCATCGACGCCGCGGCGATCGCGATCATGGTCTCGACGCTGTTTGGCGGCGATCCGGATATGCCGGCGTCGCCGATCGAGCGCGACCTGTCGCCGATCGAGGCCGATGTCTCGACCATGGTGTTCCAGGAGGTGGCGCAGGCGCTGAACGGATCCGGGCGGCGCTCGCTCGACCTGCGGCTGCCCGTGCCGCGGGCGATGTCGGGTACCGAGGCGAAACGGCATGTGCTGCGCGACGGTGCTGCCATCCGCATCGTCCTTGGCATCTCGACGCCGGTCGACAGCGGCTCCATCACGGTGACCATGCCGCAGCGTGTCGTCCTTGCCGGCCGCGACGACACGGCGGGCGTCGGCGAGGACGATCATGGCACCAGTTGGCGCGCACGCTTCTCGGAAGAGGTGATGCGCTCGACGGTGGCGCTCGAAGCCACCATGCCGCTGACGCGGCTGACGCTAGGCGACCTCGCCAATCTGGAACCGGGCCAGGTCATCGACTTCGACGAAACGGCGCAATCCAGGGCTCGCCTCAGCGCGCGCGGCCAGACGCTGTTCGTATGCGAGTTCGGCAAACTGGGGCAGAATTACACCGTCCGAATCAAGCATCCCTTCGATGCCGGGCAGGATTTCATCGATGGGCTCATGCCGGCTGGTGCCGGGCGCGCCTGAGCTTTTGGAGACGATTCATGGCCAAGACCAACGTGGAAGCAGAACTCGACCAGCCGGACGAGCAACTCGACCGCGCCATCGAAGAATTGCGCGGGGTCCTGCAGGAGGAAGAGCAACGCCCCGATGCGGCGTTCAGGGCCGCCGCGGGCGCCAATTCGAACGTCATCATGAACATTCCCGTCGATGTCCAGATCATCCTCGGCAGCACCGAGATGGCGGTGGCCGACCTGATGGCGCTGCAGAAGGGCTCGACGGTGGCACTCAACCGCCGTATCGGCGAACCGGTCGACGTCGTGGTCAATGGCCGCAAGATCGCCCGCGGCGAGATCACGGTGCTCGAAAGCGATCCCTCGCGCTTCGGTATCAGGCTGACCGAAATCATCGCCGGCACGAAGGGCGCCTAGACATGGCTGGTGGGGCTTGCCGTTTGCAGCGGAGGCGAGGAGCAGCATGACGCCGCTGACGACCTTGACGCGCGCGCAGAAGGCGGCCGCCATATTGGTGGCGATGGGCAAGCCGTCGGCCAGCCGCCTGTTGAAATTCTTCAAGCAGGAAGAGCTGAAGGCGCTGATCGAGGGCGCGCGGCTGCTCAGGACCATTCCGCAGAGCGATCTTGAGCGCATCGTGGCAGAGTTTGAGGCCGAGTTCACCGAGGGTGCCGGCCTGCTCGATTCCGCCGACAGGATGGACACCATCCTCAACGAATCGCTGTCGCCCGAAGAAATGAACGCCATCATGGGCAACAAGAAGCCGGAGGCGGCGCCCGAAGGGCCGCCACCGATCTGGCCCGATCTCGAAAAACTCGAACCTTCCCGGCTGGGCACCTTCCTGGCCGGCGAACATCCGCAGACGGCGGCCATGGTGCTGTCGAAGCTGGCGCCGCAGGCGGCGGCGAGCGTGCTTTTGACGCTGACGAAGGAGATGCGGGGCGAAATCATCAAGCGCATGGTGACGATGGCCAATGTTCCAGCCGTCGCCACCAGGATCGTCGAGAACCGGTTGCGCACCAGCGTACTTTCGGAAACCTCGGCCAAGGACACGTCGGCCGGGCAGGCGCGCGTCGCCAGCGTGCTCAACGAGTTGGACAAGCCGCTGCTCGAGGAGGTCATGCAGGACCTGGAAGCCGCCGGCACGCCCGACCTCGATGGTGTGAGGGCAAGGCTCTTTGCCTTCGACGACCTGCCGCTGCTCACCCAGAAGGCGCGCGTGCTTCTGTTCGACGGACTGTCGACCGAGCTTGTCACGCTGGCGCTGCGCGGCACATCGGCGGCACTCGCCGAGGCGGTGCTCTCGGCAATCGGTGCGCGGTCGCGGCGCATGATCGAAGCCGAACTTGGGCAGGGGTCGGAGGGGGTTCCGGCTGCCGACATACAGGCGGCGCGCAAGACCATCGTGACGACGACGATCCGGCTGTCGCGCGAGGGCGCATTCGAACTTCCCGCGACGCAGAACGCCGCCTAGGGTATGTCCGACACCGCCGACAAGGACTCCAAAACCGAAGAGGCGACGGAAAAGAAAGTCCGCGACACCATCGAACAGGGCAAGCTGCCCCATTCGAGGGAAACCGCGATCCTCGCCTCCTTCGTCGCCATACTGGTGTTCACCGTCTTCTATGCCAAGGACGCCGTTATCAACCTCGGCATGTTCCTGTCTATGTTCCTCGAGAAGCCCGAGGCCTGGCCGATGAACACCGAGACCGACGTCATCGATCTCTACAAGATCGTCATGCTGGAAGTGGGCCGCGCGGTCGTCAGCCTGCTGGTGCTTTTGACCGTCGCCGGCATCGGCGCCTCGGTGCTCCAGAACATGCCGCAATTCGTCGGCGACCGGATCAGGCCGCAGCTGTCGCGCATTTCGATCACCAAGGGCTGGAACCGGATGTTCGGTGCCCAAGGCTGGGTCGAGTTCCTGAAATCC
The DNA here is from genome assembly GCF_002879535.1 of Mesorhizobium intechi. Lineage (GTDB taxonomy): Bacteria > Pseudomonadota > Alphaproteobacteria > Rhizobiales > Rhizobiaceae > Mesorhizobium > Mesorhizobium intechi. The sequence continues at coordinate 18,795 of NZ_PNOT02000366.1, forward strand.
CTGGCAAAGGTCGGCTTCGCCATTGCCGTGCTCACCTTCACGCTGTCGGAGGATCACCGCAAGCTGCTTGCCGGGATGATCACCAATCCGGTCGCTTTCGGCCTCGTCATCCGCGGCATCGCGGTCGACATATTGGTGGCTATCGTCTTCGTCATGGGGCTGATCGCGGCGATCGACATTGTCTGGTCGCGCTTCCACTGGAAGCAGGACCTGCGCATGACCAAGCAGGAAGTGAAGGACGAGTTCAAGCAGTCCGAAGGGGACCCGATCGTCAAGTCGCGGCTGCGCTCGCTGGCACGCGACCGCGCGCGCAAGCGGATGATGACGGCGGTGCCGCGCGCGACGCTGATCATCGCCAATCCCACCCACTTCTCGATCGCGTTGAAATATGTGCGCGACGAGGATTCGGCGCCGCTCGTGGTGGCCAAGGGCCAGGATCTGGTGGCGTTGAAAATTCGCGAGATCGCGAAGGAGCACAACATTCCGATCTTCGAGGACGTGACGCTCGCCCGCTCCATGTACAAGCAAGTTTCGGTCGATAATGTGATCCCGTCGCAATTCTACCAGGCCGTCGCCGAACTGGTGCGGATCGTCTACTCGAAAAAGGCTGAGCGCAGACAGATTTCATGAACCGCCAACCACATGCAAAATCCCGCGAGATCATCGTCGCCAGCGCCATCGAGCAGGTGGTCGGCGAACTCAGATTGATCGATGTCGCCGACTACATCGCTTTCATCCGGCTGGAGCATTTCGCCTGCCTTTCGGATCTGGTCGATTCAGCGGTGGAGCTGTTCTTCATGCCGGGCACGCTCAAACTCGGCCATGGCGGCGAGGCGCATGTCGACTGGAGCGGCAATCCGCGCATCGTGCTCGACCTGGAACTCAGGCCGCCCGGTGTGACCGTCTATTTCCAGCTGACGCTGAGCGAGGCCGGCAATTCGGTCGCGGTCAATTACGTGTCGTTCGAAAAGCCGGGCGAGGACCCCGAGCACAATACGGCGCTGCTGGAGGCGGTGATTGAACAGGCTCGGATCCGCAAGGTCGAGCCAATGGCCTTCTGAACGCCCTGTCAGGCGGCAGCTGTCACTCGATCAAGCCCAGCCGCAGCGCCTTGGCGACCGCCTGGTTGCGGTTGACGGCGTTGAGCTTCTGCGTCGACTGGGTCAGATACTGGTTGGCGGTATGCACCGACAGCTTCAGGAGCCGCGCGATCTCCTCGCTGGTGTTGCCGTTGGCGGTCAGCTTCAGGCATTCGAGTTCGCGCTTGGAGATGGCTCGCATCCTGCCGGCGTCGCTCGGACGGATACGTGCGACAGCGGCGAACAAGGAAAAGCAGCGGGCGTGGATTTCGTAGAGCGCATCCTGCGGCAGCACGATCTCCGATCCCAGGAAGACGACAAGGCCGCACTGACCGCGATCGGCGTGGACGGGAAAGGCAATGCCGCTGGTGCCGGGCGCCAGGGGAGATATCTGCGCGGTCCAGGCAAGGTTGCCGAACATTTCGGCCATGGCCGCGACGCCGTCATCCGTCCACCAGCGTGGCTCCGTCGAGTTGTGGGTGTGGCGCACGAGCTCCTCGCCATTGGCGCCCGAGATGAACTTCGTCGCCACGGCAATGCCGGGATAGTCGGAATCGAAGCACGGCACCAGCCGCGCCCGTTCCGGCGACGGGCTGACGAAGTACAGGCCGAAGGCGGAGGCGTTGATGTCGACTGATACCCAGCGGCAGCGGCGCACGGCATCGGGAATGGTGACGGCGTGATGTGTCTCGGAGCTGAGCGAGAAGGCGCCGAAGGGGCTGCGCTGCTGGTTGAAAAGGGCCTCCGCGGCATCCTTGATGTCGGCGTGTTTCAAATGATGCCACTCCTGATCGCCGTGGCGATGGCCATCGCACGGTTGCTGGCCGCGAATTTCTGGATGGCGTGGGTGATGTAGCTGTTGACGGTGTTGGAGGAGACGCCAAGGATGACCGCCACCTCATCGGTGGTCTTGCCTTCCGAGACCCAGAACAGGCATTCGCGCTCGCGATCGGACAGCGGATCCTGCATGGCGGCGGCGGCGATCAACTGCGGGATATGCGAGAGCGCGTAGCAGCATTTCAACTGCGCCTTCATCAGCGCCGGCTGGTCGATATGGCCTGATGTCGCCGCCGAGAACAGGGCGAACAGACGCTGGCGGCCGACATTGAGCCGCAGCGAATAGATCTCGGCATGGCCGAGCGCGTCGAGAAGGCGAGCCTCTTCGCCGGAGACCAGCCCGTCGGCGTCGGGCGCCTCGGCGGCCACCAGCGGTCTAGGCCGGATGCCGGGCGCGACTGTGAGGACCCCTTGGGCAAGGCTGGCGATCAGCCGCTTGCCGATCAGTTCGATGGCGTCGAAGATCCAGTTCGAGGAGACGATGCGCGCGTCGTTGCGGTCCTGGTCGTGGACGATCGCGACGAGCATGTAGCTGTCGGCGCCGATCTCGGCGGTCAGCTCCATGAAGAAGCTGGTCAGATCACCGCGCGACGTCAGGCGCGAGCCCAATGTGTCGGATTGAAGAAGCGCGGCGGAACTGCTCATTTGCTGCTTTTGGCCGGAATCGTTTCTGCCGTCCGGATGCTGGAGGCCAGCCGCCGAACCCGAAAACGCGTTACTTTTACGAGACACACACGAGGCGCTGGGTCGCGCCCAATCAGACGGAATCCATTCAGGGAACGCGAAGACATCCGCGTCTGGCGCCGGAAAATTCCGGAACGTGAGACTTTGGGTGGCCGCCGCGCCCCCCGAGGACCGGCTGATTCGGGTCTAATCTACCCGCAGATGAATCCGACATCAAACGCGATTTGACAAAATCGAATCCGGCGGACTCGCCTGCGACTCAGGGACCGACTTTCGCGGCCTTCGCGCTTGTGAAAATAGCGGGACCGCGCAGGCCGGCCATATCCGCGCGCTGTCGGTTGCGATAGATTCGCAAGCGCCGAAGGGGTGGGCACCTTCGGCATTGGAGTTCGTAGCTGCATCATGGCCGCGGTCGTTCGCGGCAATGCCATGCGGGCTCCTGGCATCTTTTGTTTCGGGGGAAACGATGAGCGATTCATTTCGGGAAGTTACTTCGGTCTCGTGGTTCGGGCGAATCAAGCGCGCGGTCGGCGGGGTCATCTTCGGCCTGCTCTTGATCGTGCTGATGGTGATCGGGCTGTTCTGGAACGAGGGCCGCGCGGTGCAGACGGCGCGCTCACTGGCCGAAGGCGCCGGCACCGTGGTGTCGATCAACGCCGACAGCGTCGATGCCGGCAATGACGGCAGACTGGTGCATGTCAGCGGGCCGGTGACGGCCGATAGCGGTCTGTCGGATCCGGATTTCGGCATCGCGGCGCAAGGACTGCGGCTGTCGCGTAGCGTCGAGATGTACCAGTGGAAGGAAGAGTCCAAACCCGAGACCACCAAGAAGCTTGGTGGCGGCGAGGAGACGGAGACCACCTACAGCTATTCGAAAGTGTGGGACGACAGCCAGATCGATTCGTCGAACTTCAAGAAGCCGGACGATCATCAGAACCCGCCAATGGCGATCCAGAGCCGCGCCTTCCAGATCCCTGAAGGCAAGCTCGCCGCCTTCGATCTCGACACGCCGGTACTCGACCGCATTGATGGCGACAAGGCGTACTCGCTGTCGGCCAGCCAGTCTGCGGTGATCAAGGCCGCCCATACCGGCACGAAGCCGCTCAGCATCGCCGATGGCAAGATCTACCTCGGCAGCGACAACACGACGCCCGCATTGGGCGACTATCGCATCGGTTACGAACTGGCGCCGCTCGGCGTGGTCAGCATTGTGGCGCGGCAGACCGGCAGCCGTTTCGAGCCGTACCAGACGCAAGCGGGCGATGCGCTGCTGATGGTCGATGCCGGCAACGTGCCGGCCGACAAGATGTTCGCCGAGGCCGTGAGCGCCAACACGTTGATCACCTGGCTGCTGCGCGCCGCCGGCCTTTTGCTGCTGACCATCGGCTTTGTCCTGTTCCTCGGCCCGATCGGCGTGATCCTCGACGTCATCCCGTTCCTGGGCAGCATGGCGCGGATGGGAACCGGCATCATCGCCTTCTTCCTGGCTGCCCTGGTCGGCACGACGACGATCGCAATTGCCTGGTTCTGGTATCGGCCGGTTCTGGCGGCAGGCATACTGGCGGCCGGCGTCATCGCGGCGGCGGCGGTCTATTATCTCGGCCGCTCACGCAAGGCAGCCGCGCCGATGGCCGCGCCGAGCGCCGGTGCCGCAACGTAGCTTGCAAAAAAAGGCTGATATGCCGCCCTTTTTCGTCGTGCCTGTTGTCCTCTCTTGGCTTGTGCTCTTACCGGTCCTCGAACCCGGTCAACACGCCGACGGCGTTGATGCCGATCTCCTCGACGGCATAGCCGCCTTCCATGACGAACAGGGTCGGCAGGCCGAGCCTGGCGATGCGGCGACCGATCTTGGGATAGTCGGGGCTTGTCAGCTTGAACTGGCTGATCGGGTCCTTCTCGAAAGTGTCGACGCCGAGCGACACGATAACGATGTCGGGCGCGTAGGCGGTGAGCCTGGCGCAGGCATCCTCAAGCGAGGCGTTCCAGGCGTCCCAGCCGGTGCCGAACGGCATGGGATAGTTGATGTTGAAGCCTTCGCCGGCGCCGGTGCCGCGTTCATCCGCATGGCCGAGGAAGAACGGGTATTCGACCATCGGGTCGCCATGCAGGTTGAGGACCTGCACGTCGGCGCGGTCGTAGAAGATTTCCTGCGTGCCGTTGCCATGGTGGTAGTCGACATCGAGGATGGAGATGCGTTTGGCGCCCTGGTCGAGGAACCACTGCGCGGCGACGGCGGCGTTGTTGACGTAGCAATAGCCGCCCATGAAGCCGGCGCCGGCATGATGGCCCGGCGGGCGGCAGAGCGCGAAGGCCGACCTCTCGCCGCCCTTGACCAGGCCGGCCGCGGTCAGCGCCACGTCATAGGACGATTTGATCGCGGCCCAGGTGCCTTCGACGAAGGTGGCGCCGGCATCGAAGGAATAGTAGCCGAGGAGCGCATCGATACGCTTCGGCGGCACGTCGCCGCGCAGGCCGCGGGTCGGCCAGGTGAACGGCATGGCCGTGCCCTCGTGACCGGAAGCCACCCATTGCGGCCACACCGTCGGCAGGAAGTCGATATAGTCTGATTTGTGGATGCGCTTGGCGGCGGCAAGATCGTGCTCGAGCGGCCGGATGATCGGACCGAGCTTCTCGCTTTCGACCCGCGCCCTGATGAATTCGGCCCGCGAGGGTTTTTCAAAACCCGGCACGATGGCCGAGGTGACCAGTTCCATCTGGCCGGCATGGCCAGCATGAAGCGGCGAATAGACAGTCTTCATGAAATTCCTCTCGAAATGCGCAATCAGTCAAGGTTGAGATAGGGGCTCACCAGAGCCAGCCACATGGCTTCGACATCGTCCTCGATGAGGTCGAATGTCCTGCGATCTCTCTTCAGTCCGACCAGCCGGCAGGCGTGCCCGACCTCCATCATCACAAGGCCAAGCCGCCTGGCGATCTTGTCTTCGAGAGCAGGGTTCACATGCCGCAGCCAGGCGGCGTAGAGCGCGATGATCTGCTCGTCATATTCGTCCTGGATAGGCCTGAGATCGGCGTTGCCTGAAATGGCCTCGATCACCGGCATCAGGGTGGCGTTTTCGAGATAGATACTGGACGTGTCGACAAAGAGCTTGCGCACTTCGCGCCGGAACTCTTCGCGGTTGGCGGGCCGGGGGGCCTTGATGCGCCTCTCGATCACCTCGGGAAAGGAGGACAGCCAACGCCGGGCGAGGTCCAGAAGAATGGCTTCCTTGTTGGGAAAGTATTGATAGACCGAACCGACCGACAGGCCCGCGCGCTGCGCGATGGCGAGCGTCGTCGGCGTCCTGGTTCCTTGCTCCCGCGTCAAGATCAGCGCCGCGTCGAGAATCCGGTCGACCACCTTGCTCGACCGTTGCTGTCGCGGCTGCTTGCGCGGCTCGAGCGCTATCCTGGTTTTGCGGTCGAGACTGCGCTTCACTGCTCGATGTCCTCGTTCCCCGCTTGGTCTGAACCCAGGCGCAGGGGGCTGTCCACAATACATTCTAAATTCCGCATGTTGACAAACGCGAATAATCAGTCGCATTCTTTATCCACGCTGTCCCCAGGGATAACAAGGGGAATTTCGAAGGCAGCGGGCTGGCATCGTTTTTTGTTCCGTGGCGCCGCTCCGGTGGAGTGGCAGGTCGTTGAGCTCAGGGCTGTCGGTCTCAGTCGGTCATCAAGAGCGCGGAGTCGCGATGTCTGTTGCGGGTGCGGATCGCAATGCGGATCTGATCGTCATCCATGGTCGTGTGCTGACCATGGACGGTGGCAATCCCGTAGCCGAGGCCGTTGCCGTCAAGGACGGCGCGATCATCGCCGTTGGCAGTCGCGCCGCAATCGAAGAGCTAAAGGGAACGGCCACACAGGTGATCGACGCCAAGGGCGGTTCGGTCCTGCCCGGTTTCATCGAAGCCCACATGCATCTGTTCTCGGGAGGGGCCGAGCTCGCGCATCTTCAGCTTGGCGGTGTCCATGGCTTCGAGGCGCTGAAAAAGGCGATCCGCGAGTATGCGTCAACCAAGCCCGACGCAAAGATGCTGGTCGGGCAGGGCGTCGACTATACCGTGCTCGGCGACGAGCGGGTGACGCGCCACCATCTCGATGCGATCCTGCCGGATCGCCCGTTCTGCATGGCCGCGCCCGATCACCACACGATGTGGGCCAACACAAAGGCGCTGGAGATGGCCGGCATACTGCATGGCCGCGCGCTGGGTCCGGGCAATGAAATCGTCATGGGCGATGATGGCCTGGCAGCGGGCGAACTGCGCGAGGGCGAGGCCTTCGGTCCGGTGCTCGATCTTGCCGGAGAGGGCCGGGTGCGGCTGGGGCTGGCGACCGGCGGCGAGCCGGATCCGATGCCGTCGGCCGCCGAACGCGCCGCCGACCGCGACATCATGCGGCGCGGCCTCGCCTGGTGCGCGCGTCACGGCATCACCTCCATCCAGAACATGGACGGCAATCTCTACCAGCTCGAATTGCTGGCCGAGATCGACGCCGAGGAGGGCTTGCCCTGCCGTGTGCAGATACCCTTCCACTACAAGAATTTCATGACGCTCGACATGCTCGACAAGGCAACCGTCATGACCGAGCGCTACAACAGCGAGTGGCTGTCATCGGGCATGGTCAAGGTGTTCTATGACGGCGTGCTCGATTCCTGGACGGCTGTGATGATCGAGCCTTATGCCGACCGTCCGGACTGGGTCGGCGAGCCGCTGTTCACACCGCAGCAATTCATCGATCTCGCCGTTGCCGTCGACAGGCGTGGACTGCAGATCGCGGTGCACTCGATCGGCGATGGCGCGGTGCGTGCGGTGCTCGACGGGTACGAGGCGGCGCAGAAGGCCAATGGCAAGCGCGACAGCCGCCATCGCATCGAACACATCGAGGTCACCACCACCTCGGACGTGCCGCGCTTCGCCGAACTCGGCGTCATCGCCTCGATGCAGCCGCCGCACCCGCCCGGCGCCATGGATTTCCCGCTAGAGCCGACCGTGTCGCGCATCGGGCCGGCCCGCTGGCCGCTGAGCTATGCCTGGCGAACCCTGAAAAATGCCGGCGCGCATGTCGTTTTCGCCTCGGATTGGCCGGTGTCGCCGATCGATCCTATCCTGGGCATTCAGGCGGCAGTGATGCGCAAACCATGGGCAGACAGCGACCCGGACCAGAGTTTTTCGCTGTGGGAATCGCTTGCCGCCTACACGGTCGAGGGCGCCTATGCCGAATTCGCCGAACACCGAAAGGGCACGCTGAAATCGGGCTATATGGCCGATCTGGTGGTGCTGTCGGCCGATATAGAGAAGACGGCGCCGGCCGATCTGCACAAGGTGCGCCCGGTGACAACGATTTGCGGCGGCAAGATCACCTATCAGGCCTGACAATGGCATGAGGCTTGCTGGCTAAAGACGGACTGAACTGTGATTCAATGCCGGGCTTGCCAACCTACCGGGCGTGTGGTCACATCGAACAGGGGAACAACTCCGCCAGCAAGAGCGGGGTCAACAGTGAGGCGTAATCGTGCCGGACAAACCGGATCGGAATGCGATTGAAGTAGTAAACGTCAGTAAAATCTTCGGATCGGGTGAGGGGCAGGTCGCCGCCCTCGACAAAGTGTCTGTATCCATTCGCGAGAACGAGTTCTTCACGCTTCTGGGACCGTCCGGCTGCGGCAAGACCACCCTTCTGCGGCTGATCGCCGGTTTCGACTTTCCAACCGCCGGAGAGATCCTGCTCTACGGCCAGGACATCGCGCCGCTGCCGCCCTTCAAGCGGCCGGTGAACACCGTCTTCCAGTCCTACGCGCTGTTCCCGCACATGACGGTTGCCGACAATATCGGCTTCGGCCTGGAGATGCTCGGCAAGCCCAAGGGCGAGATCAAGGCACGCGTCGCCGAAATGCTCAAACTGGTCAAGATGGAGGCGCTTGCCGGTCGCCGCACGGCCCAGATTTCCGGCGGCCAGCAGCAACGCGTGGCGCTGGCCCGGGCACTGGCGCCGCAGCCGAAAGTGCTGTTACTCGATGAACCGCTCTCGGCACTCGACTACAAGCTGCGCAAGGAGATGCAGATCGAGCTGAAGCGGCTGCAGCACGAGACCGGCATCACCTTCATCTTCGTCACCCACGACCAGGAAGAAGCGCTGACCATGTCGGACCGCATCGCGGTGATGTCGTCGGGCAAGATCCTCCAGGTCGGCTCGCCCTGGGATATCTACGACAAGCCGGCGGAGCGCTTCGTCGCCGACTTCATCGGCGAGACCAACTTCCTCACCGCCGCCATATCGGGCGTCGAGAACGGCAAGGCGCGCGCGACGCTCAAATCCGGGGCGACCATCGAGGCGACCGTCGCCGAAGGGTTCCAGCCGAAGGACAACGCCACCGTGGTGGTGCGGCCCGAGCATGCCAAGCTGACCAAGGACAAGGGAGACGTGTCGGGCACGGTCGAAAACATCGTCTATTTCGGCACCGACACGCATATCCATGTCCAGCTCGACAGCGGCGACACCTTCACGGTGCGCCAGCAGAACACGCGCAGCGCGGGCTGCGGTTTCGAGCGCGGCGACAAGGTCGGCATCCTGATCGGCAACGACGCCGCGCAAGTGCTGAGGGACTGATGGCCAGCGCGGAAGAAGTCGCCAAGGCAGCGGAACGGCGCGATGTCCGTGACCGCTGGCTTTTGTCAGCGCCGGCGCTACTGGTCATCCTGCTCGCCGCGACCGGCCCGTTGCTGATCGTGCTCGTTTACTCGTTCCTGACGCCCGGCGCCTATGGCGACGTGAAATGGCAGTTTTCGCCCGACGCCTGGATATCGGTGTTCATGGAACGTGACATTTTCGACGATACGCTTTCAGTCGCGGTAGCGCATGTCACCATCTTCTGGCGCTCGATCAAGCTTGCGGTTGTGACGACGCTGGCCACCTTGGCGCTCGGTTTCCCGACCGCCTATTTCATGGCGACGCGCAGCGAGAAGACCAGGGATCTCTGGCTGTTCCTGATCACCATCCCGTTCTGGACCAACCTCCTGATCCGCACCTTCGCGGTGCTGCAGATCATCCGCAACGAAGGCATCATCAACACGATCCTGCTCAAGCTCGGCATCATCTCGGCGCCGATCCAGATCCTCTATACCGACACCGCGATCCTGATTGGCATGGCCTATGTCTACCTGCCGCTGATGGTGCTGCCGATCTACGCCAGCATGGAGAAGCTCGATTTCCGCCTGGTCGAGGCCGGCTACGATCTCTACGCGACGCGCTTCAAGGTGCTGCGGAAGATCATTTTCCCGCTCGTCAAGCCCGGCGTCATTGCCGGCTCGATCCTGGTCTTCATTCCCGCACTCGGCGCCTATGTGACGCCGGTCGTGCTCGGCGGCGGCAAGAACATGATGTTGTCCAACCTGATCGAATTGCAGTTCGGACAAGGCCGCAACTGGCCGCTTGGCTCGGCGCTGTCGATCACGGTGATGGTCATCGTCATGCTGGCGTTGCTTGCCTATGTGCGCAACGCCGGCAGGTCAGGGGTGCGTCATGGCTAGCAACTTCTCCATCAAGCACCAGCCGGGCTTCACGGCGATCGCGGCGACCTGTTTCGTCGTGCTCTATTTGCCGATCATCGTGCTGGTCGCCTACGCCTTCAACGCGGCGAGCTCGACATCCGAATGGGGCGGCTTTTCGCTGCGATGGTTCCAGTCGGCGTATCAGAACACGCAGGTCATCGACGCAACGCTGCGCTCGTTCCAGATCGGTGCGATCGCGGCGGTGCTGTCGACCATCTTCGCCACGATGGCGGCACTCGCCACCACGCGCACCGCCCCCTATCCCGGGCTCACCTTCAAATACGCGGCAATCAACCAGCCGCTGATGGTGCCGGAGATCGTCACTGGCGTGGCGCTGCTGATCTTCTTTTCGCGCATCAAGATCTTCACCGGCTATTCCGGCCTCGGCTACCTGATCGCCGCGCATACGGCGTTCTGCATCCCGTTCGCGTATCTGCCGATCCGGGCCCGGCTGGAGAATATGGACCTGACGCTCGAGCGCGCCGCGGCCGATCTCTACGCGACCCCGTGGAAGACCTTCCGCCGCATCACGCTGCCGCTTTTGTGGCCCGGTATCCTGGCCGGGCTGATGCTGGCCTTCGTCATCTCGCTTGATGACGTCGTCATCACCGAGTTCGTCAAATCGGGCGGCCAGGACACGCTGCCCACCTACATGCTCGGCCAGATCCGCCGCGGCGTCACACCCGAGATCAACGCGATATCGACCGCCTTCCTGCTGCTTTCGGTCGCGATCGTCACGTTGTTTTTCTTCGTCAGCAGGAAACGAGACTGAACCTGAAATGGGAGTTAGACCTATGAACTGGAAGACAATGGCGACCGCCATGGGGTTGGCGCTGCTCGCTTCGACGGGCCTTGCCCGAGCCGAGGGCGTGCTCAACATCTACAATTGGGGCAACTATACCAGCCCCGATGTGATCAAGAAGTTCGAAGACAAATACAAGATCAAGGTGAGCATCACCGACTACGATTCCAACGACACCGCGCTCGCCAAGGTCCGGCAGGGCGGCACCGGTTTCGACATCGCCGTGCCGTCGCAGACCTACGTGCCGATCTGGATCAAGGAAGGCCTCCTGCTCGAGACCGATCCGGGCAAGATGGAGAACTTCAAGAACGTTGCGCCGGAATGGGCCAATCCCGAATTCGATCCGGGCCGCAAATATTCGGTGCCGTGGGCCTGGGGCACGATCGGCGTCGTCGTCAACACCGATGCCTACAAGGGGCCGGCCGATACGTGGGGCATCGTCTTCAACACGCCCGACGAGCTGAAGGGCAAGGTCAATGTCGTTCCCGAGATGAACGATGTCATCTTCGCGGCGATCAAGTATGTCGGCGGCCAGCAATGCACCGACGACAAGGCGGTGCTGAAGAAGGTGCGTGACCTCTTGGTGGCGGCCAAGCCGAACTGGATCGCGATGGAATACAACACCATCGAGAAGATGGGCGCCGGCGACTTCAAGGCAACCAGCGACTGGAACGGCTCGGCACTGCGCCAGCGTCTGGCCAATGCGGCCATCCATTACAACTATCCGAAGGAAGGCTTCGGCCTGTGGAGCGACAACGTCGTCGTTCTGAAGGAAGCCAAGAACGTCGAGAACGCCAAGCTGTTCCAGAACTTCATCATGGATCCGGAAAACGCGGCCGGCCTCTCGGCCTTCCACCGCTACGCCAACGCCATCACCGGCTCCGACAAATACATGCCGGCCGACATGAAGGACGCGCCGGAAGTCGTCATTCCGGCCGACGCCAAGCCGAAAGGCGAATTCCAGAAGATGTGCGCGCCGGAAACGCAGGAACTCTACACCAAGATCTGGACCGAACTGCAGAAGTAATCGCTGCGTGCCAGACCCGGCGGCACGCAGCCGGGTCTGTTCCTTTCCGGGAATGGCCTTCATGGACTCCTATCGCAACAGCGATCCGCGGCCGCCGATCATGCAGGGCTCGCCGCCCGCCATGATGCCGCCGAAGCTCGACTGGGACCGGCCGCCATGGAACCGCTGGGCGTTCCAGCACATCCGGGAAATCCTGCCGACCGCCGAAGTCTGGCGCGGCAATGGCCATCGCCATCGTCTCGAACGTGCGGAGCTCGACCTCGACGGATTGCCGGTCGAGGACAGCGAGGGCCGCCCCTCGACGCTCGCCGCGCTGCTCGACGAGACCTACACGGACGGCTTCCTGGTGCTCAAGGGCGGCAAGGTTGCCTATGAGCGCTACTTCAATGGCATGGACGAGCGCACGCTGCATCTGTCACAATCGATGGCGAAGTCCGTCACCGGTTCGGTGTTCGGCATCCTGATCGATCGTGGTCTGATCGACCCGGCTCTGCCAGTGACCACCTATCTGCCGGAGCTTGCAGCCACAGGCTGGGCCGGCGCCAGTGTCCAGCATGTGCTCGACATGACCACGGGCGTGCGTTTTTCCGAAGAGTATACCGACCGCTATTCCGACATCGGCCAGGTCGATGTCGCCACCGGCTGGAAGCCGGTGCCGCCGGGCAGCGATCCGGGTTTCCGCTGGCCCTCGCACATGTTCGAGCTGATCCTCGGCTTGAAAGACACTGTTCGCCCGCATGGCGTCAGGTTCGAATACCGCTCGATCGAGACCGACGTGCTTGCCTTCATCATGGAGCGCGTCACGGGCAAGCGGCTGGCGCAGCTGGTTTCCGAAGAACTCTGGCAAAAGCTCGGCGCCGACGAAAGCGCCTGCTTCACCGTCGACAGCGCCGGTTATGCGGTGGCCGATGGCGGCTTCAACGCGACGCTGCGCGACTATGGCCGTTTCGGCCAGCTGATCCTCGACAATGGCCGCGGCATCGTTCCGGCGGACTGGATCGAGGCGACACGCAACGGCAAGCATGGTCCTGATTTCTCCCCGAGCCTGCCTGAGGGCAGCTACCGCAACCAGTTCTGGATCGAGGATCCCAATTCGCGCGCGCTGATGTGCCGGGGCGTGTTCGGGCAGATGATCCATATCGACTGGAACACAGGAATGGTCGTGGTGAAGCTTTCGACCTGGCCGGATTTCAGCAATCTCGCCTACTCCATGGCCACGCTGAAGGCCGTTCACGCCATCGCCGCCGCACTGCTCTAGGCCCCCACAAGAAACGACCCGGAAGGAAACGCCATGACCGGCAAGACCGCGTTCGAGATTCGCTACGGCTTCCGCCGCAACGAGGTGCTGCTTTCCAACTGGCGCGAAAGCCCGTTCAACAGATGGTCGTTCCAGAACCTTGGCGAACTGGTGCCCACCGCGCGTGTGGCCGCGGCATCGGCTGGCGCCGAGGCACCCGCGAAGGATTTCGGTGATTTGCTCGGCGAAAAGGTTTCGGTGGCCAACACGCCGGAGACGGTGGCCGAATTCCTGGTGCGCTCCAGCACCGACGCGATGACGGTGATGAAGGGTGGCAGGGTGATCGGCGACTGGTTCGCACCGCACATGGATTTCGGCGCCCGCCACATCATCTTCTCGATCAGCAAGTCGGTGACCGCGATCATCGCCGGCATATTGGAAGGCGAGGGGGTGTTCGATCCGGAAGCGCCGGTGGCGACCTACATTCCGGAAGCGGCCGGCTCGGCCTATGGCGATGCCAGTTGCCGCCACGTGCTCGATATGAGCGTCAGCCTCGATTTCGAGGAGGCCTATCTCGACCCGGAAAGCGCCTTTGCCCGCTATCGCCGCGCCACGCTGTGGAATCCGGGTGGCGGCACGGAAAGCCTGTGCGAATTCATCCTGACCTTGCAGCGGCTTGCCGAGCCGCACGGGCAGACCTTCCGCTACCGTTCGCCCAACTCCGACCTGCTCGGCCTGCTGTTGGAGCGGGCGTCCGGCCAGCGCTTCAGCGATCTGATGCGCGAAAAGCTGTGGCTGCCGCTGGGCGGCGTCAGCGAGGCCTCGATCGGCGTCGACATGGAAGGCACGGCCCGCACCGCCGGCGGCATTTCCGTGACGCCGCGCGACCTGGCACGGATCGGCGAAATGATGCGGCAAGGCGGCACGGCCAATGGACGCCGTGTCGTGCCGGAGGCCTGGGTGCGCGATACGACGGTCACGGGCGGCAGTTCCGAGGCCTGGCAGCGCGGTGCCATGCAGCCGCTGTTCCCGAAGGGCCGCTACCGCAACAAATGGTATCAGACGGGCTTCGAAAACGGCGCCTATTGCGGCATCGGCATTCATGGCCAATGGCTCTATGTCGATCCGAAGGCGGAGGTGGTCATCGCCAAGATGTCGTCGCAGCCGGTGCCGGTGGATGATCCGCTCGATCTAGAGCTCGTCGCTTTCTTCGAGGCGCTGAGCCGGATGGTCTGACCGTCGGGCGCAATTGCGTTGACGCATGCTTTCCTGTGGACCGGCCGCGGCGGGTGAAAACGTCGCGGTTGGCGGGACGGTCGTGTGCGCCTATGGTCGCCGCTCTTTCGACAAGAGCAGGACCAATATGGCATCCGACATCAAGCGCATCGCAGCCATCATCGCCGCCGAGATCAAGGCCCGGCCCGAACAGGCGGCGGCGGCGATCGAATTGCTCGACGAGGGCGCGACGGTGCCGTTCGTGGCGCGCTATCGCAAGGAGGTGACCGGCGGGCTGGACGACACGCAGCTGCGCGACCTTGCCGAGCGGCTCGCCTATCTGCGCGAACTCGACGCCCGCCGTGACACCATCCTCGGCTCGATCCGCGAGCAGGGCAAGCTGACCGAGGAACTGGAGACCAAGATCGCGGCGGCGGCCACAAAGGCGGAACTCGAAGACATCTATCTGCCCTACAAGCCGAAGCGCCGGACCAAGGCCGAGATTGCCCGCGAGCGTGGGCTGGGGCCGCTCGCGGAAGCCATTCTCGCGGATCGCTCACTTGTGCCCGCCGAACTGGCACTCGCCTATGTCACCGGAGAGGTCGCCGATGCCAAAGCGGCTCTTGAAGGCGCGCGCGACATCCTGTCGGAACAGTTCGCCGAAAATGCCGATCTGGTCGGCAAGCTGCGGGCCTACATGAAGGAACGCGCTTTCATGCGTGCCCGGGTTGTCGACGGCAAGCAGGAGGCGGGCGCTAAATTCTCCGACTATTTCGACCATGTCGAGCGCTGGGCAAACGTGCCGAGCCATCGCGCGCTGGCCATGCTGCGCGGCCGCAACGAAGAGGTGCTGTCGCTCGACATCGAGGTCGATGCCGACGATGCGTCGCCGGTGAAACCGGTCGAACGGATGATCGCCAACGCCTACGCCATCGGCGGCAGCCTGCTCGGCGACCGCTGGCTGATGGACGTCGCCGGCTGGACCTGGCGCATCAAGCTTTCGCTGCACCTGACGCTCGATCTGATGCGCGATCTGCGCGAGCGGGCCGAGGAAGAGGCGATCCACGTCTTCGCCCGCAATCTCAAGGATTTGCTGCTCGCCGCACCCGCTGGGTCGCGGCCGACCATGGGGCTCGATCCCGGCATCCGCACCGGCGTCAAGGTGGCCGTGGTCGATGGCACCGGCAAGCTGGTGGCGACGACGACGGTCTATCCGTTCCCGCCGAAGAACGATGTGCGCGGCACGCAGGCCGAACTCGCCAAGCTCATCCGCGTGCACAAGGTCGAGTTGATTTCGATCGGCAACGGCACCGGCAGCCGCGAGACCGAAAAGCTGGTGGCGGACATGCTGTCCGACATGCCTTTCGACGGCGGGCCGAAGCCGCTCAAGGTTATCGTCAGCGAGGCGGGCGCCTCCGTCTATTCGGCTTCAGCGACGGCGGCGGCGGAATTCCCCGGCCTCGACGTGTCGCTGCGCGGCGCCGTGTCGATCGCGCGGCGATTGCAGGATCCGCTGGCCGAACTGGTCAAGATCGAGCCGAAATCGATCGGCGTCGGCCAGTACCAGCACGATGTCGACCAGTATCGGCTCGGCCGCTCGCTGGAGGCGGTGGTCGAGGACGCGGTCAACGCGGTCGGGGTCGATCTCAACACCGCCTCGGCGCCCCTGCTGGCGCGGGTGTCCGGTCTTGGCGCATCGCTTGCCGACGCCATCGTCGCGCATCGCGATGCGACCGGCCCCTTCGCCAGCCGCAAGGACCTTCTCAAGGTGTCGCGGCTGGGGCCGCGCGCATTCGAACAATCCGCGGGCTTCCTGCGCATCGCCAATGGC
>NZ_PNOT02000283.1 GCF_002879535.1 Mesorhizobium intechi
GGTTTATTTGAAAGACATGCTTCGAGCCTGACTCCCACGGGCGTGAAAGGATATTCCATGAGCGGTATCAATGACTACATCGACAATGAAGTGAAGGGCAACGACGTCGTCCTTTTCATGAAGGGCACGCCCGGTTTTCCGCAGTGCGGCTTTTCCGGCCAGGTCGTCCAGATCCTCGACTATGTCGGCGCCGACTATAAGGGCGTGAATGTCCTGGACTCGGCTGAACTGCGCCAGGGCATCAAGGACTACTCCAACTGGCCGACAATCCCGCAGCTTTACGTCAAGGGCGAATTCGTCGGCGGCTGCGATATTGTCCGCGAGATGTTCCAGGCTGGCGAGTTACAGACCTTCCTGGTCGAAAAGGGTGTCAGCGTCAAAGGCGCCGCCTGATTTCGGTT
This sequence comes from Mesorhizobium intechi, assembly GCF_002879535.1. Classification (GTDB taxonomy): domain Bacteria; phylum Pseudomonadota; class Alphaproteobacteria; order Rhizobiales; family Rhizobiaceae; genus Mesorhizobium; species Mesorhizobium intechi. Next base: position 402 of record NZ_PNOT02000283.1, read on the forward strand.
TTGGGCATGTCGTAACGACTGCACTGAACACCGGGGCAGCCCCACCTCGGCAATTTTTATGTCCCGATATCGGGACCAAGACGAGCCAATGCGCCGGCCCGCCGGCGCGTTTTCGTTTGAGAGATCGGACTTGCCGTGGATCAGCAATCGACAGCGCCGCATTCGGCGAGCAAACTGCCTATTCCGCGCTGGGAGTTCATTGCGTTGTGCGCGGCGCTGATGGCGCTGAATTCCCTGGCCATCGACATAATGCTGCCGGCGCTGCAGCAGATCGGCGCCTCGCTCGGCGTCGAGAATGAAAACCACCGGCAATATGTGATCACCGCCTATATTCTGGGTTTTGGTGGCGGTCAGCTGTTCTTCGGGCCGATCTCGGACCGTTTCGGTCGCCGCTCGCCGCTCGTCGCCGGGCTGATCATCTATGTGGCGGCAGCAGCCGCCGCCGCCATCGCGCCAAGCTTTGAAACGCTGCTGATATGCCGCGCCGTGCAAGGCATCGGCGCGGCGGCCACACGCGTCATCGCAGTCTCGATCGTGCGCGATACGTTCGAAGGCCGGCGCATGGCGGAGGTGATGTCGCTGATCTTCATGGTGTTCATGGCGATACCGGTCATTGCGCCCGGCATCGGCCAGTTCATCATGCTGTTCGCGACCTGGCACTACATCTTCGTCACCATGGCCGTCGGCGCCCTGATCGTATCGGCGTGGTCGCTGGTGCGCCTGCCCGAAACGCTGCGTCCGGAATATCGCCGGCAACTTACGGCTTCCTCGGTCCTCGGCGGATTCCGCATCGTGCTCACCAACCGTATCGCGCTCTGCTACGCCTTTGCCAGCACCTTCATCTTCGCCGCCATGTTCGGCTTCATCGCCTCGGCGCAGCAGATCTATGTCGACATCTTCAACGTCGGCGAGATGTTCCCGGTCATCTTCGCCGGGGTCGCCGGCGTGCTCGCCTTCTCCAATTTTCTGAACTCGCGCCTTGTCGGCCGTATCGGCATGCGCCGGCTTTCGCAGAGCGCGCTGCTTTTGTTTCTGGTCATCAGCCTGGCCTGGCTGGTGGTTTCGCTGGAAATCAAGATGCCGCTCTGGCTGTTCATCACGTTCTTTGCCAGCGCCATGCTTCCCTTCGGTGCGCTTGGCGCCAATTTCAACGCATTGGCGATGGAGCCGCTCGGCCAGCTGGCCGGCACCGCGTCCTCCATCCTCGGCTTCATGCAGACGTTTCTCGGTGGCATTCTCGGCACGCTGATCGGCCAGGCTTTCAACGGCACGGTGACGCCGCTTGCCGCAGGCTTCTGCAGCGTCTCGGTCGCAGCGCTGCTGATGATCCTCATCGCCGAGCGCGGCAAGATGTTCCAGCCGCACAATCCACCCATTTCAGGGCATATTACCGACCTGCATTAGAAAACGTGCATCAGGATGCACCTTCAATCGCCGCCGTGAAGCGGGGGGCAAGCATGCGCCCGGCGATTGCTCCGCCCATGCTGTCCGAAAAGGGCAATGGCAGCGCGTCGTCGAGTGCCTTGAGTATGGATGCCACGAAGGCTCGGCCGAGTTGCGGATCGGTCCCCAGATCCGAATAAGTGGCGCGAGGCTTGCCGATCAGCGTGCCGTTGCGGCGCAGCGAGAACTGTAGCGTCAGCGACATGCCCGCGGTCCCCGCCGGCGGCCTCCAGCAGGCATAGATAGCCTCCGACATCTCCTTGAGGGTGTCGACGGGATCGGTGCTATGGCAGGGGCGCTGTTGAGCGATTGCCGCGTCGGCGTTTGCAAACAAGATGGCTGCAAGAGCCGCCGCAAGAATTGCGTACCGAGATTTCATTCGAGAGAACCCCGCGAAGGCGCCAATTTTTCGGCCGCACAAACCGGCAGTCGAGCGCGGGCCAGGAATTGATCCTACCCAGCCCAAAGTTCGCGGCGCAACTCCTGCCAGCTTTCGCGATCAGGAGCGACCAGCAGGCCGCCGCCGACATGCGACGGCAGATAGGCCGTGCCGTCGAAGCGCGCGGCATGGCCGCCGGCTTCCGCATGGATCAGCACGCCGGCCAGATGGTCCCAGGGCATCAGCTTGTTGTAGACGACGAAATGGCCATGGCCGCTCGCCAGCAAGCGATATTCGTGGGCAGCGCAGCGGTAGTTGAACTGCGAAAGCGTCTTGGTCTGGTTGCGGGCAAGCCGCGTGCGGTCGGGCTCGGCCATATACTGCCAGGAAACCGCGCCGGTCATCCCGGAGATCGGCGCGCTCGCCGCAACCCGCACTGTCTCCAGCGTACCATGCGCATGGCGGATGTGACTGCCGGCACCCTTGGCACCGATCAGCCAGTCCTTGCCGACCGGATCATGGATGATGCCGGCGACCGTCTCGCCTTTGACCACGACGCCAAGCATGACGCCGAATAGCGGCACACCGGAGGCGAAATTGAAGGTGCCGTCGACCGGGTCGATGACGAAGGCCAGATCGGCGTCGCCCAGCCCATCGAGCAGCGCCGGGTCGTCGGAACAGGCTTCCTCGCCGATAACCATGGCCGAGGGATAACGCTGGCGCAGCCTGGCGGTGATCAGCCGCTCGGCGTTGACGTCCGCTTCCGTCACCAGATCGGCGGCTGAGGTCTTCTGCCTGATGTCGCCATCGCCCAGCCGGCGGAAGCGGGGCATGATTTCGGTGTCGGCCGCCTCGGCCAGCAAGCTGGCCAGCCAGTCGATCGCGTTGTCGTCAAATGTCATCGGATGCGTCTTGTCCTGTGATGAGGGTCTGGTTCAGGGCGGCGAAATCGAACAGTTTCCGGTCGAGCAGATGCGACGGCCTGGTGTTGGACAGGGCGCGGATCATGGTGTCCTTGCGGCCCGGCATGCGCTTTTCGATGTCTTCCAGCATCGCCTTCATGGCATTGCGCTGGAGACCTTCCTGGCTGCCGCAGAGGTCGCAAGGAATGATCGGGAACCGCATTGCCGCGGCGAATTTCTCAAGGTCGATCTCGGCGCAATAGCTCAGCGGCCGCAGCACCATGACGTCGCCTTCGTCGTTGAGCAGCTTTGGCGGCATGGCCGCGAGACGGCCGCCATGGAACAGGTTCATGAAGAAGGTTTCGAGAATGTCCTCGCGATGATGGCCGAGCACCACTGCCGAGCACCCCTCCTCGCGCGCGATGCGGTAGAGATGGCCGCGCCGCAGCCGTGAACAGAGCGAGCAATAGGTGCTGCCTCGCGGCAGCTTGTCGGTGACCACCGAATAGGTGTCCTGATACTCGATGCGGTGGGCAATGCCGTTGGCGTTGAGATAGTCGGGCAGAATGTTCTTGGGGAAATTCGGCTGGCCCTGGTCGAGATTGCAGGCCAGCAATTCGACCGGCAGCAGGCCGCGCCATTTGAGATCGAGCAGCAAGGCCAGCAGGCCGTAGGAATCCTTGCCGCCCGACAGCGCGACCAGCCAGCGCTGTCCCGGCTCCAGCATCGAGAAATCCTCGATCGCCTGGCGGGTCAGCCGCAGCAGCCGCTTGCGCAATTTGTTGAACTCGACCGAGGACGGCACGTTGGCGAACAGCGGATGGGAGCCGCCCTCGGCGGCCGGCTCAAGCGTCTCGATGTCTGGCAGCATGTTCATGGCGCGGCGGCCCCGGATGTGATGTCCGCCCGGATTAGCGCATCGGCCGCAAAATCGAAACGGCAAAGCGGATGCGCCAAGCAAAAAGGCCGCCTCGAGGGCGGCCTTTCGGTATCGCAAAAAAGCACTCGCTTAGCGCGAATAGAATTCGACGACCAGGTTCGGCTCCATCTGCACCGCGAACGGAACGTCCGCCAGGCCGGGGATGCGGGAGAAGGTCGCGACCATCTTGTTGTGATCGGCTTCGATGTAGTCCGGCACGTCGCGCTCTGCGAGGCCGACCGATTCCAGGACGATGACCAGCTGCTTCGACTTTTCGCGCACTTCGACGACGTCACCCGGCTTGCAGCGGTACGAGCCGATGTTGACGCGCTTGCCGTTGACGTTGACGTGGCCGTGGTTGACGAACTGACGGGCGGCGAAAATGGTCGGCACGAACTTGGCGCGGTAGACGACCGCGTCGAGACGCGATTCGAGCAGGCCGATCAGGTTCTCCGAGGTGTCGCCCTTGCGGCGGTCGGCCTCTTCGTAGACCTTGCGGAACTGCTTTTCCGAAACGTCGCCATAGTGACCCTTCAGCTTCTGCTTGGCGCGCAGCTGCAGGCCGAAATCGGAAAGCTTGCCCTTGCGGCGCTGGCCGTGCTGGCCGGGACCGTATTCACGCTTGTTGACCGGGGACTTCGGGCGGCCCCAGATATTCTCGCCGAGACGGCGGTCGATCTTGTATTTCGCGGATTCGCGCTTGCTCATCGCATTCCCTTTTCAAAACAACACACCCGGAACCTCATGGTCCGGGTGAAGGAAACGCGCCCTCCTCTGGCCTCCGTTTTCGAGACCTGACAGGGTTTTCCCACGCAACGCGGCGGAAAACCCACGGGACACGTCAGTTCAAGCAAAACCAGAAACCGAGCCAACCGGTCTTGCGTATACAAAACAAACACCGGACATCGCTGCCCGGCGTTGGCGGCTGGTTAAACCGAGATTTAACCGCTGTCAAGCTTGTGAGTGGCGCGGCTCAACGCAACCCTATAGCGTTCCCCGCGTTGAGCGATGCCGGATGTGGCGGGAGGTTTGCGCCAACGGCACCAGGAAGGGATCTGGGGCTAGAGGAGTCCAACCAGCATGAAGAAGTTCTTCCTTACCTTGGCCGGTGCTGCGGTATTGGCCGGATCGATGGCGGTGGCGCCGGAACCGGCCATGGCGCGCCATTGGCACGGCCATAAACAGGTCTGCCGCATCATCGTGAAGAAAAGAGTGGTGTGGCGGCATGGCCACCGCAGGGTGATCGTCGAGCGGATACGCCGCTGCCATCGCTGGTAAGGCAAGACATCCGCCTACGGACTTTGCTTTTGAGACAAGGCCCGCGGTCCCGCTGCGGGCCTTGTTTGCTCGGGTCGGGCGTTAGGCGAACGACACTCAGT
>NZ_PNOT02000026.1 GCF_002879535.1 Mesorhizobium intechi
CACCCCGGAGAAGCCCAGCGTCGAGCCGACCGACAAGTCGATACCGCCATTGAGGATGACGAGCAGCATGCCGACCGCCAGTATGCCGAAGATGGCGACATGCGAGGCCATGGTCAGGAAATTGCCGACCGAGAAATAATAGGGAGACAGCAGCGAGAAGACGATGATGATGGCGATCAGCGCGAAGAAGGCGCGGCCCTCCAGCAGAAGCTTGGCCAGGCTGAAGCCGTTGGCCGAAACCCTCGGGCGGCGGCTGCGATCGGAGCTAGCGTCGGTCACGGTGGGGGCTCCTGTGTTCTTCATGGTCGGAGACCACGGCCTCGCCGGAAGCGGCCATGATCTCCTCCTTCGTGGCATCGGCACCGAATTCGGCCGAGATCCTGCCGCGATGCATGACGATGATCCGGTGCGCGATGCTCAGGCATTCGGCGACTTCCGAGGTCGAGAAGACGACGGCGAGCCCGCGCGCCGCCCGCTCGCTGAGCAGGCGGAACACCTCCGCCTTGGCGCCGATGTCGATGCCACGGCTCGGCTCGTCCAGCAGCATGACCTTGGGATTGGTGGTCAGCATCTTGCCGATGACGACCTTCTGCTGATTGCCGCCGGACAGCGAGCCGATGGGCGCGCTGCCGCCCGCTGTCTTGACGCGCACGTCGCGGATGGAGGCTTCGACCAGCGACCGCTCCTGCGAGCGTGACAACAGCAATCCCCTGACAAAAGCGCCGATGCTGGCGAGCGACAGGTTGGCGCCGACCGACATCGTCTGAACCAGGCCGTCGCGCTGGCGATCCTCGGGCACGAGCACGAGGCCCCTGGCGATGCGCTCCGCGATGCCGAAGCGGGATATGTCGTTGCCTCCGAGCAGGATGCGGCCGCCCGATGGCTGCAGGCGCCCGGCGATGCATTCCAGCAGTTCGGTGCGCCCGGCGCCCATCAGCCCGTAGATGCAGACGATCTCGCCGCTGCGCACGGCAAGCGACAGCCTGTCGACCACGGAACGTTCCGAGCTCGAGGCATCGGCGACGCTGACATCCTCGACCGACAAGGCAACCTCGCCGAAGGCATGGCCGGTGGGCGGCGAGCCCAGATCGAAGTTCTCGCCCACCATGTTGCGGACGATCCATTCGAGGTTGATGTGCCTGGCATTGGCCGTCGCGGTGATCGCGCCGTCGCGCAGCACCACGGCGTGGTCGGTGATCTGCAACGCCTCCTCGAGGTGGTGCGAGATATAGACGATCGAGACGCCGCGGGCCGTCAGGTCGCGGATCACCCTGAACAGCACCTCCACCTCGGTGGCGCTCAAGGCGGAGGTCGGTTCATCCATGATCAGGATACGTGAATCGACCGAGAGCGCGCGGGCGATCTCGACAATCTGCTGCTGCCCCAGGCGCAGATCCTGAACCGGTGTCAGCGGATCGATGTCTTCCTCGAGTTCGGCCATCAGCCGCCGCGTCTGGCGGCCTTCCTCGGCGAAATCGACGCCGGTCGCGCCGCGTATTTCCCGGCCCATGAAGATGTTGTCGCGTACGCTGAGATTGGGCGCGAGGCTGAGCTCCTGATGGATGATCGAGATGCCGCGGTCGCGGGCGTCGGAGGCTGAGGAGAAAGTGACGGACTGGCCGTCGAGCTCGATGCTCCCCGATGTCGGCGTCGTCACGCCGGAGAGGATCTTCATCAATGTCGACTTGCCCGCGCCGTTTTCGCCGAACAGCGTCGTGACCTTGCCGCGGCGTATGTCGAAATTGACCCCTTTGAGCGCGTGCGTGCCGCCGTAGGTCTTTACGATGTGGCGGGCCGCGAGCACGGTGTCGCCCGGCGCCGGCTCGAATTCGGGCGCCGCATTCATTGGACGCTCAGCTTCACCGGCGCGACGAGCCAGCCTTTGGGATTGATCAGCTTGAAGACGCCGACGACCGAGATGGTCTTGCCGGTGAGCTGTGTGTTGTCGATGGCCGACAGCACCTGCTTCTTCATCTCGTTGTTCAGGGCCGAGCCCGCATTCTGGTACTCTATCTGGTTGGTGAACTGGCCGAAGGTGATCGCGCCGGTAGCGTCGCGCAGATCGGTGCCGTTGATCGCCGGTCCGGTCTGGACGCGAATGACCAGATTGTCCGGGACGTCAGCCACCTTGACGGTGTAGATGCCCGATTTTCCCTCGCCGACGACGCCAGTGAACTTGACCGAGAATTCGGCGCCGACATTGGCCGGCACGCCATACTGTTTCTCCGCGGCCGCCTTGTCCTTGGCGATGGCGGCCGCGAGCGTCGGTGCATCGAGGGCGCGCTGCTCGACGGCGGATTGCACGTTCGGAAATTCAGCCTTGCCGAACGCCTCCGGCGAAAACGCCGCCTTGCGGGTATCTTCGGCCGAGCCGATCGTGACGATCTTGGTGTCGAGGATCATTGCGCCGAGCAGCGCCAGGATCGCGATCGCGATGGCCACCCAGCGGACGCCTGGCGATCCTCGCCGGTTCATCGTGGTGGTTGGTGGCTGCGAACTCATGCTGTGACGACCTGTGGTGTGGCGGCGATGAGAGGTGGCATTTCGTCTTGTTGGCGCGAAGCGCCGCATAGGTCGCTGTGCGGTTGGTCCGCTTGCATCGACCCCTCCCGCAGCGTGCTCCTCCAGCGCAATCGACCATACATCGATGTTAAGTTACCGTCAATGACTGTGATACTTCGCCAACAACGTCACATTCGTGTGACCGATCGGCTGATATGAGTCGTATAATGCCATTGATATTGTTGGATTTTTCAAGATAGTAATATCTCACAGGTTTTGTGATACGCTTGCTTTCAAGGCAGCCAGGGCGCTGTGCCGCACTCAAGCCCGTTTGGCGCGATCGCCCGTGGTTCGCGGCAGGTGTGCCGGTTGCAGCTCCATCAAATGGGTGTCGTTGAGCTGCGTGATAACTCGATCGATCTCCTCGCCGATCCTCTGCTGGTTCCAGCCGAGCGCCCGGCCGGCAATCATGGCGATCTGCCGCAAATCGCTTGTCGTCAGGGAACCGCTGATTGCCAGCGTCGTGCGCCGCATGACGATATCGGCCAGATGTTCGACGAATTCGCTGCGAGCGATGTAGTCGATCTCCGATACGCTGTAGTCGCTCGAGTCCGGCAATCGGTCGTCATTGCTCGATGCGCTCTGGTGCCGGGCTATCGGCAATGCCTTGGTGCCATAGCGTGACAGCAGCAGGTCGAGCCGGGCCTCGTCGGTGCCTGAAGCCGATGCGGCCTTGGCCAGCCAGCTTGACCGTGCCGCCGCGCCGGCCGGGAAGCCCTTGCCGCCGCCGATCGGCGTCGAGCGCGTGGTCACCTTGCGGATGCGGCCGAGGCGATCGAGCACTGTGTCGGCCACTTCCTCGGCGAAACCGCGAAACGTCGTCCATTTGCCGCCGATCAGCGAGATGATGGGGAAGGGGCGCGATGGCTCCGGCTCGGCCACCGGCGCCGAATGATCGCGGCTGATCAGGCCGGGGATGGCGGCGTCCGACGCGGGCAGGGGCCTGATGCCGCTATAGGCATACACGATCTGGTCGCGTTCGAAACGCATGCCGGGCAACAGCGTGCGCACGCTTTCCAGCAAATAATCGATCTCCGCCGGCTCGCAGCGAACCGTATCCGGATTGTCGGCCGCGAGATCCGTCGAGCCGACCAGCGCCTTGCCGAGATAGTCGTAGACAAGGCAGATGCGGCCGTCATCGGCTTCGAAATAGAGCATGCGTCCGGCCAGGCTTTGCACCAGCGCGTCGTGCTTCAGCAGGATGTGCGAACCCTTGGTGCCGCCGATCATCCTGGACGGCGCGCCGAGTGCTGCGTTGACGTCGTCGATCCATGGGCCGGCGGCGTTGACGACCAGTCTCGGCCGCAGCGAGAACTCGCCGCCGTTCTGGCGCCTGAAGGCCAGCACGCCGTTCGAGGATGAGACAAGCGAGGTGTAGTTGGCCGCGCTGGAGTTAGGGTTGGCCTCCAGGCCGTCGGCGATCAACTCGAGCACCAGCCGTTCGGGATGTGTGATCCTGGCGTCGTAGTAGGTGCCGGTGGCGACAATCGAGCCGGTCAATGCCGGCATGTCGCGAAGCGCCTGACGGCGCCCGACGAGCCGATGGCGCGGCATCACCCGGTGCCGCGAGCCGTAGAAATCATAGATCATCAGGCCGATCTTGATGAGGATCGCGCCACGGCTGCGCGGCGCGCTGGTCGAGCCCAGCAGCGTTCGCAGCGCCGCCCACATGCCCTTGCCCCAGGAGAAGATCGGGATGACCGTTGGGAGCGGGCTGACATAGTGCGGTGCGTTCTTGAGCAGCAGGTTGCGCTCCAGCGTCGACTGCGCCACCAGCCCGAATTCACCGGTCTCCAGATATTTCAGCCCGCCATGGATCAGGCGCGAAGGCGCCGCACTGGTGCCGGAGCCGAAATCCGCCTTGTCGACGATGCAACAGCTGACACCCTGGGCGCTGAGATCGCGAAACAGGCCGGCCCCGTTGATGCCGGCGCCGAGGATGACGACGTCGACATTGCCGGGGACACCGGTCGGTTGCTCGGAGCCGTCCTGGCTTTTGGCCGTTGACGTCATGGCCTCGCCGTCTTGACGACGCGCAACTGGACCCCGGCCTGCTCCAGCTTTTGCGCATGCTTGTCGCTGATGCCGTCGGTTACCAGGACCGCCTCGAAGCTGATCAGGTCGTCGAGCACGTGCAGGGCCACTTTGTCGAACTTGGAATGGTCGACCAAAAGGATGCGCTTGATCGCCGCCGCCATCATCGCCTGTTTGACCCGCACCACATGCTGATCCTGGATGAAGGCCGTGGTGCCGCTGATCGCGGAGGCCGAGCAAATCAAGAGATTGGCGCGCAGCCGCGAGATCGCGTTCTCGCATACGATGCCGATATAGGCGTTGTAGGTGCGATGGTACTGGCCGCCGAGACAGATGAAGTCGATGTCGTCGACATTGGTCAGCAATGCCGCCGTCGACACGCTGTTGGTGATGACGGTCAGTGGCGTGACCTCGAGCAGAAGCGGCGCAACGGCGTTGGCCGTGGTCGAATCGTCCAGGATCACCGCTTGTCCCGGCTCGACGTAGTCCATCGCGGCGCGGGCCAGCGCGTCCTTCTCCGCCCGTCCAACCGTCACCCGGTAGCGGAAGGCGCTTTCATAGAGGCCGGATGGCTGCACGGTGACGGCGCCATGTAGTTTGCGCAGCACGCCTTGATGGGCCAGCTGGTCGATGTGGCGGTGGATGGTCATGCGCGACACGCCGAAATGCTCGACCAGGTCGTCGATGCGCACCTGGCCGAGCTTTATCACGTATTCGGCGATCTCTTCGCGCCGTTCGTCGGCCTTGATCATGCTGTGCCCTCCATTGCTCGCCCTGCAAGGCTCTCGATTTCCGCCCATTTCGGCCTGAGCTGTTCGGCAATGCGGCCATAGATGGAATAGCGCTCGTCGAAGACGGCGCTGCGCGCCGGGTCCGGGCGGTATTCGCGGCTCACCGTGCAGGTGGCGCGCGCGCCTTCTTGGGGCGAGGCGAACAGGCCGACCGCCGCGCCGGCGCAAAGAGCGGCGCCGTAGGCGGCCGCCTCGTCGGTCGAGGTGACGGTGACCGGCGCGTTGAGCACGTCGGCGAACATCTGCGCGAAGGCCGGATTGCGCGAGCCGCCGCCGGTCAGCCGCACCTCGCGGACGGCAAAGCCGTCGCGCAGGGCTTCGACATGGCTGCGGTGGTTGAAGGCGATGCCTTCCAGCACCGCCTTTAGCATGTCGCCGCGGTCGTGCCAGCCGCGCAAGCCGACGAAGCTAGCGCTGGCGGCATTGCCGTATGGCGAGCCGAACAGATACGGGTGGAAGAGCAGGGTCGACGGCTTCTTCAGCGCTGTGTCGATTTCAGTCGCCAGCATCTCGTGGATCGAGCGGCCGGTCGTTTTGGCCTCGTCCTGTTCGGCGCGGCAGAGCGTGTCGAGGAACCAGTCGTAATTCGCCGTCGAGGCCGGCGAGATCGACATGTTGTTCCAGCGGCCGCGGTCGATGGCGTTGCGGCAGAACCAGCGCTGGTCGGTGCGCGGCTCGGCGGAGACCACTTCGTTGATCGAGTAGGTGCCGGCGACGATGCTGATCACGCCCTCTTCGTGGCCGCCGATGCCAAGCGCCGAGGCGGTGACGTCATGCAGGCCACAAGCAACCGGGGTGCCTTCCGCAAGCCCGGTCAGTGCGGCCGCTTCGGCGGTGGCGTAACCGACAATGTCGGCCGAATGTGCTGCCCGGGGCAAAGCCGCAAACAGCTCCTCCAGGCCAAAGATGCGCATCGCCTCCGGCGCGTAGGCTTGCGTACGGACGTCGGTGAACGACGTGCTCGCCTCGGTCAAATCGGTGCCGACGGTGCCTGTCAGGCAAAAGCGCAGCCAGTCCTTGCAGCCGACGATATGGCCGATCTGGCGGAAGCGTTCCGGCGCATGCTTCTTCAGCCAGCCCAGTATCGCCGATGGCGCCGAAGCGTGCGGAACCTGTCCGGTCAGGGCGAGAGCCTCGGCAAACACCGCACCCTTCGCCCATTCGTCGACGATCTCGCCGGCCCGGCTGTCGAGCGACAAGATTCCGGGGCCGAGCGGCCGGCGGTTGCTGTCGAGCAGATACAGCCCGTCGCCATGCGCGGTCGCCGCCACGGCCTTGATGTCGCCAGCTGGCCGACCGCTCAGGGCAATGGCTTCCCTGATCGCCTCGACGGTCGCCTGCCAGAGGCCGGGCATGTCGCGTTCGACCCAGCGGGGATGCGGCATCGATTGCGGCACACGGCGCCTGGCCACCGACAGCTGCGTGCCGTCGACATCGAAGATCACTGCCTTCGTCACCGTCAGGCCGTTGTCGATCCCAAGCAGGCTGGACATGATGATCCCGTTCAGCGTGAGCCGGTACGCGTTGCGAACTGGTCCCAAGCAAGGTTGGCGCTGAACATCATGGAAATCATCCTCGCCGGGATCCGCCATTGCCGGTTGCGGTCGCCGATGAACAGCGGCAGGATTCGAACCGGCGAACTGACCATACAATTCTGTGAATTTAACGTCAATATGTGTGATATACGCCAGGCGAGCAGGCTCCGCCAGGTCGAGCTTGATTGTCAAATTGGCATAAAACGCTGTTTTTTCTAACTCTTGCTGACCGCCGATCCGTCTCGGCGATCTTGTTACCCGCTTGCGTGGCGACTGCAGGGCAGGGGTCAGATGTCCTCCGGCTCACCGGGCTTGCGCAGCAGATAGGTGTCCATGATCCAGCCCTTTTGCCGGCGGGCTTCCTCCCGGACCTTTTCGATCTCGGCGCCGACATCGCCGAGACGGCCCGAGACGATGATCTCGTCCGGCGTGCCGAGATAGGCCCCCCAATGGATGACGACGTCCGGGTCGGCCAGCGTGGCGAAGGCGCATTTGCCGTCCAGCAGCACGACTGTGCTGCCGGCATTGCCGGCCAGACCTTCTTCGGTCAGCCTGCGGCCGGTGGTGACCAGGACCGAATCGCCGATGCGGTTCAGCGCCATTTTGTGGCTGGCGGCAAGCGCCTGGATGGCGGTGATGCCGGGGATGACCTCCAGTTCGAAGGCGACATTGTCTCTCAGGCGGACCCGCTCGAGGATGCGAAGCGCGCTGTCGTATAGCGAAGGATCGCCCCAGATCAGGAAGGCGCCGCAGCCATTTTCCGCGATTTCGTCGCGGATCATGCCTTCATAGATTGCGGCGATGGCTTCGTGCCAGTCGTCGACGGTCGAGCGGTAGGAGGACGTTGGTTCGGCGCGCACCGGCACGTCGAACTCGACGCGGCGTGATTTCGGGTTGGTGACGAAGCGGTCGCAGATCTCGCGCCGCAATTCGGAAAGGTCGTTCTTCCTGGCGCCTTTGTCGGGGATGAAAAGCACGTCGGCACGGTTCAGGCCTGATATGGCCTGGACGGTCATGTGGTCGGGATTGCCGGCCCCGATGCCGATGACGAGAAGCTTGCGCATGGACGAACTCCTGCCCGATCGGAAGCGGTTAGTCCAGATCGCTCGCGCATCCCGACCGCTCACCTGTTCAGACCACTGGCATGGCCAGACCGGTGTGGCGTGGTCACGCAAGTGGAAGGGCTTTGAAACGCCACATTGAAACGGCTAGGGTCGTCAGGCATTCTTGCCGAGGGGGCTTCGATGTTGCGATATGTTCTGACTGCGGCGCTGGCGCTTTCGGCAGCGCCGGCATTGGCCAACGACTCGGTTGCCGAGCTTGGCACAGGCGGGCTGATCCTGTCGCGCAGCGATGCGGTCGCGATGCAAAGCGAGGATCTTTTCATCTCGCCCGAAAAGGTGACGGTCGACTACGTCTTCCACAACAACACCGACAAGGATGTCGACGCGATCGTCGCCTTCCCGATGCCTGACATTGCGGGCGATCCCGAAGAAATGCCGGCCATCCCCGAAAATCAGAGCGACAATTTCCTTGGCTTCGAGGTGACGATCGACGGTGCCGCGGCAAAGCCCCAGCTCGAGCAGAAGGTGTTCGCGCTGGGCATCGACATCGGCGCCGATCTCAAGGCGCAGAATGTGCCGCTCAACCCGTTCGGCGA
>NZ_PNOT02000340.1 GCF_002879535.1 Mesorhizobium intechi
TGTGGGAGAAGGGGAAGCCTATCGCTCAGTCTGAAAATCGGCTGAAGCTGCCCGCCATCTGGACAGGCCTACGGCCGATGTCTTGACGGAAACCGGAAACCGGCCGCACAATCCTCGATGCAGGCGAAGGGAGGCCAGTCGTCTGCGGGAGGATGTACCCATGACGGAAGCGATCAGGCTCTACTGGGGCCGGTTCGGACATGTTTCTGTCCTGAATGTCGCAAGCGACTTCGTCACCCATGCCCATGTCGAGGCGCATCTGATCATCTGGCTCGAAGGCACCGCCGGCGAGATGACCATCGGTCGCGAGACGGTGCGGCTCGGCCCCTGCACCGCCGCCGGTATCAATTCCTTCCAGCCGCACAGCCACGTCCTGTCGCAAAACGGGAGGCCCGGTCTGTTCCTCGCCTTCTACATCGATCCTGATTGGGCGCGCGGCCGCCGCGACCTGCCCTGCTCCGCTGCGCTGTTTGCCCAGGCGGCGATCACCCTGGAGCCTTGGCTGCACCAGGCCGCCGCCAGCCTGCTCGACCACCTGACCGACAATGAAAGCATCGACGACGTTGCCAATTACGAGATCGAGCGCTTCATCGATTCGGTGCTCGACGCCGCCGATGCGTCTGCACCCCAGGAAGCGCGCACCCGCATCAACACCATGCAGGATTTCCGTGTCCGCAAGGCCATCCAGTTGATGAAGGCCAATGTCTGCGAGCGCATCTCCTTCGACGATGTGGCGCGCAGCGTCGGCCTGTCGCGGCCGCATTTCTTCGCGCTGTTCAAGGAACAGACCAATCTGACGCCCAATGTCTACTGGAACACGCTGCGCATGGAGGAAGCTGTGCGGCAGCTGCAGTGGTCGCAGGAGCCGCTGATCTCGGTCGCCTGCAATCTCGGCTTCACCACTCAGGGCAATTTCTCGCGCTTCTTCCGCGACCATGTCGGCGTCCCGCCGACGCTTTATCGCGAGGCCGCGCGGGCAACCGCCTGAGCCTGCTTTTTCAGACTCCTTGATACGCGCACGAGACGCATTGATAAGCGTCACCCAGGCCACCGCCCTACCCTTGCCCGATTGTCGCATTCGCAAGGGATCGTCCTATGGCAAAAGTCACCATCTCCAGCGTCATCGACGCCCCGGTCGAAAAGGTCTGGGCGCGCATACGCGACTTCAACGGGTTGCCGGTCTGGCATCCGCGCATGGTGGAAAGTCATATCGAGGATGGCAAGGACGCCTCGACGATCGGCTGCGTGCGCAATTTCGAGTTGATCACCGGCGCGCGGCTGCGCGAAAAACTGCTCGACCTTTCCGACGAGAACTTCCTCGTCAGCTATTCCATCCTGGAGACGCCGCAGCCGCTGACCAATCACAAGGCGACGCTACAATTGCGCCGCGTCACCGATGGCGACCGCACCTATGCCGAATGGACCGCTAGCTTCGACGCGGCCCCCGAAGAAGCCGACAAGATTGCCGCCGGTATGGGCGCCAATGTCTTCCAGGGCGGTTTCAACGCCCTGAAGAGCCATTTTGGCGGCCAGAGCTGAATTGCGCTTCAGAAACAGGAGTGTCTCATGGCCCTTGCCCTCCAGACTTTCCCGACCGTGAAGGACGCCAATGCGGCGCTAAAGGCGGCAGGCACCCGCTATCTCGGCGGGGGCACACTGGTGGTCCGCGCGGCCAATGAAGGCGATGTTTCGGTCTTCGGCCTTGTCAGGTCGACCGACCCGGCCCTCTCGGCCATCACGGTCGCCGACGGCAAGGTCCGCATCGGCGCATCGGTGACCATGGCGGCGATCGCCTGTCATCCCGAACTCGCCATCCTTGCCAGGGCCGCGCGCGCCGTCGGTGGTCCGGCGATCCGCAACATGGCGACCGTCGGCGGCAACCTGTTCGCGCCGGCGCCCTATGGCGATTTCGCCGTGGCCTTGCTGGCGCTCGATGCCACGGTCGGCACCGAAGATGGCGAATTGCCGATTGAGATTTTTCTGGCCAAGCGGGACGGCAACCGCTCCATTGTCACGTCGGTCGGTTTCACACTTCCAAAGGCCGACGGCTTCCGCTTCCTGAAAGTGTCGCGGGTCAAGCCCAAAGGCGTGTCGGTGCTCAGCATCGCGGCCGTCCTGGACCAGGCTGCCGACGGCACCGTGTCCTCGGCGCGGATCGCGCTTGGCTGCATGGCCGACCGGCCAATGCGGGCCAAGGCGGCGGAAAAGGCGCTAAAGGGAAAGAAACTCGACCAGAACGGCATTGCCGCGGCGCAGGCCGCTGCCACCGAAGGAATCGCGCCGATCACCGATCCGATCGCCAGCGCCTGGTACCGCGCTGAAGTCCTGCCGGTCCATCTCGGCCGGCTGCTGCTGGCCTGAAA
>NZ_PNOT02000060.1 GCF_002879535.1 Mesorhizobium intechi
GCCTGGCCCTTCATCGACCAGATGCGCCCCGATGCCTCGACGCTGGCGCTCGCCTCGGTGGAAGTCGATGTTGCCTCGTTGACGCCTGGCATGTCTCTGATCGTCAAGTGGCGCGGCAAGCCGGTCGTGGTGCGCAACCGCACCGAAAAGGAAATGAAGGACGGCGAGGCCGTCAACCTCTCCGATCTCAAGGATCCGATCGCCCGCAACGCCAACCTCCCGGCCGATGCGCCGGCGACCGACGCCAACCGCACCACGCCCGGCAAGGAAGCCTGGATGGTGATGGTTCAGGTCTGCACGCATCTGGGCTGCATCCCGCTCGGCCAGGAAGGCGATTTCGGCGGCTGGTTCTGCCCTTGCCACGGTTCGCAATACGACACGGCCGGCCGCATCCGCAAAGGCCCGGCACCGGAAAACATGGCTGTGCCGGTATTCAAATTCATTTCCGATACCAAGATCCTTATCGGTTGAGGCAGGGGATATTTCGATGAGCGAGGGACACTCGACCTATACGCCAAAGACCGGTATCGAACGCTGGTTCGACGCCCGCATGCCGCTGCCGCGGATGGTTTACGACAGCTTCGTCGCCTATCCGGTGCCGCGCAACCTCAACTATGCCTGGACCTTCGGCGGCATCCTGTCGATCATGCTGGTGGCGCAGATCTTGACCGGCATCGTGCTGGCCATGCACTACACGGCCGACACCAATCTGGCCTTCGGCTCCGTCGAAAAGATCATGCGTGACGTCAATTCCGGCTGGCTGTTGCGCTACATGCATGCCAACGGCGCCTCGTTCTTCTTCATCGCCGTCTACATCCATATCTTCCGTGGCCTCTATTACGGCTCCTACAAGGCGCCGCGCGAGTTGCTCTGGATCCTGGGCTGCATCATCTATCTCCTGATGATGGCTACCGGCTTCATGGGCTATGTGCTGCCATGGGGGCAGATGAGCTTCTGGGGCGCCACCGTCATCACCGGCTTCTTCAGCGCTATTCCGCTGGTCGGCGACTGGATCCAGCAGTTGCTGCTCGGCGGCTTTGCCGTCGATAACCCGACGCTGAACCGTTTCTTCGCGCTGCACTACCTCTTGCCGTTCATGATTGCCGGCGTCGTCGTGCTGCACGTCTGGGCACTGCATGTCGTGGGCCAGTCGAACCCGACCGGCATCGAGGTCAAGTCGAAGACCGATACCGTCGCCTTCACGCCCTACGCGACCATCAAGGACGCCTTCGGCATGATCGTGTTCCTCTTCTTCTTCGCCTATTTCGTCTTCTACCTGCCGAACTATCTCGGCCATCCGGACAATTACACGGTCGCCAACCCGCTGAAGACCCCGGCCCATATCGTTCCGGAATGGTACTTCCTGCCGTTCTACGCGATCCTGCGCGCCATCACATTCAACATCGGGCCGATCAATTCCAAGCTCGGCGGCGTGCTGTGCATGTTCGGCGCCATCGTCATGCTGTTCCTGGTGCCCTGGCTCGACACCTCCAAGGTGCGCTCGGCGGTCTACCGGCCCTGGTACAAGCTCTTCTTCTGGCTGTTCGTGGCCGATGCCATCCTGCTGGGCTGGCTGGGCTCGCAGCCGGCGGAAGGCAGCTATGTGTTCATGGCGCAGATGGCGACGCTGTTCTACTTCGCCTTCTTCCTGGTCGCGCTGCCGGTGCTTGGCCTGATCGAGACGCCGCGCAGGCTGCCGAACTCGATCACCGAAGCGGTGCTCGAAAAGAACAAGGGTGGCAGCGGGCATCCGGCGGGCGCCACGGCCGCGCCAGAGACCAAGGGCTGAGCGGTAGAGAATCTAAGGGGATTTGGCATGAAAAAGATTCTCACCTCGCTGGCGCTGGTCGGCCTTGTGGCTGCCGGGACCGCGGCTTTCGCGGCCGAAGAGGCGCACAATGCGGCGGCGCCCACGCATTTCCCGATCAACGAGCCGAAGGAAATGAGCTGGAGCTTTACCGGCCCGTTCGGCACCTATGACAAGGCTCAGCTGCAGCGCGGCCTGAAGGTCTACAAGGAAGTCTGCTCGGCCTGCCATTCGATGAACCTGGTGGCGTTCCGCACGCTGTCGGACCTTGGCTACAACGAAGCCCAGGTCAAGACGCTTGCCGCCGAATACACCATCCATGACGGCCCCAACGACGCCGGCGACATGTTCGACCGTCCCGGCAAGCCGTCCGACCATTTCCCGGCGCCGTTCGCCAATGAGGAAGCCGCCGCTGCCTCCAATGGCGGCGCTGCCCCGCCCGACATGTCGCTGCTGGCCAAGGCGCGCGGCGTCGAGCGCGGCTTTCCGCAGTTCGTCTTCGATATCTTCACCCAGTATGACGCGGGCGGCCCCGACTACATCCATTCGCTGCTGACCGGCTACGACCAGACGCCGCCGGCCGGAATGGTCATCCCCGAGGGCACGCACTACAATCCGTACTTCATGTCCGGCGTGTCGCTGAAGATGCCCAAGCCGCTCTCGGACGGCCAGGTGACTTATGATGACGGTTCGCCGCAGACCGTCGACCAGTATTCGCGCGACGTGGCTGCCTTCCTGACCTGGGCCGCCGAGCCGCATATGGAAGACCGCAAGAAGATGGGCTTCCGCGTGCTGGTGTTCCTGCTGCTCTTCGGCGCGCTGGTCTACCTGACCAAGCGCAAGGTGTGGGAAGGCGTGGCCCACTAAGCCGGCGTAGCCAAACCAGGAAAGGCGCCGAAAGGCGCCTTTTTGCATTTCGGGCTGCTGGCTGTGCTCGAAGCGAGGGGCGCTGAAGCGCCCCTTTTCCGTTCACGGTCATGCTCGGCGGGAGTTGCGCAATTAGCACGTTGGCATGGCGGCATCGGATTGATATTCGACGCATCGAAGAGCGGCGAATGCTGGCCCGCCATGGCTTGGGAATCGATGATGAGGCTTCGTGACTGTCATAACTTCTCCGATTTCCGCCGCATGGCGCAACGAAGGCTGCCGGGGCCGATCTTTGACTACATCGATGGCGCGGCCGACGACGAGGTCACCTATCGCCGCAACACCGAAAGCTTCGAGACCTGCGACCTCGTTCCCAACGTGCTGCGCGGGGTGAGCGAGGTCGACATGTCGGTGACGGTGATGGGGCAGAAGCTGGCGATGCCGTTCTATTGCTCGCCGACCGCCCTGCAGCGCTTGTTCCACCATCAGGGCGAACGCGCGGTGGCCAAGGCCGCCGCCAAATACGGCACTATGTTCGGTGTCTCGTCGCTTGGCACGGTCAGCCTCGAGGAAGCGCGGGGGATCAGTGCCAGTCCGCAGGTCTACCAGTTCTATTTCCACCGGGATCGCGGTCTCAACCGGGCGATGATGCAGCGGGCGAAGCAAGTTGGCGTCGAGGTGATGATGCTGACCGTCGACAGCATCACCGGGGGAAACCGCGAGCGCGACAAGCGCACCGGCTTTGCCATTCCCTTCAAGCTCAACCTTGCGGGGATGGTACAGTTCGCGCTCAAACCGGCCTGGGCGATCAATTATTTCACCCATGAAGGGTTCAAGCTGCCGCAACTCGACGAACATGTCGACATGGGCAGCGGCACGATGTCGATCAGCCGCTATTTCACCGAAATGCTCGACCCGTCGATGACCTGGGACGATGTCGCCGAGATGGTCAGGCAGTGGTCTGGCCCGTTCTGCCTCAAGGGCATCATGTCGGTCGAGGACGCCAAACGCGCCGTCGAGCTCGGCTGCAGCGGCATTGTGCTCTCCAATCATGGTGGCCGGCAGCTGGACGGCTCGCGGGCGGCATTCGACCAGTTGGCCGAGATCGTCGATGCCGTCGGCGACCGGATCGACGTCATCATGGATGGCGGCGTACAGCGCGGCACGCATGTGCTGAAGGCGCTGTCGCTCGGCGCCAAGGCGGTTGGCATCGGCCGTTACTACCTGTTTCCGCTGGCGGCGGCCGGCCAGCCGGGCGTCGAAAGGGCGCTTGAACAGCTGCGGGTCGAGATCGAACGCGGCATGAAGCTGATGGGCTGCAGTTCGATCGGACAATTGTCGCGCGGGAACCTGCGCTTCCGGTGACCAGCAGAGCATCGGCGCGGACGGTCACTGCGTCGAGCCGGGCCAATCCTTTGCCGGATGCGCTTGTCTCGGCCGCCACATCGCGCTAGCCGTTGTCGGTCGCCTCGGGCTACGATCAGCCTCCCGCGCCGTTTCAAACCTGTCAGCTGGATCATCCGGAGCCGCCTCATGAAACCTTCGCTCGAAGACACGCTGCTGGCCGCGATCCGCACCATCCCGGACTATCCCAAGCCAGGCATCCTGTTTCGCGACATAACCACGCTGCTCGGCAATGCGCGCGCTTTCCGGCGCGCCATCGACGAACTGGTGCATCCTTATGCCGGCCAGAAGGTCGACAAGATCGCCGGCATCGAGGCACGCGGCTTCATCCTGGGCGGTGCCGTCGCTCACCAGCTTTCAGCCGGCTTCGTGCCAATCCGCAAGAAGGGCAAGCTGCCCTTCGAGACGGTGCGCGTCGCCTACAGCCTGGAATACGGGCTGGACGAAATGGAGATGCACAAGGACGGTATTTCACCAGGCGAAAAGGTGATCCTGGTCGACGACCTGATCGCCACCGGCGGGACGGCGGAAGCGGCGGTGAAGCTGCTGCGCCAGATAGGCGCCGATATCCTTGCCGCCTGCTTCGTCATCGACCTGCCGGATCTCGGCGGGCGCGCCAAGCTCGAGGCGCTTGGCGTGCCGGTAAGGACGCTGATCGGGTTCGAGGGGCATTGAGGGCGCAAAATACTGGACGGGAGACAAGCACGGTATCGAGCTTGATGTCCGCGGCCTGCCGGGTCCCCGCTGCTTCGCAGCGTCCCGGCGTTCGTCGGCCTTTCATCGTGCCACTGGCACGATGAATTCGCTTGCGCGAACCGGCTACTCACCCACCTTCACCAGCACGGCGCTTTCAAACTCCAGCACCTTGTCGCCGGTCGAATCGACAGCTTCCGCGCGCAGTGACAGCATTCGCCAGCCGGTACGCGAGGCGATGGCTCGATGGGACAGCGCTGTGCGGCTGAAGGTGACGGTCTCGCCGGCATGCACCGGCTTTAGCCACTTCAGGTTCTTGAAGCCGGGCGAGGGGCCGAATTCCGGGACCGGGCCGGGGCCGTTCCAACTGGCCCCCTCGGCATCCATGCTCGCTTCGAGGTTGAGCTTCATCCAGGTGGCGGCGGTGTGCCAGCCCGAGGCGCAAAGCCCGCCGAGCACGCTCTTCCTGGCGGCCTCCTCGTCGATATGGAAGATCTGCGGGTCGTATTTGCGGGCAAAGGCCTTGATCGCCTCGGGCTCGAATGTATGCGTGCCCAGCGTCACCGTGGTGCCGATGCGGAAAAATTCATCCAGGGTCATGCCTGATACCCCGCGGCATCGCGCGTCAGGAACATGACGGAATTCTCAAGTTCGAAGACACTTTCGCCGCGCTGGTTGACCAGTTCGCTGCGCATTGTGATGAAGCCGAGTTGAGGCTTCGATCGCGACAGGCGCTTGGCCAGGACAACCAAATTGCCTCTGAGCGTATCGCCGGCCAGGACCGGTTTCTTCCACTTGACCTGGTCGACGCCGGGCGCGCCCTGGCAGGTGGAGTCCAAAAGGAAGGCATCGCACAGCATGCGCATGAACATGGCGCAGGTGTGCCAACCCGAAGCCGAGAGGCCGCCGAGGATGCTGGCCTTGCCGGCTTCCTCGTCGAGATGCATCGGCTGGGCATCGAATTCACTGGCGAACTCGATGATCTCGGCCGCGCTCACCTGTTTCGTGCCGAGGTTGAACGACGCGCCCTCGACGAAATCCTCATAGGCCCATGTCTTTGCGGTCATGTCGGCAATCCGGTTGAATCCCAAGGATCGGGCAACCCGGATGCAGGCCGGCAGCGTTTTGGTCAAGTCCTTTCTGGTGAGCCAGCCCGAGGCAGCCGGCGTCGGCGGTAGCGGTCAGAGCCAGCCGCGGCGGCGGAAATACCAGAAGGGCAAGATCGCCGACAGGATCATCAAGCCGATGGCGAAGGGATAGCCAAGTTCCCATTTCAGCTCGGGAATG
Source organism: Mesorhizobium intechi (assembly GCF_002879535.1). GTDB lineage: Bacteria > Pseudomonadota > Alphaproteobacteria > Rhizobiales > Rhizobiaceae > Mesorhizobium > Mesorhizobium intechi. The sequence goes on from NZ_PNOT02000060.1 coordinate 6,059, forward strand.
ACGTCGAAGTTCATGCCGTAGATCGAGGCGACCAGTGTCGGCGGCAGGAAGATGACGGCAGCGACCGAGAAGATCTTGATGATGGCGTTCTGCTCGATCGAGATCATGCCGAGCGTGGCGTCGAGCAGGAAGGAGATCTTCTGCGACAGGAAGGTGGCGTGGTCGGCGAGCGACAGCACGTCGCGCGACAGGGTCTTGATGCGGGCGCGGACATCCTTGCTCATCTTGGTCTGGGTCGCGACATGGGCGAGGAAGCCGGCAAGGCGCTGCAGCGAGATCAGGCTGTCGCGCACGGACGAGGCGATGTCTTCCTTGCGGCCAATGGCTTTCAGCAGTTCCTGGAAGTCGCGGTTGCGCTTCGACACCTTGGTCGAGCGCGCTTGGAAAATGTCGCGCGAAATCGCCTCGATGTCGCGGCCGGCGCGCTCGAGGATGTCGGCGAGACGGTCGACGATCGCTTCCAGGAGGCCGATTAGGATGGTGTCGCCGCTGGTGCAGCCGGTCGCCACCTTCTCGGCGCGCAGCGGGAAGGTCTTGAAGGCCTTCGGTTCATGATAGCGAATGGTGATCAGCCTGTTGCCGGCAAGCGCGAAGGTGACCGGCGACATCAGGGGATCGTCGGCCTCGGTCTGGGCCGGCAAAGTGGCGGTCATGAAGTAGGCGCCGTCCTCGATGTAGAGGCGGCTGGAAATCTCGATCTCCTCCATCTCCTCGCGGGTAGGGACGGCGACGCCGAGCCAGTTCTCGATGACGGCTTCTTCTTCCTTGGTCGGACTGATCAAGTCGGCCCAGACGACCCTGTCGCCATCGGCCAGCAGGTCGTCGACGACGCGCAGGCGATCATTGTCCACGACAAATGCCTTGATCATCGCCAGATCTCCCCTGCGAAGGCTCGTTCGGATTGCGCGTCGTGTCGGATTGCACGGCTCTTCGTCGCGTGCGCGACCGTGTGCCAGCCGCTTAGACCTGTGCCATGACAAAATCAAGACAAGCCCAAGGAGCCTCGCCGGGAACGGCCGCTCAGAAGAACTCGTCGAGCAGCCGGTACCATGAAAGCTTCGCCGGCTCTGCTTCCGGCGGCCCGTACTGTTCGAGAAAAGGCTCTATCCAGGCCTCGCCGAGATTGTAGCCGATGCTCCGGCAGGCGAGCGCCAGATCCTGGTGGCGATCCGCCACGCCCAGCCGGCCGCAATCGATGAAACCACTGAAACGGCCCTCGGCGGCCATGACGTTCGGCAGGCAGGCGTCGCCATGGCTGACGACAAGGTCCTCGGTCGCCGGGCGGAGCGCCAGAAGCGCGGCGAAGACCTCAGCGGCGGTCCGCCCTTGCCGTTCCTCGTCGAAATCGCTTTCGTCGACTTCGCCGCCTTCCATGCGGGCCCGAGCCGCCGCGATCCGCCTGAAGAGGCGATGGTCGAAGGGACAGGAGCGGATGTCGAGCGCATGCAGATCGCGAAGCGCGACGGCCATGATGCCGATGGCATCGGCCGGATCGATCGCCGCCGACGCCAGATCCTCGCCGGCAACGGCCGACATCAGCAGCCAGTCGTGACCGGCATGGCTTTCCAGGGCGATCACATCGGGGCACGCAACGCCTTGTCCGGCAAGCCAGCGCAGCCGCGCCGCCTCATCGGCGCGTTCGGCAAAGGGACCGTTGCACTCGCATTTCAGGAACAGGGTCGGCTTGCCGTCGGCCGCCAGCCGGAACACGCCGGCCCGTGACTGACCGATGGTCTGCCGGTGCCATCGATAGCCGGAGACCAGCTGGCGCAACCCGTCCGGCAGGCTGGTTTCCAGAGGGCGGTTGGGCATCGTCTGCCGTTTGGGGCGTCAGGTATTGAACTTGAACAGCATGATGTCGCCGTCCTGGACGACATATTCCTTGCCTTCGTCGCGCGCCTTGCCGGCTTCCTTGGCCGCCACTTCGCCGCCCAGCGTGACGAAGTCGTTATAGGCAATGGTCTGCGCGCGGATGAAGCCGCGTTCGAAGTCAGTGTGGATGACGCCGGCGGCCTGCGGGGCCTTGTCGCCCTTGTGGATGGTCCAGGCGCGCGTCTCCTTCGGTCCGACGGTGAAATAGGTGATGAGATGCAAAAGCTCATAACCGGCGCGGATGACCTTGTTGAGGCCCGGCTCGTCGAGGCCGAGCGAGGACAGGAATTCCATCTCTTCCTCGTCGGAGAGCTGGGCGACTTCAGCCTCGATCGCGGCCGAGATCACCACCGTGCCGGCGCCCTGCGCGGCGGCCATCTTTTCCACGGCCCTGGTGTGCTCGTTGCCGGTCGCGGCATCGGCCTCCGCGACATTGCAGACATAGAGCACGGGGTGCGAGGTCAGCAGGTTCAGACCCTGCAGGATGCGCAAATCTTCCGCCGAGATGCCGTTGAGCAGGATACGGGTCGGCTTGCCGGCCTGCAGCAGTTCGAGCGCCGCCTCCATCATCGGCAGCACGGTCGTTGCTTCCTTGTCCTTGCTGCCGGCGCGCTTGCGGATCTGGACGATGCGGCGCTCGAGGCTGTCGAGGTCGGCGAGCATCAGCTCGGTCTCGACCGTCTCGGCGTCGGCGACCGGGTCGATGCGGCCCTCGACATGGGTGATGTCGTCATCCTCGAAGCAGCGCAGCACATGCACGATGGCGTCGACCTCGCGGATGTTGGCGAGGAACTGGTTGCCCAGCCCTTCGCCCTTCGAGGCGCCGCGCACCAGGCCGGCAATGTCGACGAAGGAGATGCGGGTCGGGATGATCTCCTTGGACTTGCCGATGGCAGCGATCTTCTGCAGGCGCGGGTCGGGCACCGCAACCTCGCCGGTGTTCGGTTCGATGGTGCAGAACGGATAGTTGGCGGCCTGCGCCGCCGCCGTCCTGGTCAGCGCGTTGAAGAGCGTCGACTTGCCGACGTTGGGCAAGCCAACGATGCCGCATTTGAAACCCATTTTGTCCAGTCCTATCGGGAAAAGCGAAATTTGATGAGGGCTATGGGCGATAGGGATGATCAACGTCAAGCCCTGTAAGGCCGCATGCGTGCCCGCTCAGTCCTTGTTGCCGAAGAGTTTCTTCAGCATGGCGGCCATCGGGCCGGATTCCGGCAGTTTGGCCGGCGCCTGCTGCGGGCGTGCCTGGCGGATGTGACTCTGTTGCTTGGGGGCCTGCTTCGACGCGGCCTTATCGAGTTCCAGAACCGTCTTGCCCTGGACGGCAAGGGCGGCCTTGTTCATGAAGCCGGATTCGTCGCCCTTGACGATCATGGCGGCGTTGTCGGCGATCGCGTCGAGCAACGGATCGAGCCATTCGTGGTCAGCCTTGGCGAAATCGCCGAGGACATGGTGCTGGACCATTTCCTTGACGCCGGGATGACCGACGCCGATGCGCACACGGCGATAGGCGTTGCCGACGTTGCCGTCGATCGAGCGGATGCCGTTGTGGCCGCCGGCGCCGCCGCCGGTCTTGACGCGCAGCTTGCCTTCGGCAAGGTCGATCTCGTCATAGAAGACGGTGAGCGCGGAAAGCTCGAGCTTGTAGAAGCGCAGCGCCTCGCCGACCGACTGACCGGACAGGTTCATGAAGGTCTGCGGCTTGATCAGGATGACCTTTTCGCCGGCAATCGTGCCCTCGGCGATCAGGCCCTGGAATTTCTTCGACCAGGGCGAAAAGGAATGGCGGCGGGCAATTGCGTCCGCCGCCATGAAGCCGACATTGTGCCGGTTATCAGCGTATTTCGCGCCCGGATTGCCGAGGCCTGCAAAGACAAGCATCGTCTGCTCCAGACGGGAAAGAGTTACTTCTCTTCGGCGACAGGTGCCGCTTCAGGTGCAGCCACTTCGACCGTCTCTTCCGCCTCCGGCTTCATCGCCGACGAGCCGGCGATGGTCGCGATGGTGAAGTCGCGGTCGGAGATGACCGGCTTGACGCCGGCCGGCAGCTTGACCGCCGAGATGTGGATCGAGTCGCCGATGTTGGTGCCGGTGAGATCGATGGTGATGAATTCCGGGATCGCATTGGCCGGGCAGTGGAACTCGACTTCGTGACGCACGATGTTGAGCACGCCGCCGCGCTTGATGCCGGGCGACTTGTCCTCATTGATGAAGTGGACAGGCACGTCGACATTGACCTCGGTGTCCTTGCCGATGCGCAGGAAGTCGACATGGACAGGGAAATCCTTGACCGGGTCGAGCTGAAAATCCTTCGGCAGGACCTGGATCTTCTTGCCGTCGACATCGATCGTGGCGATCGTGGTCAGGAACCCGCCGCCATGGATCTTGTAGTAGATGTCCTTGTAGGTGAGAGCGATAGCCAGGGGAGGCTGCTTGTCACCGTAGATTACTGCAGGCACTTTACCGTTGCGGCGAACTGCACGGGCGGACCCCTTACCGACCTGTTCGCGTGCTTCGGCCTTGAGCTCGTAAGTGTCGTGGCTCATGGCATTTCCTTTCGGTTGTTCTGGAGCGTTCGCGGCGGGCAGTGTGCCTGGACCGTAAACGTCGAAAGCCGCCGGGTGAGGCGGCCTTCCGCCGCGTTGCCTCCAAGGGTGTCTACGCGGGTGGCGGCTCTATAGCGGAAGGCGGCCGGAGGTGCAAGCGGTTGGGCTGGAAGGCATTGAAGGCAGTTCGAGGATCGAGAACATACCGGGAACCCCGTTTGCGACAAAATGCAGGTTTGGACGTGTCCCGGCCGTCATTGCCGCGGCCTATGTTTAGACAACCAGCGGCGAAGCTTTTGGATCAAGGTGCGTTTGACTCGCGCACGGGAGCTGACCTGCACGCGCCAGTCCGGAATATCAATCTCGGATTCCGTGCTCGCCGCCAGAGCCTTCTGCGCCAGCCATGCCACGTCGACAAGCGCGCAGCCATTGGCTAGCAACCGGCTGGTGAGCATCAGCTCATTGAGGATAGCCCGGGCCTTGCTTTCGAAAAAAGGCAGCGTTTCAGGTGTAAGATCGAACCTTGAATGCCAGACCGGCTCTTTGCCAGATTCGTCGCCGGTGAGCCAACGTAGCAAAAGCTGCTGATATCCTTGCGAGATCGGTGCGTCATCACGGAAGGGCTGTCGAGGGTTGCCGCTGAAAATCGGCGCGTCCCTGCTGACGCTTACCAGGGATCCCAGGCTGCTGAGCTGCCGCGGGTTCATCAGGATGAACGAGCTGCGGAGCCAGGCCTGCGAACGGATTCCGAAGATCGAGACGGCCTCGCGGTGAGAATCAATGCAACCCAGCGCTCCTTGCAAACCAAGCAACGACCGCAACGTGCCACCATCAATCAATTTGAGATAATCAGATCCGGGTGCGGCGAAAGCCGAAGTGGCCAAGTGGATCAGATCATAGTCATGAAGTTTTGCGCCGATATGATTGATGCCGCGGTCCCACGCGGAGAACTCCCAATCTTCGTTCGACGCGCCGATCAGTTCGACCCCGCGGTCCAAATCAGAGCCATGACCGACTGGCAGCGAATTGTCGATCACCAGCATGCGATGCGCAACGCCCGGCATCTGGCGGGCGAACATAGCTCGCAAGTCCTGCCATGCGGTCGGATACTTCTCGGTCCCGTGACGCACCAGAAGGGTCAAAACACGAAGCGGCTGGGCGTGCATGGCATTGCAGGTCATGACGAAGCCACTTGTCCTGGGGCTGCTGACACCATTCATCTCATCGTCGCCGCGGCATTGCCTATAGCAGAATCGAGAGCCCTATAGCAGGCTCGAGAGCCGGTGGGTCAATTCCCCGCGGCTCCTCAAGCTCGAATTTTCGGCCCAGCCTGAGCACGAGAGGCGAACCAAGGAGCATTTCGATGCCGTGCGAGCGCGGTCAAGCCGTGCCGAGGTACTCAAGCGTCAGCCGGGGGCTGCCGATCGCCGGTTAACGCATTGCGCAGCGCCTGGATTTGCCGGTTCAGCGCACCGATCTCCGCCAGTGTCATGCCCGAACGCTCGATCAAGGTCTCGTTGAGGCAGTTGCACCGGACGAGCAGCGCGCGCCCCGCCGATGTCAGGTCGACCTGGACCTGGCGTTCGTCGGCCTGGCTGCGCTGCCGCGTGACCAACCCGGCCTGTTCCATGCGCTTCACCAGCGGCGTGACGGTGCTCGATTCCAACGCGAGCCGATGGGCGACGCCGCCTACCGACATGCCGTCGGCCTCGCCCAGCGCGTTGAGGACGAGATATTGCGGATAGGTGATCCCCATCTCGTCCAGCATCGGCTTGTAGGTGCGGTTGATCGCCATCGAGGTGGCGTAGAGCGTGAAGCAAAGCTGATTGTCCAACGGGAGGGGCACGACGCATTCCTTTGCCGATTAATCACGAAATATGTACCACGAAATATGATATCGCGATATATATTTTTGTGGACATGGCTTCCGCGCTGCGCTAGCCATATAGGTATCGCGATATTGTTTATCGCGGAAATCAAAGGAGATTGAGATGGCTTCGCAGACGAAATCCGGGTCCGGCAGCGGCACGGTCACCACCAAGGACGGCACGCAGATCTTCTACAAGGACTGGGGAACTGGCCAGCCCATCGTCTTCCATCACGGCTGGCCGTTGAGCAGCGACGACTGGGACGCACAGATGCTGTTCTTCCTCGCACAAGGCTACCGCGTCATCGCCCATGACCGGCGCGGCCATGGCCGGTCGACGCAGACGGATGTCGGCAACGAGATGGACACCTACGCCGCCGATGTCGCTGAACTCGCCGCGCATCTCGACCTCAAGGACGCCATCCATGTCGGCCATTCGACCGGCGGCGGCGAGGTGGCGCGCTATGTTGCGAAATACGGCTCAGGTGGCCGCGTCGCCAAGGCGGTGCTGATCGGCGCGGTGCCGCCAATCATGCTCAAGACGGCTGCCAATCCCGGCGGCCTGCCGATCGAGGTCTTCGACGGTTTCCGCGCTGCCCAGGCGGCCAACCGCGCCCAGTTCTTCCGCGACGTTCCTGCCGGTCCGTTCTATGGCTTCAACCGTCCGGGCGCCGAGGTTTCGCAGGGCGTCGTCGACAATTGGTGGCGTCAGGGCATGATGGGCGGCACCAAGGCGCATTATGATTGCATCAAGGCTTTCTCGGAAACCGACTTCACCGAGGATCTGAAGGCGATCGACGTGCCGGTGCTGGTCATGCATGGCGACGACGACCAGATCGTCCCGATCGCCGACTCGGCGCTGCTGTCGATCAAGCTGCTCAAGAGGGGCGAGCTCAAGGTCTACAAGGGTTTCCCGCACGGCATGGCGACAACGCATGCCGACGTCATCAACGCCGACCTGCTGGCCTTCTTCAAGGCTTGAGTGCCCTAAGGACAAAGAGGCACCCGCCAAATGGCGGGTGCCTTTGCGTATCCGTTCGTGGTCAGCCGAAGCTAGGCTGTTGCCTGCGCCTTGCGGGCTTCTTTCATGTTGGGCAGAAACACCGTCAGCAGCCCCAGGAACGGTAGATACGAGCAGATCTGGAAGACGAAATCGATGCCCTTCATGTCGGCGACGACGCCGAGCACGGCAGCCGCAATGCCGCCCATGCCGAAGGCGAAGCCGAAGAAGATGCCGGCGATCATGCCGACGCGGCCGGGCACCAGTTCCTGTGCGAAGACGACGATGTTGGAGAAGGCCGACGACAGGATGAGGCCAATCAGCACGGTCAGCACCATCGTCCATTGCAGGTTGGCGTAGGGCAGTGCCAGCGTGAAGGGCAGCACGCCGACGATCGAGAACCAGATCATCGCCTTCTGCCCGTAGCGGTCGCCGAACGGGCCGCCGAGAAGGATGCCCAGCGCCGAGGCGCCGAGGAAAAGGAACAGCATCACCTGGCTCATCTGCACCGATACCCCGAACTTATGGATGGAGTAGAAGGTGTAGTAGCTGGCAAGGCTGGCGATGTAGGCGTTCTTGCTCAGCACCAGCAGCGTCAGAACGACCAGCGCGCTCATAACCTTGCGGCGCGGGAAGGGCGAGACAAAGCTGGCCGCCTTGCGGGTGCCTTGCGCGGCGCGCAAGCGGCTGTACCAGCCGCCGACCTGCCACAAAACGACGATGCCGATCAGCGAGCCGACGGCGAACCAGGCGATGCTGGTCTGGCCGAATGGGACGACGATGAAAGCGGCCAGCAGCGGCCCCATCGACTGGCCGAAATTGCCACCGACCTGGAACAGCGACTGCGCCAGGCCAAACCGGCCCCCCGAGGCGAAACGCGCGATGCGTGAGGATTCGGGATGGAAGATCGCCGAGCCGATGCCGATCAACGAGGCGCCGATGAGCAGCAGGTAATAATGCCCGGCATAGGCCAGCACGACCAAGCCGATCAACGATGAGGCCATGCCGTAGGGCAGGGAATAGGGCATCGGCCGCTTGTCGGTGATCATGCCGATCACCGGCTGCAGCAAGGACGCCGTCACCTGGAAGGTGAAGGTCAGCAGGCCGATTTGCCAGAAATCGAGGCCGTAATTCTGTTTCAGAAGCGGATAAATGGCCGATAGCAGCGACTGCATGATGTCGTTGATGCAATGGCAGAAGCTCACTGCCAGGATGACGGTGAAGGCCGTCGCCTGGGCTGAGGCGTGACTGGCGGTCGCTGGTGACGCGACGCTGGCGGCTGTCGTATCGGTCAAGGCAGGCTCCGTGGTCTTTTTGGCGGGCACACCCGCAGGCAATGTGGCGGACGCTCCCGCGGCCGCTTCAGGGACGGTTGCCTTATAAGCCGCTTGCCGCGCGACTTCTTTCGTGGTTTGGTCCAATAGTTTCGCAAGTGGGCCATACAAGATGCCGCATGGCAGGGAAATCTTCCGCGCCGGCAATGCCGATCTCGGTCAATTGCACCAGAGCCGCTGGCAATGGCTGGAGGAGGTCGCCGGGCCGGCGGTGGCGTTGCCGACCGAATATCCAGACGGTTACCACGTGCCGCAACACCGCCACAGGCGCAGCCAGTTGCTGCACGCGCTGGTCGGCGTCGTGCTGGTGACGACGCGGCATGGGCGCTGGATGGTGCCGCCAGACCATGCGATGTGGATTCCGGCCGGCATCGAGCATTCCGTCGAGATGCTGGGCGATGTCTCGATGCGCTCGGTCTACGTCATGCCGGGCGCGATCCCGGGGCTGCCGGAAGGCTTGCGCGTCGTTGGCGTCACCGCGCTGATGCACAGCCTGATCGTGGAATCGGAGAAGCTGCCGCAAGGCGGCGAGCTGGAAGGGCGCGGCGGGTTGATCATGAAGCTGTTGCTGCATGAGATTCCGGCCTTGCCGGAACGGCCGCTCGGCCTGCCATTCCCGTCCGATGCGAAGCTGGCGGCGCTGTGCCGCCGCTTCGTCGCCGCACCCTCGCCGCATGCGACGATCGACGAGTGGGCCGAGGCCGCCGGCATGAGCCGGCGCTCCTTCACGCGCGCCTTCCAGCGCCAGACCGGCCTGTCGCTGTCGACATGGCGCCAGCAGGCCTGCCTCTTCGCGGCGCTGCCGCGGCTAGCCGATGGCGAGCCGATCACCCGGGTGGCGCTCGATCTCGGCTATGACAGCGTGCCGGCCTTCATCACCATGTTCAAGCGCATGCTGGGCTCGTCGCCGCGCGGCTATATGCGCGGCGCGCGGGACAATAGCGAAGGCATGCGGCGAGCCCCGCCTCGCCTTGAGGCCCCGGCGCCATAGCAAGCAATGCCGGAGCCCGTTAGCGCCTAGTCCATCTGAACGCCGCTCGCCTTGACGATCGGCTCCCATTTGGCGAGTTCAGCCTTCACATGCGTTGCCAGCTCTTCCGGAGTGGAGGCCACGATCGAGGCGCTGAATTGGCCCATGCGCGCAATCACATCGGGATCCTGCAGCGCCTTGGCTGCTGCCTTGTGCAGAACCTCGACCACGTCCGCGGGGGTGCCCGCGGGCGCGAACAGGGCATTCCAGCTGTAGGTTTCGTAGCCAGGAATGTTTTCGGCAATCGCCGGGACGTCGGGGAAGGAGGGAACGCGCTGCTTGGTGGTGACGCCCAGGGCTCGCAGCGTCCCGCCCTTGATATGCCCCGATGAAGACGGCAGGTTGTCGAACATCATCGGCACCTGATTGGCGATGACATCGTTCAGGGCCGGCCCGGCGCCCTTATAGGGTATGTGCTGCATGCTCACGCCGGCCATCGTCTTGAAAAGTTCGCCCGAGAGATGCAGCGGGGTGCCGTTGCCCGATGAAGCGTAGGCGTATTTGTCCGGGTCCTTCTTCAACAAGTCGATCAGTTCCTTGACGTCCTTGGCGGGAAATTGAGGGTTCACGACCAGGACGTTCGGCACCAGCACAAGCAGCGATATCGGAGCAAAATCCTTGTCCGCATCATAGGGCTTGGTTTTGAGGATGAGCGGGTTGAGTGCGTGTGTCGCAACCGTGCCCATCAGGATCGTGTAGCCGTCCGGATCCGCCCGGGCGACCTGCGCGGCACCGATGCTGCCGCCGGCGCCGCCGACATTTTCAACGACAATCTGCTGCCCGAGGTTTTCCGACATCTTGTTGGCGACGAGGCGCGCGACCAGGTCCGTGGAGCCGCCCGCGGAAAAGGGAACGACCATGGTGATGGTCCGGTCCGGAAAATCGGCCGCCCAAGCCATCGGAGCCGAAAAGAGAGCCGCGACGGAAACGGCAAGCCCAAGCAAAGTCCTTCGCCGGATTGGCATATGCTACTCCTCCATTGTCAACGGGGGCAGTATGCCACGGCAGGCGCGTCAGGAGAAATGTCTGCTAGCGGGGCAGCGCGGACAAGGAGCCGACAGTAGGGGCGTGCGCCCCGCCCGGCCGACGTTTCGTCGACCGCGGGAGGGTCAGTCGAACAGGCTCGACACCGATTCCTCGGTCGCCGTGCGCGAGATCGCCTCGCCCATCAGGTCGGCGATCGAGATGACGCGGATGTTGGGGGCGTCGAGCACGCCTTGCGTCGGCTGGATGGAATCGGTGATCACCAGCTCCTGCAGCTTCGAGCCGCTGATGCGGGCGACAGCGCCGCCCGACAGCACGCCATGGGTGATATAGGCGGTGACGCTGGTGGCGCCGTTGGCCAAGAGCGCATCGGCGGCATTGCACAGCGTGCCGCCGGAATCGACGATGTCGTCGATGAGCAGGCAATCCTTGCCGGCGACCGCGCCGATGATGTTCATGACTTCCGATTCGCCCGGGCGCTCACGGCGCTTGTCGACGATGGCGAGCTGGGCGTCGAAGCGCTTGGCCAGCGCACGCGCCCGCACCACGCCGCCGATGTCGGGCGACACCACAACGACGTTGCCGAGCTGCTTGTATTTCGCCTTCACGTCGCGGGCCATCACCGGGACGGAAAACAAGTTGTCGGTCGGGATGTCGAAGAAGCCCTGGATCTGGCCGGCATGCAGGTCGAGCGTCAGAACGCGGTCGACGCCAGCGCGGGTGATCATGTTGGCGACCAGCTTGGCCGAGATCGGCGTGCGGCCCGACGCCCGGCGGTCCTGCCTGGCATAGCCGAAATAGGGAATCACCGCCGTGATGCGCTTGGCCGAGGAGCGCATGAAGGCGTCGATCATGATGAGCAGTTCCATCAGATGATCGTTGGTCGGGAACGAGGTCGACTGCAGGATGAAGACATCCTCGCCGCGCACGTTTTCCTGGATTTCGACGAAGATTTCCTGGTCGGCGAAGCGCCTGACGCTGGCCTTGCCCAGCGGGATGTTGAGATAGCGGGCGACCGCTTCGGCCAGCACCCTGTTGGAATTGCCCGCGAAGAGTTTCATGCACCGTTCCTGGTGGAGGATGGGAGGGCCTGACAGACTCTCCCGGACCTTTTAATCGGGCTTTTAGCGGCCCGCGCCGGTATTGCAAGCGCCGAGATCGGGAATCCGCCGGCTAAGCTGAAGAAAGGTTCGCGCCATCGCCCGGAGGCAACACTCAATCATGCCCTGCTAGCCGGCCTTGCCACCCAGAAACGCCGCGAACTGATCGATGGTCTGGTCGGCGATCGCCTGCATGGTGGCCGGCGAGACCCCCTTCCAGCTGTCGGCGCCCGCGCCGGCGCCGGAATTGGCCGAAGGCGCCTTCATCTGGCCGTTGATGCGGTGCAAGCGGTTGCCCGAGGGGTCGTAGACATCCCAGACATAGATGACGGTGGTGTCCTTGCCCTCCGAAATCGCCGAGAAATAGCCCTTCAGCACATGGGTCGCGGTCTGGTCGGTACTGCCGGCAAGCGTGATGCCACGCTGCCTGGCGCGCGTCTGCAGTTCCGCCGTCAGCGGGGTCGCGGCCTCGACCGAAGCGCCGACGATCGGTGCGATCTGCAGCCGCGTCTTCGACAGGATGGCAGCACTTTGGGCCGGGGTCAGCGGCGTGGTGCTGGTTGCAGCAGTGCTCGTGGTGGCGGCAGGCGCGGTGGGTGACGTCGCGGCGACGGTGCCCGTTGTGCCTCCCTGGGCTCCCGGCACGGGCTGCGCCGAGGCGACCGGCGGGGTGATGGCGGATGGTTCGAGAACGTCCTTTGCGTTGGTGCAGGCAGCGAGAGCCAATGCCACAAGCAATGACACGGTCGTCACATGCGATCGTCTCATTTGCCTTCTAACTCCTTGGCGAAGAACGCCTCCCATTATGGATTCACTGTACGATCAAGTCGAGATCATGGCGGGAAAGCGGCTTCGGCTGGGATTCGGTGGTCAGGTAGGTGCGGCCAAGAGTCATTGCTGTCTCGGTCTCGGAATCCATGATGATCATGTGAGCGAACAGCGTCATGTGTGGCGCGATCGGCTCGGGATTGCCCTGGTAGAACATCGGCATGTCCATCCAGGACGGCGTGAAGCGGGCGCCGACGGAATAGCCGCAGGCGTTCAGCCGGTGCTTGGTCAGGCCGTGCGCCTCCATGGTGCGGGCGTGGGCGTCGAAGACGTCGCCGAACGTGTTGCCCGGCGTCATCGCCTTCTCCACCGCGAGAAGGGCGGCACGCGCGGCGTCGAACAGCTCCTGATGGCGCTTCGACACCTTGCCGGTCAGCACGGTGCGCATCATCGGCGCATGGTAGTGATGGAAGACACCGGCCCATTCGAGCGTCAGCTGGTCGTTCTTGGTGAGCTTGCGGCGTCCGGCCTTGTAGCGGCAGAGCAGCGCATCGACGCCGGAGCCGATGATGAACTCGTTTGCCGGATAGTCGCCGCCGCCGGCAAAGACCGCGCCCTGCATGGCGGCCAGGATCAACGCCTCGTCGCCGCCCTGCTTGATCAGCGGCAGTGCCGCGTCCAGTGCGTCGTCGGAGAGGTTGGCGGCCTTCTCGGCCTTGGCGATCTCGGCCGGGCTCTTGAACAGGCGCAGCCGCCCGACAATGCCGGACGCGTCGGCGATCTGGCCGAAGGTCTGCAACTGCTCGTCCAGCCGGCGGCCATTATAGGCGGTCAGGCCATGGGTGTCGTATTCGACCCCAATGCGGGCGCCGAGCAGGTCTAGGTCATTGAGCAGATTGCGCAGGTCGACCGCCGGGTTGGCGCCGTTGCGGTCGGTCCACAGCACGATGTTGTCGATGATCGAGGTGTGGCGCGCCTGGCGCAGGTCGGCCGAGCGGGTCAAAAGCACCATCGAGCCGTCGGCCTTCACCACCAGGCACTGGAAGAAGCAGAAGCCAAACGTGTCGTAGCCGGTCAGCCAGTACATGCTTTCCTGCGCGAACAGCAGGATGGCGTCGAGCTTCTTCTCGGCCAGCTCGATCATCAGCCGGTCGCGCCGTGCGTCAAATTCCGATCGTTCAAAATGCAGCGCCATTATTCACTCTCCAAAACGATGGCCGAAACCTGCCGGCCGTAGTCGGGTTCCTTGCGGTGCGTGGTGCGCCGGTAGGAGTAAAACAGATCTTCCTCGGCATAGGTGCAGCGGCCGAGGCCCTCGGCGGTCACGCCGGTCCTGGTGAGCCGGTCGACCGTGTAGCGGTTGAGGTCGAACATGGCATGGCCTGATGTGGCGGAGGGCGCGAAATAGCCGATGTTCTCCGCGTCGGCCTCGACGAAGCGGGCGACGAATTCCGGGCCGACTTCATAATTGGCGGAGCCGATCGAGGGGCCGAGCACGGCGACGATGTTTTCACGCCGGGCGCCCAGGCTTTCCATGGCGGCCACGGTGTTCTCCAGCACGCCCGTAAAGGCGCCTTTCCAGCCCGCATGCGCCGCGCCGATGATGCGTGCGCCGGAATCGGCAAACAGCACCGGGCCACAGTCGGCGGTCGAGGCGCCGATTGCGATGCCCGGGCGGTCGGTGACGATGGCATCGGCTTTGGGCCGTTCGCCGGCAAAGGGTTCCCTGGCGACAATGACGTCGGGCGAATGGACCTGCCAGGCCGTCAGCAGATGGCTTGCCGGTACGCCCATCCACGCGGCGACACGGGCGCGATTCTCGGCCACCAGCGCCTTGTCGTCATCCGACCCGGTGCCGATGTTGAGGCCCTGGTAGATGCCGGTCGAGACGCCGCCCGTACGGGTGAAATAGCCGTGGCGGATGCCTTGTGCCTGCGCCTTGTCCAGCAGCGGCGACCGAACGGGATCCGGTTTGGTCTGATTCAGCATGCGGGCGTTGTTGTCCGTGTGGGCGGTTTCGTCAAGAAAAAGTCCGGAAGCGGGCCGGCCGGCGGTTCGACCGCTCTTTTGCCGGATGCGAGATTGGGAGGGGTGGCGGTGAAAAGTCAATCCGCCGTCGCAAAGGGCCGGATCGGCACACCACGCGGCAGGACGGCAAGCACCTTGAACAGTTCGCCCATCGCCTGCGGGCCAGCGAGACGCTCGACATCGCCGGTGATCTTGTCGCGGGCCGCCTGGTCGCCATCCGCGCCAAGCCGGCCGGCGCGCTCGAGAATGCCCATGCCGAGCAGGAAATTGCCCTGCGTCGACAGATGGGCATCGAGACCATATGCGCCTACGGTGGCGGCAAGGGCGGCGAAATCGACATGCGCGGTGAGATCGGCCTCGCCGGGGTTGGCCAGGACATCTTCGTGATTGTGCCTGCGCAGGGCCTGGAGCGTGTCGCCGACCCCGGGCTGCAGGTGGCCATAGTCGAGAAACAGCCCGGCGCCGCCGTTTCGGGCAATGCGCCCGGCAATGGCGGCCATCAGGGCGGTGCGAGCCGGTGCCACTTCGACGATCGCGCCTTGCGGCGCTCCAGCGGCGTCGATGGGCAGGAGCGTCGGGTCGACCGAGCCGGCGCCGGCGAAGAAACCGAGGCTGTCCTCGTCGTCGAGGCCGACCATGCGCTCGCGCCAGCCCGTGTCGGTGCGGATGAACTGGCGGACCGGCACGGCGTCGAACAATTCATTGCCGACGATGAGCAGCGGCCGATCGGGCAGGGACTCGATGGTCTCGTGCCAGCGGACAGCGAAAGGCGTCGCGCCCAGCGTCTGTCTTTGGACCTCGGCCAGGCGCGGGCTGGTCTCGATCATGGCGAAGGCAGCGCCATTGGCCAGATCAGGGTCGAGTCGCGACAGGGTGCGCAGCATGTCCTTCATCAGCGTGCCGCGGCCCGGACCGATCTCGGCGATGGTGACCGGCATCGGCCTGCCAATCGCTGCCCAAGCCTGATAAAGCCAGACGGCGACGAGTTCGCCGAACATCTGGCTGATTTCCGGCGCGGTGACGAAGTCGCCGGCGGCGCCGAAGGGCTCGCGCGTCGTGTAGTAGCCGTCCGCGGGGTCGAACAGGCACATCGCCATGTACTCGTTGAGCGGAAGGGGGCCGAGCGCCTCGATCAGGTCGACGATGCGGGTCTTCAGTCGCGTCATGTCGCCTGCGGCTGCGCTTGCTTCACCGGCTTGGCTGTCGCCATCGCCCAGATGCCGGCCAGCACCATCGGCGTCGACAGGATCATGCCCATGGTCAGCCAGTTGGTGCCGAGAAGATAGCCGAGCTGCTGGTCGGGTTCGCGGAAGAGTTCGACGAAGATGCGCGACAGGCCGTAGCCGCAGATGAAGGCGCCGCCGACGAAGCGCGGCGTCCCCAGCTTGAGGCGCGAATGGGTGAGGATGCGCAGCACCAGGAACAGCACCAGGCCTTCGAGTAGGGCCTCGTAGAGCTGGCTCGGATGGCGGGTGAACGGCCCGCCATTGGGAAATTCGATTGCCCAGGGAACGTCCGTCGGCCGGCCCCAGAGCTCGGAATTGATGAAGTTGGCGACGCGCACCAGGCCAAGCCCAACCGGTACGCCGGCGGCCACGACATCGAACAGCGACCAGGTGCGGATGCCGCGCCTGATGGAAAACAGCGTCATGGCGACGATGACGCCGAGCAGGCCGCCATGGAACGACATGCCGCCTTGCCAGACGGCGAAGATGTCGAGCGGATGCGCGATGTAGCGCGCCAGGTCATAGAACAGCACATAGCCCGTGCGACCGCCGAGCACGACGCCGATGGCCGCCCAGACGATGAAATCGTCGAGATCCTCCGGCTTCATCGGCAGGACACCATCGGGCCAGAGCTTCGGGTTGGCGGCAAGCCGCTTGGCATACCACCAGGCAAACAGGATGCCGACGATGTAGCCGACGCCGTACCAGTGCACTGCCAGCGGCCCGATCTGGATGAGGATCGGGTTGATGTTGGGGAAGGGCAACGAGGCCAGCGGCAGGAGGAGATATTCGTTCAACGGGAAGCTCTCGGTTGCGGTCGCGTTCGGGCGCGGACCATGCGGCAGGGTTTTGGCAGGGTCAAGGCAAGCCGGCCGCCGTCGACTGTCGCGATCAGACCACCCGTGCGGGTCATCTCGTAGTGCGCGGTGCGCTCAACGCTTGGCGGCCACCCACTGCCGCAATGCGTCGTTGATCCTGTCCTGCCAGCCGGGACCGTCTTCCTGGAAATGATCGAGTACGGCCCGGTCGATCCGGATCGAGACAAGCTCACGGACGTTCGGGGCGGTCGAGGGTTCGCGAATGAGCGCTGCTGCGGGCTTCTTGACCGGCTTGAAGGCCGCTTCGGCGGCTGCGAACGGATTTGTCGGTCGGCGCGGGGGCGTTGCCATTGGGTGATCCCGATTGGAGCGTGCTGCAGCACTATGTGATGACCACACAGTAGGCGATTTGGCGTCCTTAAGTACAGCTTGGGGCCATTTGAAAGCTTGGCGCAGGCATGGCATCGCCATGCGCCATAGCAACGCAGAGGCCGCACCAGTCCTCAACGTTCTTGCATTCGGCGCTCCGCGCCACTACGTCATTTCGAGCAAAGCGAGGATTTGCCATGTCGACCGGACCGAACCGCATTCTCGATGAATTCGCCAAGCTCATGACCGATGCAGCGGGTGCCGCGCAGGGCGTTCGGCGCGAGGTCGAGACCGCCTTCAAGGGCCAGGCGGAGCGCATCCTCAATTCGATGGACGTGGTGCAGCGCGAGGAATTCGAGGCCGCGCGCGAGATGGCCGCCAAGGCCCGGGACGAGAATGCCAGGCTCGCCGCCCGCATCGAAGCGCTCGAGGCAAAGCTGGCCGAACTCACCGGTGATGGCGCACCAGCGGCGGCGGCGAAGCCCCGCGCAAAAAAATAATCGTTAAACTTTTCCACATAGTCCGATCCTGAAAATCGCTTTGCCGTGAATCGCTTAACGGCATTGCATGAATCTTTGTGACAGCGCCTTTCCACATGCGAATGACGCAGTGCGAAAAATTGGGCTGTTCACGCGACTCCCGATCAATAGACTGAATTTGTTGCATGATTCGGAGCAGGGTCATGCGACCGGGCGGTGGGGTCCGGTCTGGGGTCTTTGCGTCGAGAAGTCCTGGCCGTCCGAGTTCTAGATCAGATTGTTCGTTGTGTGTGCCCTCCCGCGGAGCGTGTGGCGGCGCTCCTCAGAACGACAGGAAGCATTCCATGGAACTTCTCGAACTCGAATTCTCCCGCGAAATCCATCCGGTGGATGTTATCGAGCAGGTGGCCCACAACAATGACTGGTCCTTCGAGCGGGCCGGCGACGATGAAATTTCGATCTCGGTCGCGGGCAGCTGGACCGATTATCACGTCTCCTTCTCCTGGATGGAGGATTTCGAGGCGCTGCATCTGGCCTGCGCCTTCGACATCAAGGTGCCGGAGACCCGGGCATTGGAAGTGATGCGGCTGCTTTCGCTGATCAACGAACAGATGCTGTTCGGCCATTTCGACCTATGGGAGCAGGAAGGCGCGATCATGTTCCGCCAGTCGCTGCTTCTGGCGGGCGGGGTCGAGCCGTCGAGCCAGCAGGTGGAGGTGCTTTTGTCCTCGGCGCTGGAAGCCTGCGAATGCTATTTCCAGGCCTTCCAGTTCGTCGTCTGGTCGGGAACCTCGGCCAAGGACGCACTGGCCGGCGTCCTGTTCGAGACCTTCGGAAACGCCTGAACCTTGTAGTATCGAAATGAGTTCGAGCAGCGAGCGCAAGCCCGAGATCAGTTTTGCCGATTTCGATCGTGTCGACATCCGCGCCGGCACGATCGTCGAGGCCGAACCTTTCCCGGAAGCCCGCAAGCCTGCCTTCAAGCTAAAGATCGATTTTGGACCCGACATCGGCGTCAAGAAATCGTCGGCGCAGATCACCAAATATTATGCGCCCGGGACGCTGGTCGGCCGGCAGGTCTTCGCCGTGGTCAATTTTCCACCGCGCCAGATCGGTCCGTTCATGTCGGAAGTGCTGACGCTCGGTTTTCCCGACGAGGAGGGCGCCGTCGTGCTGGGCGCCATCGAACGCAAGGTGCCGGACGGCGGGCGGCTGTTTTAGAATTTTCGAGCAGGCTACCGCCACCCAGATCGGGCCCCATCCCAGCCGGCATATTGATCAAACGCGACCTGACTTTGCCGAAGTTCGGGATCTCCCAAGGGAAATGCACGAATGGCGGCGTTGACGAGGCCAACACAATTGCCGCGGTCAGGCCGCCAGCTTGCGCGTCCTGCCGAGCGCTTCCTCGACTGTGTCGAGAAACATTTCCGCACAGGCTTTCCAGCTGTAGCGCATGGCCCGTTCTCTGGCCTGGGCACGGTCGATCTCGAGGGCGGCGAGCGCGGCATCGCGCAGATCGTTCGAGACCGCACCGCCGAAACCGTCGCCGACAATGTCGATCGGCCCAGTCACGGGATAGGCGGCGACCGGCGTGCCGCTGGCCAGCGCCTCGATGATGACGTTGCCGAAGGTGTCGGTACGGCTGGGGAAGACGAAGACATCGGCCGAGGCGTAGATCTCGGCCAGTTCGTCATTGGGGCGGTGACCGAGGAAATGCGCCTGCGGATATCGTGCCTTCAGCTTGGCAAGCTCGGGGCCTTCACCGACGATCACCTTGCTGCCGGGCAGGTCGAGGTCGAGGAAGGCGGAGAGGTTCTTCTCGATGGCCACGCGGCCGACGCAGAGGAAGACCGGGCCGGGGAAGCCTAGGACCTTGCGCTTGTCCGGGTGGAAATGCTCGGTGTCGACGCCGCGTGTCCACGGCCTCAGCTTGTTGAAGCCGCGCGCCGAAAGGTCATCGGCGAGCGACTGCGTGGCGACCAGCGTGCCCTGGCCGGAATTGTGGAAGTCGCGCAGCCAGCGATAGGCCCAGCTTTCCGGCACGGGCAGGCGCGCGCTGAGATATTCGGGAAAGCGCGTGTGATAGCTGGTGGTGAACGGCCGGCCGGCATTGCGGCAATAGCGCCGCGCCATGATGCCCAGCGGCCCTTCGGTGACGATGTGGATATGGTCGGCCTTGCAGGCGTCTATAAGGCGCGCGACATGGCCTGGCGTGGTCAGCGCCAGCCTGATGTCGGGGTACGTCGGCAGGGGGAGCGTGCGAAAGATGTTGGGTGTCAGGAAATCCACCGCGACGTCGAAGGATTTCAGCGTTTCCGTGAGGCGCTCCAGCGTGTGGACGACGCCATTCACTTGCGGGCGCCAGGCGTCGGTGACCATCAATATGCGCATGGCGGCCCTTTGCTGGAAAGGTCGACGGTTGCCTTGAGACGATGCCGGAACGGCGACCAGCCGGCTGCCCTCGCTTCGCTCCAGCGCACCCGGGCGGGCACGGGATCGAAATGGGGCGGCAAGGCCGAATCAAGTGATGTCGCGCGTTTCATGCGCGCTCTTCACCATGATTTCATGACGGGCGGATGAAGCCTGACGTTTGGCCAGCCTAGGCTGGAACCTTGATCACCGCGCGCAGGCCGCCGAGCGGGCTGTCGTCGAGGGTGATGTCGCCGCCATGGCTGCGGGCGATGTCGCGGGCGATCGACAGCCCGAGCCCGGTGCCGCTGGCATCGAGGTTGCGAGCTTCGTCGAGCCGCACGAAGGGTTTGAAAACGTCCTCGCGCCTGTCGGCCGGAATGCCGGGACCATTGTCGTCGACGGTAACCACCAGCGAGCCACGGCCGTGATCGGCGCTGACCTCCACCGTCTTGGCATAGCGGAAGGCATTGCCGATGACGTTGGACAACAGCCGCGCGAAAGCGTTCGGCCGGACATGCACGGTCGGATCACCGGAAAGCGTCGTCGACAGCTTGCATTTGCGCAAGGCGGCTTCGTCGCCGAGCTTCTGGAAATAGGCTTCGAGATCGAAACGTCCGGGATCCTCCAAGGCTTCGCCGCGGGCGAAGGCGAGATAGCCTTCCAGCATCGACTGCATGTCATCGATATCCTGGTTGAGGGCCGCCTTGGTCTCGGTCTTGCCGCCGGCCAGCGCCAGCTGCAGCTTGAAGCGGGTGAGGATGGTCCTGAGATCATGGCTGACGCCGGTAAGCATGGCGGTGCGCTGTTCGATCTGGCGCTCGATGCGTTCGCGCATCTGGATGAAGGCAAAGCCGGCGCGGCGCACCTCCTCGGCGCCGCGCGGGCGAAAATCGCGCGGCATCGGCCGGCCCTTGCCGAAGCTTTCGGCGGCCTCGGCAAGCGTCAGGATCGGCCGGATCTGGTTGCGCAGGAAGGGGATGGCGATCATCAGGAGCACAAGCGAGGTGCCGACCATCCAGATCAGGAAGATGTGGGTGTTGGAGGCATAGGCCTGGCTGCGGCGCACGAAGACGCGCAGCACCTTGTTCTCGAGCTGGACGCGCACCTCGACGATGTTGGAATTGCCGACCGTGTCGATCCAGAACGGCCGGTTGATCTGGCGGGTGATCTCGGCCGAAAGGACGTCATCGAGGATCGAGAAGAACGGTTTGGGACCGGGCGGCGGCAAGGGATCGGGCGGCAGCAGGTCGACCTTCAGCTGCATGCGGTCCTGGGCGATGCGGATGACGTTGGCGTAGTCGGCGTCGTGCGGGTAGGTCTCGATCAGGTCGATGATGGCGGCGATGTCGCGCACGGTGGCCTGCGACAGGCGCTGCGTCACCGTTGCCCAATGGCGCTCCATGAAGACGAAGGCGACCACGGATTGCAGAAGGATCATCGGCGCGATGACGATGATCAGCGAGCGCGCGTAAAGGCGCTTGGGCATGTAAAGCGAAACGAGGCGCCAGAACCGGTTCCAGATGCGCGGCACCGCCTTGAGCGTTCGCGTGGCGCGTCCGCTCAAGCCGCCAGGTCCCGGCCCTTCCAGTTCCGTCGTTGCCATTGCCTCTTTCATTTCGGCCGCGGCACTAGATCAGAAGGACGCTTGGTTCAATCGCCATCCTGATCGAACTCTTTGTCAAAGCACGATCTTTTCCGAAAACCGGTTCCTGCTTTTCGGGATCATGCTCAAGAGCCGCGTCCGCTATTCTATTCCACGCTGAGCCGATACCCAATACCGCGCACGGTCTGCAGCCAGACAGGATTGGAGGGATCGCGCTCGATCTTGCGGCGCAGCCGGTTGATCTGCACGTCGATGGTGCGCTCGCCGACCTCTGAATCGTCGCCGACCAGTTCGTGGCGCGGGATGGTCTCGCCGGCTCGCGCGGCAAAGATCGCCAGGATCTCCTGCTCGCGATCGGTCAGCTTCAGCGCCTCGCCGCCGCGCTTCAGCTCACGCCTGGCGATCTGGAACGTGTAAGGCCCGAAGACCAGCTGCTCGACCTTGGGCGTGGTCGCCGGCCCGCCGCGGCGCAGGATGTTGTTGATGCGCAGGATCAGCTCGCGCGGGTCGAAGGGTTTTGGCAGATAGTCGTCGGCGCCGGCCTCGAGCCCTAGGATGCGGCTGTCGGTTTCCGAAAGCGCGGTCAGCATCAGGATCGGCACGTTCTTTTCGGCGCGCAGCGATTTGGTGAGATCGACGCCGCTTTCGCCGGGCATCATGACATCGAGCACAAGCAGGTCGAAGTCGAGGCCGGCGAGCTTTCGCCTGGCCTCGCCGGCATTGCCGGCGACGGTGACGCGAAAGCCGTTTTCGGTCAGATACTGCTTGAGAAGATTGCGGATGCGGGTGTCGTCGTCGACCACAAGCAGATGCGGCGCGTCGTCGTCCGGTGCGGCCGCCTGATCGACCCTCTCAGTGCTCTCCATGGCTTTTTCCTGACATTTTTGCGGACCCAACGTCGATCTGAGCTCTCAGTTCTGGATTGACCATCGCTTCGAGGAAGCGTTCCACCAAGGCCCGTTCGGTGGCGCCGGAATCTTCCAATGCAGCACGGATGCGGCGTGACTGTGGCCGCGCCAGGGCGAGCGCGAGCGCGCGGCCCTTGGCGGTGGGATAGAGCTCGCGCTGGCGGCGGTCGCGCGGCCCTTGCAATTGCACGACGTGATCAGTGTCGATCAGCTGCTTCAGCACGCGCGCCAGGCTCTGTTTGGTGATTTTCAACACGTCGAGCAGTTCGGCGACGGTCAGGCCCGGCCGGCGGTTGACGAAATGCAGCACCCTATGGTGGGCACGTCCGAAGCCATAGTCGGCCAGGATCTGATCAGGATCGGAGGTGAAGTCGCGATAGGCAAAGAAGAACAGTTCGATGATGGCGAAGTCTATGCCGTCCTCGACTGACATCGCGGTCCTGATCGGCTTTCCGGCGGCTGGGCTTCGATCCGTCATCATTTCTCCATGGGAACGGGAGATTATGTCAGTACTATTGACGTAATTTCCCCGCAATGGTAATTTTTGGCAAGCTTTTGGGCGGATTGCGAACGAAAAGGCAAGGCAGGCCGGTTTTTCCGGAACTTCCTGAGTTTGCCAGGGCGCGATTATCCGCCTACGCTTCGCAACACCGGCCGGCGTTTCCAATCACATGGCGCGGCCTAAAAGAACACGCTACGACACCAAGGATATGCGGGCCGCGACCCGCGGGAGGTTACCATGGCATCCGTTCCCTTCGATCAACTGGACGGCTTCATCTGGATGAATGGCGAATTCATTGCGTGGGGCGACGCCAAGATACATGTTCTGACGCACGGTCTGCACTATGCCAGCGCGGTCTTCGAGGGCGAGCGCGCCTATGGCGGCGAGATCTTCAAGCTGAACGAGCACACCGAGCGCCTGCATGAATCGGCCCGCCTGCTCGGCTTCAAGATTCCCTATTCGGTCGCCGAGCTCAACGAGGCCTCGACCACGCTGTTGAAGAAGCAAGGGTTCCAGGACGCTTATGTCAGGCCGATCGCCTGGCGCGGCAGCGAGCAGATGGGCGTTTCGGCGCAGAACAACCGCATCAACGTCGCCATCGCCATCTGGCAGTGGCCGAGCTATTTCGATCCGGCGCAGAAGCTGAAGGGCATCCGCCTTGACGTAGCGGAATGGCGCCGGCCCGACCCGCGCACGGCGCCGTCGAAGTCGAAGGCCGCCGGCCTCTACATGATCTGCACCATGTCCAAGCACGCGGCCGAAGCAAAAGGCTATGCCGATGCCATGATGCTCGACTGGCGCGGCCAGGTCGCCGAGGCAACCGGCGCCAACATCTTCTTCGTCAAGGACGGCAAGATCCACACGCCCAAACCCGACTGCTTCCTCGACGGCATCACCCGCCGCACGGTCATCGGGCTCGCCAGGGATCGTGGCCTGGAGGTAATCGAACGCGCCATCCTGCCGGAAGAACTGGAAGGCTTCGAACAATGCTTCCTGACTGGAACGGCGGCGGAAGTAACACCGGTTTCGGAGATTGGCCCTTACCGATTCGAGGTTGGCGAAATCGCCAAGAACCTTATGAATGACTATTCTGCGGCCGTTCAGCCGAAGCACGCGATCGCCGCAGAATAACGATAGTCACAGCTTTTCGCGCAAGCAGGGGCGGTTTTCGGGCCACCCCTTTTATTTCAGCGTTTCTGCATTTGACTTTCAGTCAATTCGGCGTCTCATGATGGTGTCGGCCCGGGAGGCTGACAGCCATGGAGGGACTAATCATATGGACATGAACACGCTTCTTCCGATCATTGTACAGGTGATTACGGGTATCATCGGTGGTCAGGCGGTTGGTGTTGCACTCAAGAACGCGGCGATGGGCCAGCTTCCCAAAATCCTGGGTGGCGCGATTGGCGGCGTCGGCGGCGCGGCGATCCTCGGCAGCCTGCTTGGCCACGGCGCCGTCGATCCGGCAGCAGCCGCTGCAGCGACGAGCGGTCTTGGCAGTGCGCTCAACCTTGACAACATCGTCGGCGGCGCCGGCGGCGGCGCGATCCTGACCGGCATCATCGGTGCGGTCATGGGCGCCATGAAGAAGTAAGCCTGGCGGTCTCAGGTTTGTTCAAATGGGCGGCTTCGGCCGCCCATTTCTGTTTCCGCAACCACTGACTGCTCGTCTTTCGAAGGTCGCCCCCTTCATTCGCGCGCCTGAGAGGTTCATCGTTTCACGCGAACGCCGAACCGCTCCGTCTGGCTATTTGGCGCACTCCCAAGGGAAAGCGCTACGCGCTTTCCCGGGAAAACCGTCTCACACTTTTCCGGCAATTGCTCTACATCACGGCGTGAACATCGAAAGGACGATCATGGGTCAGCTCAATGCCGGCATCGTGCCGGTCACACCGTTTCAGCAGAACTGCACCATCCTGTTCGACATGGACGACAAGCACGGCGTCGTCGTCGATCCGGGCGGCGACATCGAAAAGGTGATGGCGGTGTTGAAGGACAATGCGATCACGGCCGAGGCGATCTGGATCACGCATGGCCATATCGACCATGCCGGCGGCGCCATGGAGCTGAAGGAAGCGCTTGGCCTCGACATCATCGGCCCCCATGTGGCCGACAGGCCTTTGCTCGACAATCTGGAGAAACAGGGCAGGCTCTACGGCATAGCGGGCTCGCGCAACTGCGTGCCCGACCGGTTCCTCACCGAAGGCGAGACCGTGTCGTTCGGCGGCCACCAGTTCGAGGTGCTGCATTGCCCCGGCCACGCGCCCGGCCATGTCGTCTACTACAACCGCGCGGCCAAGTTCGCCCATGTCGGCGATGTGCTGTTCCGCGGCTCGGTCGGCCGCACCGATCTGCCTGGCGGCGACCATGCGACGCTGATCGCCTCGATCAAGAACAAGCTTTTGCCGCTCGGCGACGATGTCGGTTTCATCTGCGGCCACGGCCCAGGCGGCCGTTTTGGCGAGGAACGGCGGACCAATCCGTTCCTTGTTTAGGACCAGCACCCTCGACACGACGTCGCAGCGACAAACAAAAAAGCGCTGGCCTTGCGATCAGCGCTCTCTTTGTCCGGGGCAGGGAAGCCTCAGTTTGCAGTGCAGAAATGCTGCTCGCCGTCATTGCCGGTGAAGGTGCCGGTGCGGGAGTTGAAGCTGCGGTAGCGGTCCGAGCAGTATTCGTACCAGTCTCGCGTCCACGGCTCGGCATAGCGATCGGCATAGACCACCCGCGGTTCGACATAGTAGCGGCGGACCGGTGCCGGGCGGACCCGCACGTCACGATCGTAGTATCCGTCATTGTAGTAACCGTCATCGTAGTAGCGGTTAGCGTCAGGCGGCGGCCGGTCATTGGCCAGCGCGCCACCGATCAGCGCACCAGCGGCGAGGCCAAGCACACCGGCGGCAATGGCGTCGCCATTGCCGTGGTGGCGGTGATGGCGCCATTCATCGGCATTGGCCGCGGGCAAGGCCACGAGCATGGTGGCCGCCATGGCGGCGGACAGCACGGCTGTCTTGAAAATTCTGTTCATCTTGGTCTCCTTCGTACCGGACCGTGCAGTTTTGCAGGGGATGCGGTCCGGCTTTACCCAAGACTAATATGCGACCGTGGCTGAACGGAGGCTGAACGGATTTCGACGTGCCGGCTAAGGAGGGCGTCAAAAACCAAGGCTCTGAGCGAACAGGGCAGCCCTGCTGGAGCCGACGGTCTGAAACCGGCTCAGCCGACCGACAGGTTGACGGCCTTCGGTCCCTTGCCGCGCTTGTCCGGCTCGGTGTCGAATGTTACTTTCTGCCCATCTTCGAGACCGGGAAGACCCGACGCCTGCACGGCCGAAATATGGACGAAGACATCCTTCGCGCCATCGTCCGGCGTGATGAAGCCGAAGCCTTTGGCATGGTTGAAGAATTTGACGGTGCCGGTCTGCGGCATGGGAAGCTCCTTTGATCCCATAAACTCCAGTCTCGGGCCGGCAAATGCCCGAGAGGAAATTTGTCCTTTATTTTAGCGTCATCGGCAAGAGAAAGTTTTGCGGGCACTTAAGGCGCCTTAAGCACTTGTTGTGATGCATGTCGTTCACCCGGAGCCGGATCCACTTCCGGGCTGCATGCATTTATGCTGCGCACGGACATGAAAAAGGCGCGGCGAAAAATCGCCGCGCCTTTTCAAAAATCTGTCTGCTCGCCCACAGGCTGGGCGAGCTTCGAAACCTCGTTCGCCCGCGGTCAGGGACGCGCGGCGGCGATGCTTCAGGCAGCGCGGAGGTTGACCGCCTTCGGGCCCTTGCCCATGCGGTCCGGCTCGACGTCGAAGGTGACCTTCTGGCCGTCGACGAGCGTGCGCAGGCCCGATGCCTCGATCGCGGAAATATGGACGAACACGTCCTTGGCGCCGCCGTCGGGCGTGATGAAACCGAAGCCTTTGGTCGCATTGAAGAATTTAACGGTGCCGGTCTGGGCCATTGGGGAAACTCCTTCACCCGTTCAGTCTTTGTTGGTCCTGCCCGCCACCTGGCGTCGAGGGCAGTTCCCGGTGGTTGCTTTCGGCAGTCATGCATTGGCGCATGGTCAAACCCCCCGCCGAAAAACGGGGCCGTCAGAGATTCACAGTATCGGGGAAAGGTCGTCCAAAACGTTCCGCTCTCCGGGTCGCAAATGCCCGAACACGGAATTTATCGCACGGAAACGTGAAGGTTGCAAGATAGCGCCGCGGGCCGCCATACTGAGCGCATCCCGACGCAAGAATCGACCGATCTGAGCGTCGACAGGCCGCAAATAGGCCTCGTTGCCGGGCCGGTCATTGACCCACAGAGAGGGTCGCGCATGGGCCAGTGTTGCCATGGCCGCAATCGCCGTTTCCGCCCCCCGGCGAACGCGGTTGCATCCGACAGGGTTGCATTTGACAGGGGAATGGCGAGGATCGCGATCGGGGATGGGAGCGAGGGAGAAATCAGCATGAAATTCGTGGCGTCGGTGTTTTCGCGGCAAGGGTTTGCCGTCCTGTTCCTGTCGGCGCTTCTGGCCGCGTGCACCGTGGTCGTCGACGATGGGCCAGGACCACGGCCGCGGCCGCCGCGTCCCGAACCGGAATTCTGCACCAGGCAATACGAGCCGGTCTGCGCCCGGCGCGGCGGCGACCGCCAGACCTTCGCCAATGCCTGCCTTGCCGACCGCGCCGGCTACCGCATCGTGCGCGACGGCCCCTGCCGCGGCGACGGCGGCGATGGGGGTGGTGGTGGCGAGGAGCAGACGTTCTGCACCCGCGAATACGCGCCCGTCTGCGCCCGCCGCCACGGCGAGATGCGCAGCTTCCCCAACGCCTGCGAAGCCCGCGCCGCGGACTACCGCATCGTCGGCGATGGACCGTGCTGAGAACGTCCTAGCTGTCGACGCCAGTATAGGCTTTGCCTTTCAGCAGGGCTGCCAGGTGGACAGCATTTGACGCGGCCATCTCGATCATGCCGGCGACCTTTTCGGGGGTCTTCGGCAGATCGACATAATTGACGTCGCCCATCGCCTCGCCCACCCAATAGACGCCGCCATTGGCCGGAATGGTGAAGCCGACATCGTTGAGCGCCTGGAAGCACTCGGCATGGCAATGGTGGGCACCATCTTCGTTGCCGACGATCGCCACCAGCGCCACCTTGCCGGCGGCCGGCATGCGGCCCTTGCCGTCGGTTTCCTCGAGAAAGGCATCCATGCGTTCCATAACGCGCTTGGCGACGCTGGAGGGTTGTCCCATCCAGATCGGCAGACCGAGTATGAAGATGTCGGCCGCGATAATCTTCTTACGCAGACTGGGCCAGTCGTCGCCTTTGCCCATGTCGGAGATCACTCCGGGCTTGATGTCATGATCGAGGGCGCGCACGACCTCCCCCTTCACGCCATGCGGTTCGAGCGCCGAGAGCAGGTCGGCGATGATCCTGTCGGTGGAAGATTTTTCCTTGTCGCTGGATGCTTTCAGCGAGCAGTTGATGGCAAAGGCGGTGAGGGACATTCGGCGGCTCCTGCATATGGCTGCAGGCTCAACGTCGGGGGGCGCTTGCGGTTGCTCAGGAATGATAGTCAGGTTGCGTAGGATGGATAAGCGCCATCGGCGGTCCGGCATGGAGCAGGCTGCCGTGATCTGATCGCTCAAGGCATCCCGAAAGCGCTCGGAACCTAGCGAAGGCTTGAACCTGCCGCGCCAATGGCCTAAATCGCGGCAGGCGGACAAACACGGTAGGTTTCCCATTAACAGAGATCAGAGACGAGCGGCGAGTGCGGGGACCAGGTCTGGCGCAGGCGGCCAGCCGCCGCTAGGCCTCGACCAGTATGTGCAGCAGGCCCTGCAACTGCACCAGGCCGGGCGCCGGCAAGAGGCAGAATCGATCTACCGGCAAGTTTTGACGCGTCAGCCCAAACACGCGGCGGCGGCGCATTTCCTGGGGCTGTTGCTGCACCAGACCGGGCGCAGCGAAGAAGGGTTGGACCTCATCGAGCAGTCGGTCAGCCTGCAGCCGACGAATGCCGATTTCCTCAACAATTTCGGGACGGTGATGCGTGATCTCGGCCGCGTCGCCGCGGCGATCGACTTCTTTCGTGGCGCGGTGGACCTGCGGCCGGAGCAGCTCGCCGCGCGCGACAATCTCGGCTCGTCGCTGAAGCAGCTCGGGCGGTTCGAGGAGGCCGAAGAGATTTACCGCGGCACCGTCGCGCGCAATCCTTTCCATGTGCGCGCCCGCATCGGGCTTGCCGAAACCCTGCAGGAAGCCGCTCGCCTGGACGAGGCGCTGGCTGTGTTTCGTGAGTCGCTGACCATCCGTCCCAAGGATGCCGACCTCCTGCACGGGCTCGGAGTCGGGCTGATGGAAAAGGGCAAGCTCGACGAGGCGGCCGATCTTTTCCGGCAAGCGCTGGCGGTCAACCCGGGCATGGCCAAGGCCTGGCTGATGTTGTCGCAGGTCAAGCGCCAGAAGGAGCGCGATGCCGAATTGTCCGGCATGGAAGCGCAGCATGCCAAGGCGCCGCAGGACAGCCTGGCGCGCATGCAGCTGTCATTCGGCCTCGGCAAGGCCAATGACGATTTGAAGGACTATGAGAAGGCCTTCGACTATTTTGCCGAAGGCAATGCCATTCGCCGCAAGGGGATCAGCTATGACCCCGTGAGGACGCGCGAGGAATTCGCGGCGATGAAGACGGTGTTCGATGCCGGCTTCTTCGCAAGGCACAAACCGAGCCCGATCACCGATGACGCGCCGATCTTCGTCGTCGGCATGCCGCGTTCGGGCACGACGCTGGTCGAGCAGATCATCGCCAGCCATCCGCAGGTCTATGGCGCGGGCGAGCTCAGCATCCTGAAGAACGCGGTCGGCAAGCAGTTCCCGGCGACCATGCCGGGTGGCTTTCCGTGGGGCGTCTCGGATGCGGACGATGCGGATTTCGCGGAGGCGGGCCAGGCCTATCTCGACATGCTGCATGCCCGCTATCCCCATATCAGCCACGTTACCGACAAGATGCCAGGCAACTTCCTGCTTGTCGGCTTCATCCACATGATGATGCCGGAGGCCAAGATCATCCATTGCACCCGCGATGCGGCTGCAACCTGCCTGTCGATCTACAAGGTGCATTTCCGCGGCGACAGCCACCGCTATGGCTACGATCTCGGCGAACTCGCCGACTTCCACAATCTCTATACCGACATCATGGCGCATTGGCACAAGGTGCTGCCCGGCGTCGTGCATGATGTGCGCTACGAGGATTTCGTCGCCGACCAGGAAGGCCAGAGCCGGGCGCTGATCGAGTATCTCGGCCTGCCATGGGACGATGCCGTGCTGTCGTTCCACGAGACCGACCGGCCGGTGCGCACGGCGTCCGCCGCGCAGGTTCGCCAGCCGATGTATCAAGCCTCCGTCGACCTGTGGAAACGCTATGGGGATCGATTGAAGCCGCTATTGGATAGGCTGGATTAGCGAACGGGCTAAAGATTAGCCGGCGTCCCCCCGCTTCGTCATCCAGGGGTCTGCGCGACGGAGCTTCGCTCCTTGCTCAGCCATGGGATGACGAAGTTGGACAGGCCTCGGCCAATGTCCAACGTCTACGATCCGCAACTCTCGCGTTGCGCCAGTTGCTCAAAGTTCGATGAAGGGCTGGAAGCCGCCGAAGATCATGCGCTTCATATCGAACGGCATGGGACCCAAATCGGGTGTCAAACGCGGGTCGGCCATCACCTTGGCCATCACCGTGTCGCGGCTTTGCCTGGATTCATAGACCGCCCAGGCGAACACGACGATCTCGTCGCCGGTCGCCTGGACCGCACGTGGAAACGAGGTCAGTTCGCCATAGGGCACGTCGTCGCCGATGCATTCGACATAGGCCTGCGCGCCGTGTTCCATCCATATGGGGCCTGCGAGGTTGGCCAGCTTCTTGTACTCCTCGAGTTTGGCCTTTGGCACGGCAAGCACGAAACCATCGACATAGGACATAGTGAACTCCTTGCTGAAAACCGAGCGCCGGGTCGGCGGGGATACGACCCGGCGCGGGAGCGAATCAGCCCTGACGGGCGACGCCTGCTCGCTACTTCACCGGCGCGTTCATCGCCCAGGCGACGCCGAACGGATCGTTCAACTGGCCCCAGCGGTCGCCCCAGAACATCACCTGCAGCGGCGTGACCACTTCGCAGCCGGCATCGACGGCGCGCTGCCACCAGGTCTCGATGTCGCTGTCCTCAAGATGGAGCTGCAGCGTGTAGCCCTGGGCGTCCTTATGCGGATGGCCGTGCTCGGGATAGGCGTCGCCCAGCATCAGCGTTGAGCCGTTGATGTGGAGGTGGATGTGCATCGTGCGGCCTTTTTCATCCGCCGGATAGGCGAAGACCTGCTTGGCGCCAAAGGCCTTCTTGTAGAAATCAGCGGCCTTGAAGGCGCCGTCCACCTGCAGATACGGGGTCAATCCGCCGAGCACTTCTGCCCTGGGCTGAACGGGGGTCTGGTCAGTCATGTCTAATGCTCCTCTTTGCGTTCGGCTTGGCCTTGCGAACCACAGGACGCACGAGGAGACGGCAATCCTACATGGCGGCGCGAATTTTTTTGCGAGCCGGGCCCGGACAGACCGGGCAGCCGGCGGGTGTGAGGGGCAATCGCATGAACAGGCCGGTCGCGGTCATATGACCTTGGCCGAGAAGGTCGTTGCACGACGGCTGTTCTGCGCGTCGAAAAGTTCCGGGAAGCCGATGTCCTTGCGCAATTCGGCTGGCAGCGAGAGCAGGATGCGTTCACTGCGATGGCGGGCACGTGCCGCCGCATATTGGGTTGCGATGCGACCGATCGATGAAAGGACCGACATGATGTTCTCTCCCTGGGTTGAAGCCGGCATCATCGTGTCGGCATCCCAAGGACGCGGCAGGTTCAGGCGATCCGACAGAGCGCCGAAATTATTTCAGAGGACCGAGGCGGCCAGCGCGGTGTCGTAATACTCCACGAGAGCGATGATCTTGCCGTCGCGTATAGTCCAGAAGTCAGCGGTATGCATAACAAGCTCCTGGCCGGTGGTTCTGCGCGTCAGATGGATTTCGACCTGCACCGCAACCTTGTCGCCACCGTCGGTGTAGTCCATCGGGACGAAGCTCCGGTATTCGAAATCCTTGTCCAGCGAGATGAGGCGGTCAAGGAATTGCTGTTTGCCGTTGCCAGCCGCGATGAAAGGTGCATGCGGCTCTGCGACCCAGCGGAAGACGACATCGTCGGAACAGTGGCCCAGCGCGCCTACGATGTCGCGTTTTGAATAAGCATCATAAAGGTTCTTGACGACGTCCACGCCGCGCATGACCGTTTTCCTCCCTCGGTTCGCGAGCCGTCAGGATGCACCTTTTTCGGGTGATGGAAAAGTATTATTGCGGGCTAATATTTCCTTGTGGGCCAGCACTATTTGGAAGCGCCGGCCCGCGTGTCTGTATTGTCGTCAATTCGACCCTTCTGCCACGGTACGGAAGAACTCTTCCGGGTCGTCGACTTCCGTCAGCTTGCGCTTCTCGATCAGCCAGAAGCGGTTGCCTGTGGCGCGGATGAAGGAGCGGTCGTGCGAGGCGAGCACGCAGCTTGCCTGGTGCTTGAGCAATTCCTCCTCCAACGCTTCCTGGCCATCGATGTCGAGATGGTTGGTCGGCTCGTCGAGCAGATAGAAATTGGGGTTGGCGAGCCGCAGCGCCAGCATCATCAGCCGTGCCTTCTGGCCGCCGGACAGCACGCCGATCCTTTTCTCCTGCATCTCGATGACCACGCCGGCGCCGGCAAGCAGTGCGCGGGCGCGTTGTTCGCCGACATCGTAGCGGCGCGAGACCATCGCCAGCGGCGTGTCGTCGCCGCTGATGCCGGACAGCGCCTGGTCGCTATGGCCGAGCACCGTCGACGGCGTCACCTTCACGTTCTGCACTGTGTCGGGCTTGACGATGGCGTTGCGGATCAGGCTGACGAAGCGCGACTTGCCGACGCCATTGCGGCCGAGCAGTACGATGCGGTCGCCCTGGCAGATGTGGCGCTTGCCGGTCCTGAACAGCAGCGTACCATCGGGCGTTTCGACCGTGGCATCATCGAGCGTGATCAGCACCTTGGCGTGGGTGCCGCGATTGGCAAGCCGGATCGCTCCGGCCGACTTTT
This sequence comes from Mesorhizobium intechi, assembly GCF_002879535.1. Lineage (GTDB taxonomy): Bacteria > Pseudomonadota > Alphaproteobacteria > Rhizobiales > Rhizobiaceae > Mesorhizobium > Mesorhizobium intechi. The sequence goes on from NZ_PNOT02000060.1 coordinate 39,034, forward strand.
CGCGGTGCGTCGATACCGCCGCCTCTTCGAGTTTCTCCGCCCGTTCCCTGAGCTGCTTGGTTTTCACCGTCAAAAGGTCGCTGCCGGAATTGATACCGATGTTGTTGAGCTTGGCGGCCTGCTTTCGCAACTGCTGGGCGACCTTCATGTCGCGCTCGAACTTGCGCGCCGTCGAGGCGTCGACTTCGTCGAGCGCCTGTCTGGCGCGGGAGTAGGGCAGCGCGAACACCGGCGATTGTTCCGGGCGCAGGAACAGCGTGCGGTTGGTGGTGGCGTCGAGGAAGGCGCGGTCATGGCTGGCGATGACGACCGGCATCTCGCGCGGCAGCGCGTTCAGCCAGCTTTCCAGTTGGCTGATGCGGGCAAGGTCGAGATGGTTGGTCGGCTCATCGAGCAGAAGCACATCGGGATCGGTGACCCAGACGCGGGCGATCAGCGCCAGCCTTTGCCAGCCGCCGCTCAACGCCTGCATTTCCCGCTCGCGCATCGCCTCAGGAACATCGAGCGAGTCGAGGACAACGTCGACGCGCCACATCTCGCTGTCGGCCTGCTCGGCCGGCAAGCCATCGGCCACCACTTGGTGAAAGGTGCGGCCGAGAAGGGCAGGGGGAACCGACTGCTCGACATGGCCGACGCGCAAGCCGCGCGTGCGGGTGATGTCGCCGGATGTCGGCTCCATCTCGCCGGTAAGGCATTTGAGCAAGGTCGACTTGCCACGACCGTTGGCGGCAACGATGCCGAGCCGGTCGCCGCCGCCGACAGTGAGGTCGAGATTGGAAAACAGCGGCGCACTCATGGTGACGCCGAGGGATTTGAGGCTGATCAGGGCCATTTGGATTTCTCTGGTCTTGCCGGAAACAACTCCGGATGCACTTTGACGGTGCGCGTGCCGGCCATCAGGCTCGGCGTTGCGGCACCACGAAGGGCAGACCAAAAAATCGAAGCGGGAAAAACCCGGACCGTCCCTGGTCAGCCCTGCAAGCTGGCTTGCAGGGCAGAAATCGGGCCACGCTGACGATGGTGATCGATAAACACGCAGCCCCCCTTTCAAGACGTTCGAGTGTGCGAAGCGATTACACCAAAGGCGGTGCGGATGGCAAGGCCGGCGCTTTTACCCGGCGCGGGAACGGATCCAGCACCAGTATGCAGCCGCCGATGATCGCCACCGCGCCGACAGCCTGGATGACGGTCAGCGACTCGCCAAGCATGACGGTGCCAACCAGTACCGCGATCGTGGTCACGGCGAATTCGACGCTGATCGTCCTGGTGGCGCCGATGCTGGCCACCAGCCGGAAATAGACGACATAGGTCAGCGCACTCATGACGCAGGCAAGAAGGACGAGATAGAGGAAATCGACGGGACGCGGCATGGCCGGCACCGGCACGGCCAAGAGCAATGGCAGTGTCATCAGTCCGCCGAACAGGAAGGCGGCACCGGTGAGTTCGAACGAGCCGGCCGAGCGCAGATGGCGATTGGCGTAGTTGCTGCCGAAGGCGGCGGAGAAGGAACTGAACAGCGAGGCGGCGCAGCCCAAGGCGAAGGACGGCGTGATCGGCACCGAAGGGAAGCCGACCAGGACCACGATACCCGCGGCACCGAGCAGCAGGCCGGCCAGCCCGCGGACGGTGATGCGCTCGAGCCCCCATAACTGGCCAAGGATCATCGAGAACAGCGGGATCGCGGCGACGAGCATGGCCGCCATGGCCGTGCCGATCCGCGGGGTGGCGTAGGACAGGCCGATCAGCTGCGCCGCGACGGTCGTCGCGCCGACCACGGCGAAGTGCCGCCAGCCGGCGCTGAAATCGAGCCGGCGTCGCGTCGCCACGGCCAACAGGAAGAGCGTGATGCCGGCGATCAGCGAGCGCAAGGTCACCGCGCCGACCCAGCCGAAGGCGTGTACGACCTTGAGCAGGACGAGGAACGACAGGCCCCAGGTGACAGCCAGGAAGGCGTAGGCGGCGATATCCTTGGGTTTCATGGGGGGCGGTGGGAAGCTTTGCTGGCAGAGGCAGGATTGCAGCCGTGCGTACCGCCTCCACCGCCTGGCGGCAAGCGCGAGCGCATCGTCCAGAGGCCGTTCCGACTTAAGGTGCGCCGATGGAGCGCTTTTCCTTCTCCCCCGGTGGGAGAAGGTGGCCTCGCGAAGCGAGGTCGGATGAGGGGTGATCCAGGGAACACCAACGCCTCATTCTGCTGGAACACCCCTCAACCGTCTCGGCGCTGGCGCGCCGATCCACCTTCTCCCACAGGGGGAGAAGGAAGAGGCCGCTATTTCCCCGGCCGTCCCGTTTTACCCGGCCGGCGCTTCTCCCGACGCGCATCGCCTGGGTCCTCGTAGGAGCCGATGCCGGCGCGCTGGCGGATGATTGGTTTGTCGTCGCGATCCTTGGCGCCCGTCCTGCTGGACGTCTCCCCCACGAGGGGGGAGATCGGCTGGGGCTTCGCCGGCACTTTTCCTTCGACCGGCTTTTCCGTGCGCCGCACGGTCATCTCGTCCAGCGAGTTCTTCTTGAACAGCGGCTTGACCGGCTCGCCCGGAATACCGAAGTCGGAACCATGCGCTTCGGACGCCGACTGTTTCTTGAACAGCGAGCGTGACACCGCACCCGCTGGCGTCGGCATGTCGGTGCCAGGCCCCATGTCGTCGATCGAGGGCTTGGCGAACAGCGTCTTCTTCACCGGCACGGCACCGTCGGCGCCCATCTCGTCGAGATTAGGCTTGCGGAAGAGGTTGGGCCGGGCAGCCCTGGCGGCCTCTTCGGCGGCGCGTGCTTCGTCGAGCTTGCGGAAACGCTCCTGTTCCTCAGCCGTGCGATGCTTGGCCACGCCCTTGTTGTGCTTGCCTTTCTCGCGGCCCGAGACCGGGCTTTCCATGTCGGCGTATTTGGCCAGTGGGTCTTCGGAGATCGACAGTTCCATTTCGCGCAGCCGCTTGATCTCGTCGCGGATGCGGGCTGCCTTCTCGAAGTCGAGATTGGCGGCGGCGTCGCGCATCTGTTTTTCCATCGCATCGAGATGCGCCTTGAGGTTGTTGCCCATCATGGCGCCGGCGCTGTCAGTGAACTGCGAGATGTCGGCGCGGACGTGATCCTTCTCGTAGACCGAGTCCAGAATGTCGGAGATCCGCGACTTGACCGATTCCGGCGTGATGCCGTTGGCGGCGTTCCACTCCATCTGCTTTTCGCGGCGACGGTTGGTTTCGGCCATCGCCCGCTCCATCGAGCCGGTAACCTGGTCGGCATAGAGGATGACCTTGCCGTCGACGTTACGGGCGGCGCGGCCTATGGTCTGGATGAGCGAGGTTTCCGAGCGCAGGAAACCTTCCTTGTCGGCATCGAGAATGGCGACGAAGCCGCATTCGGGAATATCCAGCCCTTCGCGCAGCAGGTTGATGCCGACCAGCACGTCGAAAGCGCCGAGGCGCAAATCGCGCAGGATCTCGATGCGCTCCAGCGTATCGATATCGGAGTGCATGTAGCGTACACGCACGCCCTGTTCGTGCAGATATTCGGTCAAATCCTCGGCCATGCGCTTGGTCAGCACCGTGACCAGCGTGCGGTAGCCGGCGGCCGTGGTCTCGCGGATCTCGCCGACGACGTCGTCGACCTGGCTTTTCGCCGGGCGAACCTCCACCGGCGGGTCGATCAGGCCGGTCGGGCGGATGACCTGTTCGGCGAAGACGCCGCCGGACTGTTCCATTTCCCAACCGCCCGGCGTCGCCGAAACGGCGACGGAGAGCGGACGCATGGCGTCCCATTCCTCGAAGCGCAGCGGCCGGTTGTCCATGCAGGAGGGCAGGCGGAAGCCATACTCGGCCAGCGTCGCCTTGCGCCGGAAGTCGCCGCGATACATACCGCCGATCTGCGGCACGGTGACGTGGCTTTCATCGATGAACACCAGCGCATTGTCCGGGATATACTCGAACAAGGTCGGCGGCGGGTCGCCCGGCTGGCGGCCGGTGAGATAGCGCGAATAGTTCTCGATGCCGGCGCAGGAGCCGGTGGCTTCCAGCATTTCGAGGTCGAAACGGGTGCGCTGTTCCAGCCGCTGCGCCTCCAGCAGGCGGCCGGCACGCTCCAGTTCGACCAGACGTTGCTTGAGCTCTTCCTTGATCGACTTGATCGCCTGGTTGAGCGTCGGGCGCGGCGTCACATAGTGGGAATTGGCGTAGATCTTGACGCTTTTCAGCTCACCGGTCTTCTGGCCGGTCAGCGGATCGAATTCGGTGATCTGCTCGATCTCGTCGCCGAACATCGAGATTCGCCAGGCGCGGTCCTCAAGGTGGGCCGGGAAGATTTCGATCGTGTCGCCGCGCACGCGAAACGAGCCGCGCACGAAATTGATGTCCTGCCGCTTGTATTGCTGGGCGACGAGGTCGGCGAGCAGGGCGCGCTGGTCGAGCCGGTCGCCGAGCTGCATCTGGAAGGTCATTGCCGTATAAGTCTCGACCGAACCGATACCGTAGATGCAGGACACCGAGGCGACGATGATGACGTCGTCGCGCTCGAGCAGCGAGCGCGTGGCCGAGTGGCGCATGCGGTCGATCTGTTCGTTGATCGAGGATTCCTTCTCGATGAAGGTGTCTGTGCGAGGAACGTAGGCTTCCGGCTGGTAGTAGTCGTAATAGGAGACGAAATACTCGACAGCGTTGTCGGGGAAGAATTTCTTGAACTCGGAATAGAGCTGCGCGGCCAGCGTTTTGTTCGGCGCCAGGATCAGGGCAGGGCGCTGTGTCTCCTCGATCACCTTGGCCATCGTAAAGGTCTTTCCCGAGCCGGTGACGCCGAGCAGAACCTGGGTGCGGTCATTGTTCTCGACGCCTTCGACAAGGTCCTTGATGGCGGTGGGCTGGTCGCCCGCCGGCTCGAAGTCCGACACCATCTTGATGGCGATGCCACCTTCCGACTTTTCCGGCCGGGCAGGGCGGTGCGGCGTCCACAACACGCCATCCTTGTGCAGCGGATTGCCGGATTCGATCAGCGCCGACAGCGCGGCGACCGTCGCGGTCACGCCGCTCGACGTCATCGTCTCGGCTTCTTCCAGCGAGATGTCGAGGCCGGCGACCGGATTGAGGCCGACCGCGGCGCGTTCGCGGGCGGTGGCCGCGCCGCCCATCGAGGTGCCGCGCGCCGTGCGCCCGGGCGCGGACGAACGCTCGGGAATCTTCCTGGATGGTTTTGGCGCTTTGCCGCCGTCCCCCTTGCCGGTCTGGCGCCCTTCGCGCTCCGCCTCCTGCTCGATCTGCTCGGCCCAGTCGGCGATCGAACCGGTCAGCGGCGTGCCCGACAGTTCGGGCTGCGGCATCTCGGCGAAGCCGCCTTTGCGCAGCGGCTCGGAGGCGTCGAGGAAATCGGTCAGCGGGCTGCGCCGCTTCGGCGCGGCGCGATCGTCATTCGCCGTCGGCGGCGTTCTTTTATCGGGGGATTTGGCCATGCCCCAAATATGGGAGGTCTTGGCGAAAATGGAAAGAGCGCGATGCGGCGAGGCGCATGCCCCGATGCCACTCCTGACAGAAGGCTGTCAGGAGCGGCAGGTGCCGAGGGGCACCCGGGCGCGGTCAGGCGCCGCGGGCGTTGTCGGTCGCGACCTGGGTCGGCGATCCGCTGAGGCGCGGCACCACGACGAGGCGTGTGACCTTGCCCTTCTTGAAGGCGGCGAGGAAGCGGGAATAGTCCCTGAAGACCACGCAGCCATTGGACTCTGCGCGGCCGCCGCGCAGCATGTAGGTGTGGGCGAGCAGGCCGTTGCGGTTGTACTTGTTGCCGCCGCTCGTCGGCGTCAGGCGTATGGCCTCGACCCCATGGAAGCGCGATTCACGCAGCGACAGGTTGTAAGTGTTGGGCGGCGTCGGGCCACGATCCTTCACGTGGACATAGCGCGGCTGGTCGACCATGGCGCCGAGGCCGGAATGCGCCTCGAGCCGCTGGCCGTCCGGCATGTAGACGGTCTTGGCGCTGATGTCATAGACGGCGACGCCGTGGCCGGCTCCGCTCCCGCCGCTCGGTCCGTTGAAGAGGTTCCTGAACGCCTGGCCAAGGCCGCCCGAAGGCGTGTCCGGCTTTGCATAGGCCAGCACATCGCCGCCCTCGCCAGACCGCCCGGCCCGCGCAGGCCTTGCCGGTTGGGTCTGTTGGACCGGCTTTGCCTGCGGCGCCGGCTTCTGCTGCGCGATCCTGGGTTGCGGCGCCGGTTCATCCTGTTCCACCACGGCCTTTGGCTGCCGCGGCACGTCATATTGCGGCC
>NZ_PNOT02000332.1 GCF_002879535.1 Mesorhizobium intechi
GTCCTCGCCCGTGCAGGTGGTGTGGCGCCATGCGCCGCTCAGCGTCACCGAGGTCGAACTCGATCCGGCCGCTGGTTCCGGCGTGGAGCAGTTGCGACATCGCTACGATCCGCAGCATTTGCGGCTCGACCTGACGCAAGCGCCGCTGCTGCGCTACGTGGTGGCACGGGATTCCGCGGCCGATCGCTGGCTGTTGCTGGCGATGCATCACCATCTGATCGGCGATCACTCAACCGTGGAAATCCTGCACGAGGAGATCGAGGCGATCCTGGCGGGTCGAGAGGCCGAATTGCCTGTTGCGGAGCCATTCCGCAACGTTGTGGCGCAGGCCCGCCTTGGGGTCGCTAAGGTGGAACATGAGCGCTACTTCCGCGAGCGGCTTGGCGATATTGACGAGCCTGTGTTGCCGTTCGGTCTTGCCGAAGTGCGTGGCGATGGCGAGGAGATCGTCGAAGTCTACCGGGTGCTGCCGCAGGCGCTCAACGACCGTCTTCGAATGCAGGCCCGGCGCCTGGGCGTGAGCCTTGCCAGCCTCTGCCATGTCGCATGGGGCCAGGTGGTGGCGCGCACGTCGGGCCGCGAGACGGTGGTGTTCGGCACGGTGCTGCTTGGACGCATGCAGGCCGGCGCCGGTGCTGACCGGGCGATGGGCCTGTTCATCAACACGCTGCCGCTGCGGCTCGACCTGGATGGCAGGGGCGTTGCCGCGGGCGTGCGGGACGCGCATCTGCGCCTTGCGGAGCTTTTGCAGCACGAGCATGCGCCGCTGGCCTTGGCGCAACGTTGCAGCGCGGTGGCTGCGGGAACACCGCTGTTCAGCGCGCTGCTGAACTACCGGCACATTGGCGCGGAGAAGGCGGAGATGCCAAGCCTCAGCGGTGCCGAGTGGCTGGACGGTGAGGAGCGGACGAACTATCCGCTGACGTTGGCGGTCGACGACTTCGGGACCGAGCTGGGACTGACGGCGCAGGTCGTGGAAGCGGTGTCGGGGGATCGCGTCATCGGGCTGATGCAGCGGGCGCTGGAAAGCTTGGCGCAGGCGCTTGAAGAGGCGCCGGAGATGCCGCTGCGATCGCTGGACGTGCTGCCGCAAGACGAGCGCGAGCTGGTGCTCGAGACCTGGAACCGGACGGAGGCTGCTTATCCGTCGGATCGGTGCATCCATCAGCTGTTCGAGGAGCAGGTCCGACGCACGCCCGATGCCGCCGCGTTGGCCTTTGAGGGGCAGGTCCTCACCTATGGTGAGCTGAACGCCGAGGCCAACCGCCTGGCGCATCGTCTGATCGGGCTTGGCGTGAAGCCTGACGACCGGGTTGGGCTGTGCATGGAGCGCAGCATGGCGATGGTTGTGGGCCTGCTCGGCGTGCTGAAGGCGGGCGGGGCCTATGTGCCGCTCGACTCGGCCTATCCCAGCGAGCGGCTCGGCCTGATGGTCAGCGATGCCGACCCGCGTCTGGTGCTGGTCGACAGGGTGGGCCGCGCCGCATTGGGCGATGCTCTGTCCGACCGCGAGACGATCGCGCTGGATGAGGCGTGGGCGGAGGGGGAGGACTACCCCGCGAACGATCCCGATCCAGGCGAACTTGGCCTGACACCGCGTCACCTCGCCTATGTCATCTACACCTCAGGCTCCACCGGCAAGCCCAAGGGCGTCATGGTCGAGCATCGGGGCCTTCACAATCTGATGCGATGGTATCTTGACGATCTCGGCCTCACGCCGAGCGACAATGTGCTCTTGCTCTCCTCGTATAATTTTGATCTGACGCAGAAGAACATTTTTGGACCGTTGATGGTCGGTGGCGTCCTGCATCTGGCGCAGGATGCCTTCATTCCGGAGGTTCTGGCCGAGCTGATTGCGCAGCAGCGCATCACGCATATCAATCTGTCGCCAAGCGCATTCCATGCATTGATTGATGCCGGTCGTGCGGACAGCTTTCGCAGCCTGCGCCGTGTCGTTCTGGGTGGCGAGCCTGTCCAGCCGGCAAAACTCCAAATGCTGCGCGATCTGTCCGTGGAGTTCGTCAACAGCTATGGCCCGACCGAATGTTCGGATGTCGCCACATGGCATCGCCTCGCTCCGGATCTCGAGCCGTATTTAGCCGACTCCGTTCCGATTGGCCGTCCAATCCCGAACGCGCGGTTGTATGTGCTTGACGGTCATGGCGAGCCTGTTCCGCTCGGGGTAGCGGGCGAGCTCTATATCGGTGGGGCAGGCGTCGCGCGCGGCTATCTGAACCGTCCCGAGCTGACGGCGGAGCGGTTCGTGGCGGATCGCTTCAGCGGTGATCCACAGGCACGCATGTACCGCACAGGCGATCTGGTGCGTTATCTGCCGGACGGCAATCTGTTGTTCCTCGGCCGCAACGATCATCAGGTCAAGATCCGCGGCTTCCGCATCGAGCTTGGCGAGATCGAAGCGCGACTGGTCGGACATGCGCTGGTGCGCGAAGCGGTGGTGATCGCGCGCGAAGACACGCCTGGCGACAAGCGGCTCGTTGCCTATGTCGTGGCCAAGGATGAGGCCAAGAGCGATGCTGGTGGCGAACTTGCTGCGGTGTTGCGGGCGCATCTGAGCGCAACCCTGCCGGAGTACATGGTACCGGCGGCCTATGTGACCCTTGAGGCCTTGCCGCTGACACCAAACGGCAAGCTCGACCGCAGGGCATTGCCGGCGCCGGACGAAGAGGCCTATGCGCGTGGTGCTTACGAGGCGCCGCAGGGCGAGGTCGAGACGATCCTTGCCGGGATCTGGCAAGAGTTGCTGGGTGTCGAGCAGGTCGGACGCCAGGACAGCTTCTTCGAACTCGGTGGCCATTCGCTGCTGGCGGTCAGGCTGCTGGAGCGTCTGCGCCGGCTGGGCCTTGGGGCGGCGATCCGCGACCTGTTCGAGCATCCCCGGCTAGCGGATTTTGCATTGGCAACGAGAAAGCTCGTAGAGATTCGGCTATGAATATCAAAGCATTCCTGAATGATCTTAAAGATCGAAACATATCTCTAAAATTGGAAGACGATTCTATCGTCATATCCGGCGACAACGACTCGATTACAAACGACGTTATTGAT
>NZ_PNOT02000363.1 GCF_002879535.1 Mesorhizobium intechi
GTCCGGGAATGAAAAGATGGGTGAAACCGGCCATGGTGCGAACTCCTCCTGATCCAGCAAAGCGGTGGGGGGAGTTTCGTTTCGACAGCTAACGCCAACAACACCTTGGCGGGTAAGATCTCGCCGCGCGCGGGTGGGGCGGGCCTACCCGGACGGCCTACCCGAAAGGCTGCTTCTGGGTACGCCTCTCGCGCGCATAGAGCGCGACGGCCATCGCCCGGTTGCGGACGTCGAGCTTGTCGTAGAGATTCTTCAGGTGGTACTTCACCGTGTTCTCGGAAATGCCGGTGCGCGTGGCGATCTGCAGATTGGTCCAGCCGTCGGAAAGCACCGCCAGCAGTTCGCGCTCACGCACCGTGAGCTGCGCGAGCGGCGTGTCGTTGACCTTGTTGATGTCGATATAGGGGATACAGATGCGGCCATGCGCGACCGCCAGGATCGTGTCGAAGATGATGGCCGGATCGTCGAACTGGAAACAGTAGCCCTGCGCTCCCAGCCGGACGCATTGCTTCAGGATGCCGATGTCATGGTCGTTGGAAAAGACGGTGATGCGCACGTCGAGCTTGCGGCTCTGGACCTCGGCCAGCACATCCGCGCCGTCCATGTCGGCGAGCTTCCAGCCGATGATTGCGACGTCGAATCCGCCCTTCGCCGCCAGATCCAGAAACTGCTTGCCGCTCTGCACGCTGCCCAACAAATCGAACCGGCCATCGCATTCGAGCATCTCGCGCAGCGCCGATACGACGAATGGATTGCGTTCGGCGACGACAATGCGCATGCGCCGGTCGCCCATTTCCTTGCTCGTTTTCCCGGGCTTGCTGTTCAAGGGCCGTTATTGTCCTGGGGTGTTGTGGCTACTTCGAGGTCGGGCTTCAGGCCTCGACCCGTATCATGACAATTCTGCCCCAATCGCGCTGGGGTGCTCTTTCCCCAGCGACATCGACTGTCGCGGCGTCTGAAGCCGCGATTCGCTGGTTCCCGATGGGGCAGACGCCCCCAGGGCAGACATCCGGCGATACGCTCACCATGTGCATGGAACCAGCGTTTCGTTTGATATTCCGTGCCTTAGAGCGATAAGTTCTCAAATCGAATCGCGCCTGCGGGCGACATGCGTCGGATTTCCGCGAAACCGGTTTCCGCTTTAAGGTTCGATGCTCTAGACCTGAGACACAATTTTTCCGGGAATGGCGGGAGGCGCTGTTGGAGGACAAGCAGACGATCTCCGCCAAGGCGGCCGACGACCTCCACGCTGACATCTATGGCGAGGACGGTGCGGTCCTTTCGTCCTTCCTTGCCCAGATCGGCGCCGCGATCGCCGACCGCGATACGCTGACCCTCAAGCACGAAGTCGACCATCTGCACCAGTCGGAACTCGGCGACCTGATCGAGGCGCTGCATCCCGAACAGCGGCGCGCCCTGGTCGAGCTGCTGGGCGCCGATTTCGACTTCTCCGCGCTGACCGAGGTTGACGAGGCGATCCGCATGGAGATCGTCGATCACCTACCCAATGCGCAGATCGCGCAGGCGGTGCAGGAACTCGATTCCGACGACGCCGTCTACATTCTCGAAGACCTTGAAAAGGAAGACCAGGACGAGATTCTGTCGCAGCTGCCGTTCACCGAGCGGATAAGGCTGCGCCGCTCGCTCGACTATCCCGAAGAGACCGCCGGGCGGCGCATGCAGACGGAGTTCGTCGCGGTGCCCCCGTTCTGGACCATCGGCCAGACCATCGACTACATGCGTGAGGACAAGAACCTTCCAGACCGGTTCAGTCAGATCTTCGTCATCGATCCGACCTTCAAGCTCGTCGGCGCCATCGATCTCGACCAGATCCTGCGCACAAAACGCGCGGTCAAGGTCGAGGATGTGATGCATGAGACGCGGCACGCCATTCCGGCCACCATGGATCAGGAAGAGGCGGCGCGGGAATTCGAGCAGTACGACCTTTTGTCGGCCGCCGTCGTCGACGAGAATGAGCGGCTGGTCGGCGTGCTGACCATCGACGATGTCGTCGACGTCATCCAGCAGGAAGCAGAGGAAGATCTGCTGCGCATGGGCGGCGTCGGCGACGAGGAACTCTCCGACACGGTGTTTGCAACCTCGCGCTCGCGCGTTCCCTGGCTGCTGGTCAACCTTGTCACGGCATTCCTGGCGGCATCGGTGATCGGGCTGTTCGACCACACGATCGAGCGGATCGTGGCGCTCGCCGTTCTGATGCCGATCGTGGCCGGCATGGGCGGCAATGCCGGCTCGCAAACCATGACCGTCACCGTACGGGCGCTGGCGACGAAGGATCTCGACATCTACAACGCCGCCCGCATCATCCGCCGCGAAATGGGTGTGGGCTTCATCAACGGCGTTGTCTTTGCGGTTCTGATCGGCCTCGTCGCCGCCCTGTGGTTTCGCGATCCCAATCTGGGCGGGATCATTGGCGCGGCGATGATCATCAACATGTTCGCGGCCGCTCTTGCCGGTATCCTGATCCCGCTCATGCTCGACCGGTTCAAGATCGATCCGGCCGTGGCATCGGCGGTTTTCGTCACCACCGTCACCGACTGCGTCGGCTTTTTCGCCTTCCTCGGCCTCGCCAGCTGGTGGTTCGGCGTCAGGTAGTCTCAATTGACTTTTACGTAAATGCCGTGCGAGGCTTGCGCGGGGGCCATGTCGATTCCGGCGGGCAAGGGTTTGGGTCGGGACAGGAGGCAGCGCGGCGTGGCGTTGCCCCGTGGTCCGGGCATGGAGCGACAATGCGGGAATATTACTCGATCACCGAACTGACCCGCGAATTCGACGTGTCGACGCGGACGCTGCGTTTCTACGAGGACGAGGGGCTGGTGCAGCCGGTGCGGCGTGGCCGCACGCGACTGTTTCGCCCGTCCGACCGGCATCTCATCCGGCAGATCATGCGCGGCAAAAGGCTCGGTTTCTCGATCAACGAGATCCGCGAAATCATCCAGATGTACAAGGAGCCGCCCGGCGAGGTCGGGCAGTTGAAGCTGATGATCAAGCGCATCGAGGAAAAGCGCGAGGATTTGAGGCAAAAGCGCCGCGACCTCGAGGAGACACTGGCCGAACTCGACCAGGCCGAGGAATCCTGTGTCGAGCGGCTGGTGGAGCTCGGCGTCAACACGTAACGCCGCTCAGATCCAGCGCCGCACCCTTTTGGCGTAATCGCGGTATTTCTTCCCAAACTTCGCCGCCAGCATCTTTTCCTCACGCTCGATGGCGACCTTCTGCGTGGCGAAGGCCGCGATGAACGCCAGCGGCAGGAACCAGGCGATGCCCGTCACAAAGGCGGCGCCGATCAGCAGCAGCGTGTTGGCGAGATACATCGGGTTGCGGGTGACGCCGAAAGGCCCTGTGGTGACGAGGTGGTCGGGCACCGCATTGGGGTTGAGCGTCGTTCTGGCCCGGACCATGGTGCGGATGGCGGTGAACCAGAGTGCCGCGACGGCGAACAGCGCCACCCAGCCGGCCGCGAACAGCAGGTCACCCAGCAGATCGCCGATCCAGGGCAGCGGATACAGCAGGCCGAGAATGACGCTGATGGCGATCGCCGCGACGTAGATCACCGGCGGCCACGGTATCACACCCGGCCTCGGTTGGATTTCGGTCATTGCGTTCCTCCCTCGTCCATCTTGTCCTCGGTCTGGCCCGTGCAACTGGCGGCCAGATCGCCCAGATGCGCTCGGAATTCCGCAGTCTGGTCGTTGTTCTCGAGCCGATCAAGCGCGGCCTCGCCCTCGAGCGTCGTCAGCATGCAACTGCAATAGCTCGAACAGAAGGTCGCGTTGCGCGTCTGCTCGCATGAACGCTGGCAGGTTTTCAGGAAATTGACCTGCACGGTTTCGACCTGAGCCGGCATGACTTGCGAGAACAGCCAGACGCAGCCGATCAGCAGCGGCTGGTGGATCAGGTAGAATGCAAGGCTATGGCGGCCGATGAAGACCAGCGGATTGGCCCAACGGCCCGGCATGAGGCTGGCCAGGCGGGCTCGCTGGCCGGAGACTGAGGCGAGTTTCGCCACCCCGATGCCGACAAGCACCGCGCCGAACCACGGAAACAGCGGCACATAGTCGTTGGAACGCGGATTGATGGCCGACAGGCCGATCCACCACAGCCAGGGATGGTCCAGGGCCTCGAAGCGCAGATAGACGGGCGCGGCGATGACCAGCGCGGCAACCACAAGGGTCAGCAGGGCGGGCAGCCGCAGGAAGGCGAGGCCGAGCAGGCTGGCGAGCGCGATCTCGTGCAGGATGCCGAAGAAGATGAATCCGTCCGGCGTCGCGATACGAGTGACCACCGAAATTGCGATAGCCGCACCGGCGACCATGGCGAAACGTTTCCAGAAACCGTTCCAGCGGATTTGCTGGCCGTGCGCGAGGTAGAGGCTGACGCCGACCAGGAACAGGAAGGTCGAGGCAATGCAGCGCGCGTAGATCTTCCACCAGCCGAAGGCGGTAAGGCCTGGATCGGTATAGCCGAAGAATTCCAGGTCCCAGGTGAAATGGTAGCTCGCCATGGCCAGCAGCGCGATACCGCGCACGATGTCGATGGCGACGATGCGCCTGGATGGCTCCGGAATGGGTGCGGTCGGCGTATGGATGGTCATGGTCTCGCGATCTGATTCAGCCCCGCCTCAGGACTATCACGGTTGGACCGGACAGAAGAAGGCCGGGGCACCGGATCAAGCGACGCTTTGCGGTGTGCCGATATTCAGGTGATTCCGGCCTGCAAACGGCGGCTTTCTGCGCTTCCGGTGCTCACGGACCTGAATGTCCGCTCGGCCTGACCTGAATCTCAACACACCTTGGGCCAGCGCCGGGAAGTCTTTGACCGACTTCGCTTTTCGCGGCCTATGCGTCGGTTTCCTCTTAATCGTCCGCAAACAGCCAAGGCAGATTTGGCCGGTGATTCTGCTTTGGGGAAGCAATGTCCACCCATGTGCGCCATCCAATCTGGCTGCCGGCCCTCAGGGCCGCGGATGCGCGCACTTTCGCCTCGCTCTATGCGGTCGAATCCTTCGCACGCGCCACGGTGTCGAGCGTCATCCCGATCCAGGCCTACGAGATCCTGCACAATGAGCAGATCGTCTCGATCCTCTACACCGTCGTGGCGCTGCTCGGCCTGTCGGTGACCTTGTTCATGCCGATGCTGATCCGACGCTTTGCCCGGCGCTGGGTCTACACGGCGGGCGCCTGCCTGCTCGCCATCGGATCGCTGTTCTTCGTCACCCACACGCTTGCCGGGCAACTGGCCGGGATGCTGTGCCGTGTCATGGGCGCCAGTGCGCTTTCGATCACGCTCAACCTCTACATCATGGACCACATCCGCAAGACCGACTTCATGCAGGCCGAGTCGCTGCGCATGGCGTGGTCGATGTTTGCCTGGACCGGAGGCCCGACGCTCGGCATCTTTCTCTACACGCGCTTCGGCATCTATGCCGCGCATGGTGCGGTGGCGGTGTTCGCGCTGGCCCTGCTGGCACTGTTCTGGACCTATCGGCTGGGCGACAACCCGTCGATCCGGCCCGGCAAGACACGGCCGGCCAATCCGCTCGCCAATATAGGCCGCTTCGTCGCGCAGCCCAGATTGAGACTTGCCTGGCTGATCGCCTTCGGCCGTTCCTGTTTCTGGACGACATTCTTCGTCTATGGCCCGCTGTTCATGGTGATCACTGGCGAGGGCAAGCTGGCCGGCGGCTTGCTGGTCTCGGCCGGCAACGCGCTGCTCTTCATGGCGATCTTCTGGGGCAGGGCCGGAAAACGCTTTGGCGGCCGGCGCACCATGACATTCGCCTATTTCGCCATGTCGGCGATGCTTCTGGCGGCGGGTGTCGTGGGGGAGAGCGCCCCGCTGCTCACCGGCGCCTACCTGTTGTGCGGCGCCTTTTTCACCATAGCACTCGATGCGTTGGGCTCGACCGCCTTCATGCGTTCGGTGCGCTCCTACGAACGGGCGCAGATGGCGGCGGTCTACCGCACCTATCTCGACTTTTCCGAGCTGACGCCGCCGCTGGTCTATTCGGTGGTGCTGGCCTTCTTCGGACTGGGCTCGGTGTTCGTCACGCTTGGTCTGCTGGCGGCGGTTTGCGGGTTCGTCACCTGGCGTTACCTGCCGAAGTCTCTGTGAGCATCATGGTCAAAGCGCCGCGTGGCGCTCGCGCACCCAGTTGTGGAAACGGTGCAAGTCATACTCCTCGGGCATGAGCACGCCGGCCTGGTGGCGCATCGAGCGCAGGCCCCTCTGGTTGACCTCGCAGATGGCGGCGTCCTCTTCCAGCACCTGTGCGCCGAAGGCGACGATGTTGTCGAGGTCGGTTACGGCCAGCGCCTCGGGCGCGAACAGCCATTCGGCGACAAGCTCCGTCTGTTCGGGACCGAGCGGCACCAGGCGCACAGTCCTGACATAGTCGACATGACCGACGATGAACATCGAGGGCAGGCTGGTGGCGTAGGTCTGGCCGGCGGCGCGTTCGGCCGGCGTCAACCCGGAGAACACCGGCCCGTGCGTCTGGCCGTCGCGCGACCATGTCTCGGCGCCGGCGCGCAGGCCGCCGGAAAATTCGGGTGCGTCATTGTCGGCGTGGCGCGTCCATTCGGGATCGTCGTGCCGGCTCATCAGGCCGCGGCCATAGATCGGCACCAGCCGCGACAGATCCTTGTGGACGCCCGGGCAGTGCAGGCACTCGTTGAAGTTCTCCCAAAAAATCTTCCAGTTGCAGTGCATCACCTTGCGGAGCACATGGCCCGAAACCAGTGTTTCCAGCGGCCAGTTGCCGAGATTGCCGGAGGCTGCGTCGAAGGATGCCTGCGCGGAGCCCGCCGCATCCTCCCGCAGATTGATGAACACGAAGCCGCGCCACACCGAGAGCGCGACGCGGTAGAGTGGATGATCGGCCTTGTCGAAGCCGTCCGGCAACGATTTCGACGGCACACGCACGAGGTCGCCGCGCAGCGAATAGGACCAGGCATGATAGGGGCAAGTGATCAGCCGGGCCTTCAGCCGGCCCTCGCTCTCCTGGCAAAGCTGCGAACCGCGATGACGGCAGGTGTTGTGGAAGGCGCGCAAGGCGCCGGTGTCGTCCCGCAGGACGATGATGTCCTGTGTGCCGATGCGGAATCGGCGGAAGGCCAGCGGCTGGGCCAGATCGGCCTCGCGGCAGACGAGCAGCCAGTTTTTGTACCAGATGGCGTCGAGGTCGCGCTGGTAGCTCTCGCCGTCCCAATAGCTCGACGAGGGCAGGGTCGGTTCGGCCTGGGTGAGGCCATTGTAAGCGGCGCGCTCGCTGGCAGTGGGTTGCATGGCTGGCTTCCTGTGGGAGCGGCCAGCCGACACCCGGCCAGAAGAATTGTCAATTGTCGTGCCCGGAGACGGCATGGCGCAATCGCGCTGTTTGCCGGCGGAATTTGGTTTGCCGCGTGTCGTGATTTTCCCTATAGTCGTGCAGTCGTCGGTTCCGTTTTGGAGCCAAGAGGGAATGCGGTGCGGGCGAAATTCTTGCCCAATGCCGTGGCTGCCCCCGCAACTGTGTGCGGTAGTCCTCTCCATATGCCACTGAAGATTCGTCTTCGGGAAGGTGGGGAAGGGCGCTGATCCGTGAGCC
The DNA here is from genome assembly GCF_002879535.1 of Mesorhizobium intechi. Classification (GTDB taxonomy): domain Bacteria; phylum Pseudomonadota; class Alphaproteobacteria; order Rhizobiales; family Rhizobiaceae; genus Mesorhizobium; species Mesorhizobium intechi. The sequence continues at coordinate 7,607 of NZ_PNOT02000363.1, forward strand.
AGGAGACCTGCCGACGACGGCAAAACTGACAGGCCCTCGGGTGGAGGGTGAAAGGACAAGATATGAATACCGCTTCCGTCTCCCTCGGCACCTCCGTCTCCTCGCAGTCGCGCTTCATGCAGCTGGCGCTCGCCGCGCTGCTCGGCACGTTCATCATCGGCTTTGTCGGCTTCTCGCATATCGATGCGGTCCACAATGCCGGTCATGACAACCGGCATTCGATGGCGTTCCCCTGCCACTGACGAGGATCTGACATCATGAACCTGTTTCGCAACGTCGTGTTCATCGCGGCGATCGCAGGGCTCGTGGCCGGCGTCGTTCTTGCCTGCATGCAGGCCTATGCGACCGTACCGCTGATCCTCAAGGCGGAGGTCTACGAGCAGGCCGAAGGCGGGCATAGCCATGACCATGCCGCCGCGCCGGCCGATACCGCCAGCGGCAACGCAATGAGCTCCGCCGCACCGGCGGCCTCAAACGCGATGAGCGCCGCCACCCCGGCTCCGGCCGCAACCGCCGCTCCGGCCGAAGACGAAGGCTGGGCACCGGCCGACGGCTTCGAGCGCTTTGCCTTCAACGTGGTGTCCAATGTCGTCACCGGCATTGGTTTCGCGCTGATCCTGGTCGCGGTTTCGGAATTCGCCGGCGGTATCGGCAATTGGCGCCAGGGTGTGTTCTGGGGTCTTGCCGGCTTTGCCATCTTCACGCTGGCGCCAGGTCTCGGTCTGCCGCCGGAATTGCCGGCCATGCCAGCGGCCGATCTCACGCAGCGCCAGATCTGGTGGGTGGCGACCGTGATTGCGACCGCCATCGGGCTCGGCCTGATCGCGTTCCGCAAGTCGCTGCCTCTGGCCATCCTTGCCGTGGCGCTGATCGTTGCTCCGCACATTGTTGGCGCGCCGCAGCCCGACAGCTTCGAGACGCCGATCCCGGAAGGCCTGCACCACCAGTTCGTGGTGGCGGTGACGCTGACCAATCTGGTGTTCTGGCTGGTGCTCGGCGCCGTCGCCGGCGTTGTGCGCGGACGCTTCACCGGCACCGCGACCAGCCTGCGCGACAGCTTTGCCTGATCGCAACAAGCTGACCTTCATCATCGGCGGTGCGCGCTCCGGCAAGAGCGCGCATGCCGAAATCCTGGCGACGGCGTGGCCGTCACCGTGGGCCTACATTGCCACCGCGCAAGCCTATGACGACGAAATGCGTGAGCGTATCGCGCTGCACCGCTCGCGGCGCGGCGAAGGCTGGATGACCATCGACGCGCCGCTCGACCTTGCCGGCGCGCTCGAGGCCTTGCCCGGCAACCAGCCGGTGCTGGTCGATTGCCTGACGCTGTGGCTGACCAATCGCATGCTGGCCGATCACGACGTCGGCGCCGGGTGCCGGCGGCTGGCGGCGGTGCTGTCGCGGCCGCGCGGCCCATGGTTCGTGGTCTCCAACGAAGTCGGGCAAGGCATCGTGCCGGACAATGCCCTGGCGCGCCGTTTTCGCGATGACGCCGGCCGGCTCAACCAGCAGGTCGCGGCGATCGCCGATACGGTGCTGCTGATGGTGGCGGGGCTACCGCTGAAGGTGAAGTGACATGACCGACATCGACAATAAGCCCATCGAAGACCGGAACGAAGAGCGCCATCGCGCCAAGATGGCCAAGCGCAAGGCGGTGCAGGATGCCGAAGTGGCGAGCAAGACGGTCGAAAAGGGACTCCTGATCGTCAACACCGGTCCGGGCAAGGGCAAGACCACGGCTGCCTTCGGCCTGGCGCTCCGGATGCTTGGTTACGGCAAGCGCGTCGGCGTCGTCCAGTTCATCAAGGGCAAGTGGCACACCGGCGAGAAGGATGCGTTTGCCGCTTTCGGCGATCGCGTCGTCTGGCACGCGATGGGCGAGGGCTTTACCTGGGAGACGCAGGATCTGAAGCGCGATATCGCCGCCGCCGAGGCTGCTTGGGCGAAGGCGCTGGAATTGATCGCCGATACCTCGATCAGCCTGGTCGTGCTTGACGAACTCAACATCGCGCTGCGCTACGATTATCTCGATCTCGAAAAGGTGGTTGCCGCGCTGAAGAGCCGCCGCGAGGACCTGCACGTCGTTGTCACCGGCCGCAACGCCAAGCCGGCGCTGGTCGAGGCGGCCGATCTGGTCACCGAGATGGGCGTGACCAAGCACCACTTTTCGGCAGGCGTGAAGGCGCAGCAGGGGATCGAGTTCTAGAACGCAAGGACGGCGACGACCGAAACCACGGCGAACAACGCGAGCAGCAAATAATCGGCGACGCGGTAGAGTTTCAGCGCCCGCCTGATGTCGCCGCTGTCGACGTCGCGGCGGCCGCCTTCGCCCATGAAGACGTCATCGACCACGATGCCGCCATAGCTGCGCGGCCCGGCAAGCGCCAGGCCAAGCGCGCCGGCCATGGCTGCTTCCGGCCAGCCGGCATTGGGCGAGCGGTGTTTTTGGGCATCGCGCCCCACTGCCTGCCATGCGCTGCGGGGATCGGCGTCCTTGACCAGGAAAGCCGCCAGCACGATCAGCAGCGCCGTCAATCGCGAGGCCGGTAGGTTGATCCAGTCGTCGAAGCGCGCCGCCGCCCAGCCGAAAGCCTCGTGGCGCGGCGTGCGGTGACCGATCATCGAATCGGCGGTGTTGGCCGCCTTGTACGCTGCGCCGCCGGCCAGTCCGCCAACACCGGTCCAGAAGGCGGGGGCGACGATGCCGTCGGAAAAATTCTCGGCCAGGCTCTCGATCGCCGCGCGGCAAACGGCGGCGCGGTCGAGCACCTCGGGATCGCGGCCGACTATGCGCGATACGGCGACCCGGCCCATGGCGAGGCCGCCCGAATCGAGCGAGTCAGCCACCGCCTCGACATGTTCGTAAAGGCTCTTCTGCGACAGCAGCGAAGTGGCCAGAAGGGCAGCGATGAAGAACCCCAGCGGAACGAACCAGAGCAGGGCAAGCTGCACGATGAGACCAATCACAGCCGGCACCAGGACAATGACCAGCAGCGCCTGGGCGCCACGTTGGCGACGCACCGCGTCGGGATCAGTGGCGCGGTTGAGCCTCAAGTCGAGAAAGGATATCAGCCTGCCGAACCACGTCACCGGATGGCCGATGGCGCGGAAGAGCCAGTCCGGGTAACCCAGGACAAATTCGACGGCCAATGACAGGAAAGCGATCAGGACTGACATGAAGCTTCTTGATGGAGCGGTGGACCATGGTGGGAGTCTTGGCCGGGCGAGGGCGCTTTTCCCCAACGCCCCTCAGCCTTTCGTCGACCTTTCGACCGGTATCAACCCGCACTCCTACCCGCTTTTCGACCTGCCCGCCACCTCGCTGTCGCGATTGCCGGAGGCGGGACGGGCGTGTGAGCTGACGGAGATCGCGGCCAGTACCTATGGCGCGCCGTCGCCGGCCAATGTCGTTGCGGCGCCCGGCACACAGGTCCTGCTGCCGCGCGTGGCATCGCTGGTCAGGCCCGGCAAGGCATTGGTCCTAGGGCCGACCTATGCCGAACATGCACGCGCGGCGGCGATCGCCGGGCATCAGGTGAGCGAAGTCACCGATTTTGCGGCGCTGGCGCAGGCCGACCTTGCCATCATCGTCAATCCGAACAACCCGGATGGGCGCGTCATCGAGCGCCACCGGCTACTGGCGCTGGCCGCCGGGCTGCGCGCCCGAGGCGGTCTGCTGGTCGTCGACGAGGCCTTCATGGATGTCGGCCCGCGCCAGCACAGCCTCGCCGGCGATGCCGATCAAGGCGGGCTCGTCGTGCTGCGCTCGTTCGGCAAATTCTTCGGGCTGGCCGGCCTGCGGCTTGGCTTTGCGCTTTCCGCTCGCCCAACGGTGGAATTTCTGGAAAGGCAATTCGGGCCTTGGGCCGTTGCCGGCCCGGCGCTGGATTATGGCATTCGCGCGCTTGCCGATATAGGCTGGCAGGATGCGATGCGAACATCGCTCGCCGAGACAGCCGCGCGGCTGGACGCCTTGTTCGGTCGTTTCGGCGTGCCGGTCGTGGGTGGTACCGTGCTGTTTCGCTATCTCAGCCTTCCAGATGCCGCCAGCCTGTTTGCGGCGCTCGGCGAGAGGGGCATTCTGCTTCGCCACTTCAATGAGCGGCCGTCTGTGTTGCGGGCCGGCCTGCCGGGGAGCGAGGTGGAATGGCAGCGGCTCGAATCCGCCCTTGCCGAATGGGTGACGCGGCGCGAGGATCAATCGAAGGGGTCGAAGCAATGATCCATGTCTGCTCACTGGCGAAGATCGAGGAAACGGTGGCAAGGACCGGCGCCGACCGCATGCTGTCGCTGCTCGCCGCCGGAACCGAGGTGGTACGACCGGTCTCGATCGCCCGGGAAAACCATCTGCATCTGGTCATGCACGACATCGCGGTGGCGCAGGACGGCATGACCATGCCCGGCGAGGAGCATGTCCGCGACGTGCTCGATTTCGCCCGCCGCTGGAACCGGGCGAAGCCCATGGTCGTGCATTGCTATGCCGGCATCAGCCGTTCGACCGCTTCGGCCTACATCATCGCCGCCGCTCTGGCGCCGAAACGCGACGAGGCCGAACTGGCGTGGACGCTGCGGGCGCTGTCACCCTCGGCGACGCCCAATCCTCGGCTCATTGCCGCGGCCGACGCGCTTCTGGATCGCAACGGCCGGATGATCGAGGCGATCCAGTCGATCGGGCGCGGCGCCGACGCCTTCGAAGGCACGCCGTTCGCGCTTGATATAGACGGTTAGCGCGTTTCACCGTTTCATGGGAACGGCGAGCTACTCTAACTTTTTGTTTTGACGCAATTCCCAGGGTAAGCGCCTTTTTCCCAGGACAGTCGCTCACACGTTTGCTGGAACCGCGCCAGTTACTTCAGCCAGTCGGCGAGCTTCGCCGTGCGCACATCCCTGAGCAGGCTGATGAAACCGTCGGCCTGATACTCTGCCGTCAGCCGACCTTTTTCCGATGTCGCGATGCTGGCGTCGCCAACCACGCCGTTCGGGTTGAGATCGCCAGCGATCCAGGCGAAGGCGTGTGTGCCGGTGTGGCGCAGCAGCGAAAAATCCTTCTCGGCCCTTGCGACATTGGAAACGAAATTATCGGCCTTGCCCATGTCGACGAGGTCGGGCCGGAAATGCAGCATCAAAGAGGTCTCGACATCGCCGCCATGGATGCCGTGGCGGTCCTCGAGTTCGGTGTACATGCCGCCCGGGCGGCCAAAACGCTGCCAGCTCGTCTTCACCGCCAGCATCTTTTCGCGCACCCGCAATTCGCGCGTGATGATGCCCATGATCTCTTCATTGCCGCCATGCGAATTGACGACGATGAGTTTGCGCACCCCGGCGCGCGCGATCGACATGCCAAGCTCGGTCCAGGCCTCGACCAGCGTCGTTGCCGGCAAAGTGAGGGTGCCCGGCGCATGGAGATGCTCGTTGGACTTGCCCACCGCCTGGACCGGCAGGATGCGGATATCGAGATCGTCGGGCAGGCGGGCGATCACCGTGTCGAGCATTCCATTCATGATCGAAGTGTCGGTCGAGACAGGTAGATGCGGTCCATGCTGCTCGATCGCCGCCACCGGCAGAACGGCGATCGTCGCCTCCGGATCGATCGAGGCGTATTCGGTTGTCCGGTAGTCGCCCCACCAGACGCGTCTTTTTGCAGCGGTCATGTCATGCCTCTTCGATGAACCGTGAGACCTAGCGCGGCACAGGCCTGCTGTCGATCATCCACCCGCGATGACCTCTACCTCGACCTTGAATTCGGGGCGGGCAAAGCCGGAAACGATCATCAGCGTCGAGGCGGGCGCGGGGCTCGAAAACAGCCTGTCGCGGACATCCATATAGGGGCGCAAATAGGCGCGGTCGGTGACATAGGCGTTGATGCGCACGATATCCCCGAGCCCCAGCCCAGCTTCGCCGAGGATTGCCGCGATGTTGCGGAAGCAGAGTTCGGCCTGGGCGCCGGCGTCCTCGGGAATCTGGTCGTCCGCCGTGATCGCCACCTGACCCGAGCACAGCACCAGCCGCTTGCCCGCCGGCACTTCGACGCCGTGGCTATAGCGGGCAAAGGGCGGCTTGATCGACTTCGGGGTGAGGAATCTGAACATGGCAACCTCCTGGATGCCATCAGCCTAAGGCCGGATTCACTGCGGCTTCAAGATGGCTTGGGATGTCGCCGGTGCGATTGTGGACAGGCGTCCAAAAAATAGGCACGATGCCTTCGGTGCAGCACGACCTTTCCGGCTTTCGCAGATGGCTGTGGTGCAGGCGGGCGGGTTCCGGCGCGAGACGCCGGTGGCATGTGTCTTGCTTCTTGAATCTTTGGTGTCGAGCCTGGCGCGTGGCGCCGGAGCAAACAAAGGGTGGTTGTTGATGTACGCAAAACAGAAGATCTCGGTAGCGGCGGTGGCCCTGCTGGCGGCCAGCACTTTGGGGGCCGCGGCGAATGAAAAGGTCACCTTCGGCACCAACTGGCTGGCCGAGCCCGAACATGGCGGATACTATCAGGCCGTGGCGGACGGCACCTATGCCGCCTGCGGCCTCGACGTCACCATCATGCAGGGCGGTCCGCAGGTCAGCGGCCGGCCGATGCTTCTGGCCGGCAAGATCGATTTCTACATGGGCGGCAATCTGCTGTCGGCATTCGATGCCGTCCAGCAAGGCATTCCGATGCGCGTGGTGGCGGCGGACTTCCAGAAGGATCCGCAGGTCATCATGTCCCACCCCGGCGAGGGGCTGGACAAGTGGGAAGATCTGAAGAACGCCGACCAGTACATCCTTGGCGACGAAGGCGTGCAGACCTTCTTCCAGTGGATGGTCACCGCACTCGGCTTCGACGCGGCCAAGCGCGTTCCCTATACCTACAACACCGCTCCGTTCCTCGCCAACAAGAAGTCGATCCAGCAGGGCTACGTCACCTCGGAGCCATTCGCGGTCAAGAAGGAAGGCGGTTTCGTGCCAAACCAGTTCCTGCTCGCCGATTATGGCTGGGATACGTACTCGACGACGATCGAAGTGATGCAGGACACGATCGACAAGAAGCCAGAGGTGGTCCAGTGCTTCGTCGATGGCTCGGCCAAGGGCTGGTACAAGTATCTCTACGGCGACAACAAGGCCGCCAACGACATGATCAAGAAAGACAATCCTGACATGAGCGACGAGCAGATCGCTTTCTCGATCGAGCAGATGAAGAAGTTCGGCCTTGCCGATTCCGGCGACACCGAGAAACTCGGCATCGGCGCCATGACCGACGCGCGCATCAAGAGTTTCTATGACAAGATGGTCAAGGCCAAGGTCACGCCGGAAGGCATCGACATTTCGAAGGCCTACACGCTGGCCTTCGTCAACAAGGGCGTCGGGCTCGACCTGAAGAAATAGGCACGCCTGAGCATGATAGGGGAAAAGGTGGCGCGAGCGCCGGCATCGGACGTCGCTCCGACCTTGCTGGCGCTGCGCGGTGTCGGCAAGGTGTTTTCCAACGGCGTGACGGCGCTGAGCGAGGTCGACCTGACGATCCGGGAAGGCGACTTCCTCAGCCTGCTCGGGCCGTCCGGTTGCGGCAAGTCGACGGCGCTGCGGCTGATCGCCGGCCTGTCGACGCCGACCTCCGGCGTGCTCGACTGGCGCGGCGGCGGTTCGCTCGATCGCGCCAATATCGGCTTCGTTTTCCAGGAGCCGACGCTGCTGCCCTGGGCCAGCGTCTTCGACAATGTCTGGCTGCCGCTCAGGCTGAAAGGCATTTCCCGCGCCAAGGCCGCCCCGGCGATCACGCAAATGCTGGCGCGGGTGCACCTGACCGGTTTCGAGGACGCCGTGCCGCGCGAACTGTCCGGCGGCATGAAGATGCGCGTCTCGATCGCGCGCGCCATGGTCACCAAGCCACGCGTGCTGTTGATGGACGAACCGTTCGCAGCACTGGATGAGATCACCCGTTTCAAGCTCAACAACGATCTGCTGGAGCTTTGGCAGGACGAACGCTTCACTGTCGTCTTCGTCACCCACAGCGTCTTCGAAAGTGTGTTTTTATCCAACCGGGTCGTCGTCATGGCGGCGCGGCCGGGCAGGGTGTTCGACGAGCTCGCCATCGAAGCGGCCTATCCGCGCGACGAGGCGTTTCGCACCTCGCCCGACTATGCAGCCCTTTGCCGTCAGGCTTCCGACGTGCTGGTCAATGCCATCAATTCAACAGCGGGCCCGCATCATGACGGTCATTGACGGCACGTTGAAACTCGACGCCGAGGAAGCGCGCCGCGTGCGCCAGGCGCGGCTCGAGCGGGTCGGCCGTTGGGTGCTGCCGCTGGCGATCATGATCCTGGCGATCTGGCTGTGGGATCGCATCTGCGTGTGGAACGAGATTCCGCAATATATCCTGCCGCGCCCGGGCGTGGTGCTGCAGACGCTCTACAACGATGCCGGCCTGCTGTTCTCCTCGCTGCTGGTCACCTTGCGTATCACCTTCCTCAGCCTGGCCTTGGCGGTCATCGGCGGTGTCGGCCTGTCGGTGCTGTTCACGCAATCGAAATGGGTGGAAATGTCGTTCTTCCCATTCGCCATCGTGCTGCAGGTGACGCCGATCGTGGCGATCTTTCCGCTGATCAACATCTATGTGAACAACCAGACCACCAAGCTTCTGCTGTGCGCCTGGATCGTCGCCTTCTTTCCGATCCTGTCCAACACCACGCTCGGCCTGAATTCGGTCGACCGCAATCTGCGTGACCTGTTCAAGCTCAATGGCGCGACGCGCTGGCAGCAGTTGCGCTATCTCAGGTTGCCGGCGGCGATGCCGTATTTTCTCGGTGGGCTGAAGATCGCCGGCGGCCTGTCGCTGATCGGCGCCGTGGTGGCCGAGTTCGTTGCCGGCGCCACCGGCCAGTCGTCGGGGCTGGCCTCGCGTATCATCGAGGCAGGCTATCGGCTCAATGCGCCAAGGCTGTTCGCGGCGCTGTTCCTGATCTCGCTGACCGGCATTTTGATCTTCCTCGTGCTATCGCTGATTTCGCATCTTATCCTCAGGCGCTGGCACGAAAGCGCGCTGAAGCAGGAGCGGTAGGACATTGATTCCGGACTCAGCTTCATACCGGCTCGCCAATGCCCGCCTTCACGCGTCGCTGACGCCGGGGTTCGCTGCGACCTATGACGGGGATGGCTTTGCGCTCGCCGATATCAAGGTCACCGACGGCAAGATCGTCGGCATAGCAGCGCATGATCGGGCAGCGGCGTCACCCGGTGCCGTCGATGTCGCCGGTCGCATCGTGCTGCCCTGCTTCGTCGACTGCCACACGCATATCGACAAGGGCCACATCTGGCCGCGAAAGCCCAATCCCGACGGCACCTTCATGGGTGCGCTCAATGCCGCCGGCGCCGACCGCGTCGCGCGCTGGAGCGCCGAGGATCTGGCGAAGCGCATGGATTTCTCGCTGCGCTCGGCCTACGCGCATGGCACCAAGGCGCTGCGCACCCATCTCGACAGTGTCTCGCCGCAGGAGGAAATCTCCTGGCCGGTGTTCGAGACGATGCGCGAGAGATGGACCGGCCGTATCGAGTTGCAGGGTGCCTGCCTGCTCGGCATCGAGGGTGTGCGTGACAAGAAATGGTTCGACAGGCTGGCGAAACGGGTGGCCGCCGCCAAGGGCGTGCTCGGCGTCGTCACCTACATGGTGCCGGACCTGGAAGAACTGCTCGACCATGTCTTCGCGCAGGCGATCAAGCATGGGCTCGATCTCGATTTCCATGCCGACGAGACCGACGACATTGCGGCGATCTCGCTGAAGAAGATCGCCGAGGCGGCGCTGTGGAACGGCTTCGAGGGCAAGATCCTCGTCGGCCACTGCTGTTCGCTGGCGCGGCAGCCCGATCTCGAGGTGCTGGACACGCTGGACAAGGTGGCGAAGGCCGGGCTGGCGGTGGTGTCGCTGCCGATGTGCAATCTTTATCTGCAGGATCGGCGCGGGGACCAGACCACGCCGCGCTGGCGCGGGGTGACGCTGCTGCACGAGATGAAGGCGCGGGGCATTCCTGTCGCCGTCGCTTCCGACAACACACGCGATCCCTTCTATGCCTATGGCGATCTCGACATGCTGGAGGTCTACCGCATGGCGACGCGCATCCTGCATTTCGATCATCCGGTCGCGGACTGGCCGCAAGCGGTCGCCGCGACGCCGGCCAAGGTGATGCGGCTTGACGGGCTTGGCACGCTTGCCGCCGGCGGCGATGCCGATTTCATCCTGTTCAAGGGTCGAAGCTGGACGGAATTGCTGTCACGGCCCGAATCGGATCGCATCGTCGTGCGCGGCGGCCGTGCGATCGAGAGGCAATTGCCCGACTATGCCGAACTCGACGAACTGATGGTGGAATGATGGACGTTTCGGCGCTCAAACGCGATCTCGACGGGCTGAAGCTCGACGACAATCCGGCCATCGTCCAGCAGAAGAGCCGTGACTTCTACTGGTACAGCCCGGTGCTGAAACAGCAGCTCGACCATGTCACCGGTGACCTGATCGTGACGCCGAAGACCGAAGCGGAACTGATCCGTGTGCTGGCCGCCTGTCACCGGCATGGCGTGCCGGTGACGCCGCGCGGCAGCGGCACGGGCAATTACGGCCAGGCGATGCCATTGTCGGGCGGCGTGGTGCTCAATCTTGCCGAGATGAACGAGATCAAGTCCATCGCGCCGGGGCGCGTGGTGACCGGGCCGGGTGCGGTGCTGGCCGATATCGACAAGGCCACGCGGGCGCATTCCGGGCAGGAACTGCGGCTCTCGCCCTCGACCTACAACACCGCCTCGATTGGCGGCTTTATCGCCGGCGGCTCGGGCGGTGTCGGTTCGATCAATTTCGGCGGGCTGCGCGATTTCGGCAATGTGCTGCGCCTGCGCGTGGTGACGATGGAAGCCGAGCCAAAGGCGCTCGAACTCACCGGCGAGGACTTGCATAAGGTGACCCACGCTTACGGCACCAACGGCATCATCACGGAAGTCGAGATGCCGCTGACCGCGGCCTATGAGTGGGTCGACGTAATTGTCGGCTTCGACGCCTTCTTGGACGCGGCCCGCTATGGCAATGCGCTGGCCTGCCAGGACGGCATCCTGACCAAGCTGATCACGCCGATCGCCGCACCCGTGCCGCAGCTTTATTTCAAGCGTCATCAGAAATTCTTCAGGAAAGGCCAGAGCATCTGCGTCGTCATGGTCGCGCAGCACGGGCTGGATGCATTCCTCGCCTTCACCCGGCGCGCCGGCGGCGAAGTGATGTTCAACGCCGCGACCGCGACCCCGGAGGAAAAAAAGGGCCTGCCGCCGGCCTATGAGTTGGCCTGGAACCACACCACGT
>NZ_PNOT02000290.1 GCF_002879535.1 Mesorhizobium intechi
CGGAAATCTTCGAGCCGTTTCTCTACGGCGACTACCTTTGGGAAGCTGCCACGAATTTCGTCGAGATGAGCGGCATCAAGCATCTCAGGCAGCCGCGCCGCGCCAAAGCCTCATGAACGAACCACCGGCCGCCTCGATCGGCACGGCCGGTGGGGAACGGCCGGGGGTTATTCCGTCTCGCTGACGACCTCGTCCCAGGTCTTCACCTTGGTCTCGCCGTTGAGAAACGGCAGCGCCGCGGCCGTCAGTTCCGGGGCGAAGAAGACGTCGTAGTGGGTTCGGTTAGGCAGGATGGCCAGACGATTCTGCGAGAGGTTCTCGCGCATCCAGCCCGCGTCCTTCAGCCCACCGCCGAGCATCTGGTAGAACTTGATCTCATGCTCGGGCTTGTACATATCGCTGTCGCCATAGGCCAGCATGACCGGCATCTTCAGCTTGGCGACGTCGGCAGAGTAGTCGCGGGCCTGGCGCATGAAGTTGCCGAGCGTGTCCAGGAGCTTCGGGAACTCCTCGGGATGCGGCGCCACCGCGACGTAGGATTTGTACATCGGCGTGTCCTTCATGAACGCGGCCGCGGCTGCGCTGACCTGGGCCTGCTGCTGGCGCATCTCGTCGTAGAAGCCGTCAGTGGCATAACCGGTCGACACAAGCACAAGCCGGCGCACCGCTTCGGGATGCTGAACCGCCATGCGGAAGGCAACGCCGCCGCCCAGGGAATAGCCCATGACATCAACCTTGTCGTAGCCAAGCGCCTTGACGATCGTCGCCATGTCGTCGCCTATCGCCTCGACGGTGAACGGCCGGTCGCCGAGTGCCGTGCGGCCATGACCCTGCAGGTCGACGCCGATGACTGTACGGTTCTCGGCAAGCTTCGGTAGAATCGGTGCGAACATGTCGGTGCTGCCAAGACCGCCATGCAGCAGAAGCAGCGGCTCACCCTTGCCGTAAATGGCATAATAGTAGTTCAGGCCGTTGATCGGCAGCAGGCCGGATTTCTCCGGCTTCGGCAGTGCGTTCGTCGCGGTCGTCATGGCAGGTTTTGCCTCCTCTGCAATCGTGAAGCCCGGTGCAGCAAACAGCGCCGCAGCCGAAGCAAGAATGGTGAAAATCAGGGTTTTGGACATATCGGTCTCCTCGTCATCCCGGCGGTATCAAAGGGTCCTTGCGAGTTCTTCGAGTTGGTCGGTGCACTGGCCCCAGCCTTCGTGAAAGCCCATTTTTTCGTGCTGCTCGCGGTCGGCGACACTCCAGTGCCTGACCCGTGCAATGTAGCGGGTCTTGCCATTGCCCTCGTCCTCGAAGGTCAGCACGACGGTCATGAACGGCTTTTCCGATGGCTCCCATGCCTGGGTGTAGGCGTCGGTAAGGACGATCCTCTTGCCGGGAACGACTTCGAGGAAAACGCCGGGGTTGGGGAATTCATTGCCGTCGGGGCCCGCCATCACGACAAGGCTCGAGCCGCCGGTGCGTACATCCATCTCGGCGCGCGGCGTCGTCCACGGCTTCGGCGAGAACCACCGCGTCACCAGTTTCGGGTCTGTCCAGCAGCGGTAGACGTTCTCGCGCGGCGCATCGATGATGCGGGCCAAAACCAGTTCACGGTCGTTGGCGGGAGCGATGTCGAGCTTGGTGGTCATGGTGTCCTCATTTGCGATTTGATCTGGCTTCCGTCCCAAGGACGAGCGGATTAAACGCAAGCCGACATCGCCAGCAAAGAATTCTGGAGAATTTGCTGATTAGAGATCACGTACGGAGGAACCGTCAGTGGCGCTTGGCTTGCACCAGATAGGCGTCGATCTCGGTCTCGCCGAGCCACTTGGCCGCTTCAAGCCGATGCAGGCCTTCGACCAGGATATGGCGCTTGCCGTCATGGCGGACCTGGATCGGCATTTTCATGCCATTTTCCAGAATGTCCTCGGCCAGGTGCCGGACGGTCTCGGGATGCAGCGTCTTCTTGCGCGCCGTCGGCACGTAGATCTCGTCGACCTTGACCTTTTGCACTCTCAGCATGATAGCTCCCCAGGCGGAACATGCCGCCTCGCCTGAAATAGTCGCTTTGCCGGGTGCGGCCAAGGGCGGCTAAACAATTGCTGGCCCGATCGTTTCCATTTGACGCTTGGCCGGCAGATGGCCGAAATGGCGGCCTTCGATCCTTTCCGGTGCTCATGACCCATCTGCCGACCGAGTTCCCCGATTTCGGGCTGACGCCCGAGCAACGCCGCCACGCGGTGCGCGGCCATTACTATGAATGGCCAGGCATGGATGGCGAGCGCGGTGAAATCTGGTGCTACTCGGATCGCTTTTCCTATCGCCCCGGCGAGATGGTGAGCCTACATGTCAGTTCGACGGCGCCGTCCTTCAGCATGACAATCATCCGCGACGGTGCAACCGAGACGAAAGTGTTCGAGAAATCGGGCATGGCGGCGTGCTGGCAAGACACGCCCGACCAATGTTCCGCCGAGGGTTGTGGCTGGGAAGCGTCCTTTGAATTCCGTGTCGGGAGCGACTGGCCGTCCGGTGCCTATCGGGTAACGCTGACTTGCGTCGGTCATGACGACAGGCCGATCCATGGCTACCACCTCTTCATCATCTCTCCCCAACCCGGCAAGAAGCCGGGCCGTGTGCTGCAGGTGGCGGCGACGGGCACCTGGCTTGCCTACAACACCTGGGGCGGCTCCAACCATTATCAGGGCATCACCGGACCGGACCGCAACCAGTATTCGCCCGTTGTATCGACGCAACGCCCCTGGTGCCGCGGCTTCGTCGTGCTGCCAAAAGATGCGCCGCGCGTGCCGCTGGAGGTCGCCGTGCCGCCCAAGACCGTGCCGCGGTATCCCCATATGGAATGGGCGCTGGCCACCGGCCATTCGAAGAAATACGCCTCGTCCGGCTGGGCGAGCTATGACAGCCACTTCCTCCGCTTCGCCGAGCGGGCCGGCTATGCCGTCGATCTGGCCAGCCAGCACGATCTGCATGTCTCGCCCGGCATTCTCGACGGCTACGACTGCGCCGTTTTCGTCGGCCACGACGAGTACTGGACATGGGAAATGCGCGATGCGGTCGACAACTATGTCGAGCGCGGCGGGCATGCGGCGCGTTTCGCCGGCAATTTCATGTGGCAGACGCGGCTGGAGGACGAAGGCCGCCGGCAGGTCTGCTACAAATACCGCGCTCGCGCCGAAGACCCGGCCTATCGCGGCGGCGACGTCACCCGCGCCACCAATTCCTGGGAGGCGCCGGAGATCGGACGTCCTGGTTCAGCAACCTTCGGGCTTAACGCGACGCGCGGCGTCTATGCCGGCTGGGGCGGCTGTGCGCCGCGCGGTGTACGCGGCTTTCCGGTCTACCGGCCGGAACACTGGGCTTTCGCCGGCACCGGCATCTATTACGGCGACCTGCTCGGCGCCGACAGCCATGTCTATGGCTACGAGGTCGACGGGCTCGACTTCGAGATCCGCGGCGGCCTGCCCTACCCAACAGCGACCAGCGGCGCACCGGAAGGGCTGCAGGTCCTCGCCGTCGGCATGGCATCCCAGGTCGAGGAAAGCGCCGATATCCCGATCGAGGACCAGTTCCTCACCGACGAGGATGGCCGCTTCACCGCCGAGACTCTGTTCGGCGAGGCGAGCGACGCCAATCTGGAAAAAGTCAAACGCGGCAATGGCATGATCGTCAATTTCCCGCGCGGCAAGGGCGAGGTCTTTCATGCCGGAAGCTGCGAATGGGTGGCCGGCCTGCTAAGGCAGGATCCGATGGTCGAACGCGTCACCCGCAATGTCCTCGATCGCTATCTCGGAAAGTCCTGACATGTCGAAAGTCCAGCCTGCCGCTCCAGAAGCAGAAGCCCGGCGCCAGTCGCACCTGTTCTATCTCTCCAGCCTACGTCGGCCGCTGATCGACCGCGCCGAGGGCATCTATATGTGGACACAGGACGGCCGCCGCTTCATCGACGGCTCGAGCGGACCTATGGTCGCCAATATCGGCCATTCCAACCGCAATGTGCTGGAAGCCATGAAGCGGCAGATGGACCGCGCCACCTTTGCGTATCGGCTGCACTTCGAAAACGAGCCGGCGGAGGAACTGGCGCGTGAGCTTGCGGCCAAGCTGCCGGAAGGCATGGACCGTATCTTCTTCGTCTCGGGCGGCTCGGAGGCGACGGAATCCTGCATCAAATTGGCGCGGCAATGGGCCGTTGCCACCGGCCAGGCCAGCCGCTGGAAGGTGATTGCGCGATTTCCTTCCTATCATGGCGGCACGCTGGGTTCGCTCTCCGTCACCGGCGACGACGCTTTGGCCGAGACCTTTGAGCCGATGATGCGGGTGATGCCCACCGTGCCAGCGCCCACCGCCTGGCGCGACCGCGACAACCTTTCGATGGAGCAGCGCGGCATCCGTTATGCGGACATGCTGGAAGAGAAGATCCTGGCCGAGGGGCCGGAGAATGTCGTCGCCTTCATCATGGAGCCGATCGGCGGCGCAGCGACCGCCGCGCTTGTTGCCCCGGACAGCTACTATGCGCGTATCCGCGAAATCTGCGACCGCTACGGCATCCTGCTGATCCATGACGAAGTGATGAGCGGTGCCGGCCGCACCGGCAAATTCCTCGGCGGCGATCACTGGAACTGCAAGCCAGACATCGTCGCGCTGTCGAAGGGGCTGGGCTCGGGCTATGCGCCGCTCGGTGCACTGGCGGCACCGATGCGGCTGGTGCAGCCGCTGCTGGCATCCGGGGGCTTCCAGCATGGCCATACCTATGCCGGCAATCCGCTCGCCTGCGCCGCCGGCCTTGCCGTGCTCGGCGAAATGGACCGTCTCGACCTGATCGCCAATGCCGCCGCCATGGGCGACGTGCTGATGGGCGGGCTGAAGGAGCTGGCAAAGCGCTTTCCCTTCATCGCCGACGTGCGCGGCAAAGGGCTGCTGACCGGCGCCGAAATGGTCGCCGATCCGGAGACACTGCGGCCGATCGACCAGAGCAAGAAGGCCACGCAGCGCCTGCTCGATCTGGCCTATGAACGCGGGCTCATCATCTATGGCCGCCGGGTCAAGGGCGGCGTCGACGGCGATAATTTCATGGTCGCGCCGCCGATGATCGTCACCAGCGAGCAGGTCGGCGAGATCATTTCCATCATCGGCGACTCGCTGGAGGTTCTGGCATCAGAGCTCGACCTGCCGGTCGAAGGCCGGGGGTAAAGGAATGGCGCCGCGAAAAGTCATCATCACCTGCGCCGTCACCGGCTCGGTGCATACGCCGTCCATGTCGCCCCACCTGCCGATGACGCCGGACCAGATCGCGACCGATGCCATTGCAGCCGCTGAGGCCGGCGCGTCGATCCTGCATCTGCATGCCCGCGACCCCAAAGACGGCCGGCCGACGGCTGATCCGGAGGTGTTCATGCAGTTCCTGCCGCGCATCAAGCAGGCAACCGATGCGGTGATCAACATCACTACCGGCGGTTCTTCGCTGATGACGCTGGACCAGCGATTGGCAGCGCCGCTGCGCGCCGAGCCCGAAATGTGCTCGCTCAACATGGGCTCGATGAATTTCGCGCTGTTCCCGATGCTCGACAAGCCACGAGAATGGCAGCACGAATGGGAGCCTAAACTGCTCGAAGCCACGCGCGACACCATCTTCAAGAACACCTTCGCCGACATGGAAGGCGTGCTTGAGAGGCTGGGCAAGGGCTGCGGCACGCGATTTGAATTCGAATGCTACGATGTCGGCCACCTCTATTCGCTGGCGCATTTCCGGGATCGCGGCCTGGTGTCGGGGCCGCTGTTCATCCAGTTCGTGCTGGGCATTCTGGGCGGCATCGGCGCAGATCCGGACAATCTTATCCACATGAAGCGCATCGCCGACAAATTGTTCGGCGACAGCTACCAGTTCTCGGTGCTGGCTGCCGGCCGCCAGCAGATGCCGCTGATCTCGATCGCCGCGGCGATGGGCGGCAATGTCCGTGTCGGCTTGGAGGACAGTCTCTACGATGGCCGCCAGTTGGCGAAATCCAACGCCGACCAGGTGCGCCGCATCCGGGGCATTCTCGACGGCCTGTCGCTGGAGGTTGCCACGCCGGCCGAGGCACGCGAGATGCTGGCGCTGAAAGGTGGCGACCGGGTGGCGTTTTGAGGCAAGATCGTGACCAAACCCAGTGACGTCGTGATCCGCCCCGGTCGCATTGATGACGCCGAAACGATGCACGCCGCGCTTCTCAAGCTTGGCACCCATATCGGCGCACATCAGGAGATCACCTCCACACCAGATGATCTGCGCCGCTACGGTTTTGGCGAAAAGCCCACCTTTTCAACCCTGATCGCCGAGGTCGGCGGCGAGTTCGCTGGGCTTTGCCTGCATTTTCCGATCTTTTCGACCTGGATGGGGCGGCCCGGCGTCTATGTACAGGACCTCTATGTCGAGGACCGGTTCCGTGGCCGCAAGATCGGTGAGCGGCTGTTGCGGCGCGTGGCCGCGGAATGCCGGAAGGACGGCGGCGTCTATCTCAGGCTGTCGGTCGATAACGACAATGAAGGCGCCAAGGCCTTCTATGAAAGGCTGGGCATCGCCTGGTCGAGTTACGAACAGACGCAGAAAATCATCGGCGAAGCCTTTTTTGCCTTTGCCGACGCGCCGGTCAATGGGGAGCAGGAATGAAGGCCTTTTACGCCGAAGAGCAGAAGCGCCACGACCCGAAGGCCTTTCTTTCCAGCGGTGCCGCGCAGCCCAATCCGGAAAAGCCCGAGCGCGTCGAAAGATTGTTAGCCGGCGCAAAATCTGCCGGTTGCGCGATCGAGCGGCCACGCAATCACGGGCTCGGCCCGGTCTCGGCGGTGCATACACCCGAATATCTCGACTTCCTCGAACATATTTTCGAGCGCTGGCGGCGCATCGAGGGCGCCTCGGCGGAAGTGATTCCTAACATCCATCCGATCGCGCGCAATGGTTCCTACCCTGCTTCGGCGGTTGGCCAGGCCGGCTATCATATGGCCGACACCGCTTGCCCGATCTCGGGCGAGACCTGGCAAAGCGCGCTGTGGAGCGCATGGAGTGCGGTCGAGGCGGCGGAAGCGGTGATGGCGGGCGCGCCGGCAGCCTATGCGCTGTGCCGTCCACCCGGCCACCATGCATTTGCCGATGTCGCCGGCGGCTTCTGCTTCATCAACAATTCGGCGGTCGCTGCGCAGGTGCTGCGCAAGCAAGCGGCGCGCGTGGCCGTTCTCGACGTCGACCTGCACCACGGCAACGGCACGCAAGGCATCTTCTATGCCCGGCCCGACGTGCTTACCGTTTCGCTGCATGCCGACCCGGTGCGCTTCTACCCGTTCTTCTGGGGACATGCCGACGAGCGTGGCGAAGGGCCGGGCCTTGGCTATAATTTCAACCTGCCGCTGCCACGCAAATCCGCCGACACGGCATTTCTTGAGGCGCTTGGCGTTGCGTTCCAGCGCATTCGCGCCTTTTCGCCGGACGCGCTGGTGGTCGCGCTCGGCCTCGACGCCTTCGAAGGCGATCCGTTCGGCGGGCTTTCGGTGACGACGCCCGGCTTCTCCCGCATTGGCGAGGCAATCGCCGGGCTCGGCCTGCCGAGCGTCATCGTCCAGGAAGGCGGCTATCTCTGCGACGAACTCGGCGACAATCTCGCCGCCTTCCTCACCGGCTTCGGCGGCAGGATGCGGTGATGGTTTCTCCTTGCCTCAGGAGCGCTGCTGCCTGAGCATGGCGATGACCCGGTGCACGCTCTCCAGCGTCTCGTTGATTTCCGCCGCCGTGTTGTAGTGGGCGATGCCGATGCGCACGACGCCCTGCTCGGCCGGAATGCCGAGCTGGTGGACGATCTCCCAGGCGTAGTTATGGCCGGACCACAGGAAGATGTTTTCGGCGTTCATCTGCCTCACGATCGTCTCCGGGACGATGCCCTCGACGGTAAAGGAGACCGTCGGCACGCGATCGGCGAGCCGTTTCGGATCGGTGATGCCATGGATTGTCAGGCCCGGAATGTCGAACAGGCCGTCGATCAGCCTTAGCGCCAGCGGGTTTTCAT
This sequence comes from Mesorhizobium intechi, assembly GCF_002879535.1. Lineage (GTDB taxonomy): Bacteria > Pseudomonadota > Alphaproteobacteria > Rhizobiales > Rhizobiaceae > Mesorhizobium > Mesorhizobium intechi. Next base: position 8,037 of record NZ_PNOT02000290.1, read on the forward strand.
AGGCGATCGAGACCCCGAATGCCCTGGCGATCTTCTGCCTGCGCGAACCACTCTCGCCTGCTGCCGCACCCAGCTCGGCAAAGTAGTCGACCGCCGCCGTGAGGCCGGCCATCAGCTCGATCTGCGGCGTACCGAGCTCGAACCGCTCCGGCAGGCCATTGGACGAACAGCGGCATTTGTAGGGTTTCAGGCCGTCGATGATTTCGCGCCGCCCCCACAAAACGCCAATATGCGGACCGAAGAACTTGTACGCAGAGCAGATCAGGAAATCGCAACCGAGCTCTTGCACGTCGATCAAGCCATGCGGTGCGAACTGGACGGCGTCGACATAGACTAGGGCGCCGGCCCGTTTTGCGATGGCAGTCAGGGATCTGACCCGGTTGATCGAACCCGTCAGATTCGAGGCATAATTCAACGCCACCAGCCGTGTCTTGCTGGACAGCAGCCCTGCCAGCGCCTCCTCTTCGACCTGCCAGCTCTTTTCATCGAATGGCAGCCAGCGCACCACGAGACCAAGATCCTCGGCCAGTTGCAGCCAGGGCGACACATTGCCCTCATGGTCCATGCGGGTGAGGATCATCTCGTCGCCCGGCTTCAGCGTGCGGCCGAGCGTGCGTGACATGTGATAGGTCAGCGTCGTCATATTGGCGCCGATGATGATTTCCTCGGGGCTCGTCGCACCAAGGAAATCGGCCATCGCCTGATGCGCCTCGTCGACGACGGATTGAGCCGCGATCGTCGTTTCGAAATAGCCGCCGAGATTGGCGTTGGTCGTGAGCAGGCAGCGCGACACCGCATCGGCGACGGCCTGCGGCACCTGGGTGCCGGCGGGATTGTCGAGATAGATGCGACGGCGGCCCTTGTCGGTCAGGGAAAGCGCCGGAAATTTTCCCCGCACGGCCTCGATCGAAAAATCCACCACTTTCTCCACCCCTTTGTTATTCCGAGATAATTCGATCCCCACCGATCAGGGACAGGGATTGCCAACCCGCTGATGGATCGCGTCCACTGCCTTCTGCATCTCTTCGGTCCAGACGACATCCACCGAAGACAATGCCATTTCGAGCTGCGGAATGGTCGTCGCGCCGATGATGTTGGAGGTGACGAAGGGCCGGCTCGACACATAGGCATTGGCAAACAGCGCCGGCTCCATGCCGAAGGAGCGCGCCAGTTCATTGTATTCGAGCAGCGCGTCCGCTGCATTCGGCGTCTCGTACCGCTGGCCGCGATTGAACAATTGCGAGCGCGAACCCTGCGGCCGGGCGCCATGGTCGTATTTGCCGGTCAAGTAGCCCTGCGCCAGCGGCGAATAGGGTAGCAACGACACCTGTTCGCGCTCGCAGACCTCGGCAAGGTTCACCTCGAAGGTGCGGTTCACGAGATTGTAGGCGTTCTGGATCGAGGCCACGCGCGGGCCAACGCCTTTGTCGGACTCGGCAAGAAACCGCATGACGCCCCAGGAGCTTTCGTTCGACAGGCCGAAATGGCGGATCTTTCCCGCCTTCACCAACTCATCGAAGACACCGAGCGTCTCGGCGATCGGCGTTTCGTCGACCGGCGCGCCGTCGGCATCGGCCCGCCGCGCCACGGCGCCGATGCGCGTCGGGTTGGCACCCCAAGGGATATCCCGTTCCGGCCAGTGGATCTGGTAGAGGTCGAGATAGTCCGTGCCGAGCTTGGCCAGGGATTTGTCGATGGCGTCAAAAATATCGGCGCGCACCAATTGCGATGGCCTGTCGCCGCGAAACCAGATGTTGGCGGTGCGGCCGACGACCTTGGAGGCAAGGATCACCTTGTCGCGGTTCCCCTTGGCCTTCATCCAGCTGCCGATGATCTTTTCCGTCCGCCCCTGCGTCTCCGCCTTGGGCGGGATCGGATAGAGCTCGGCGGTGTCGATGAAATTGACGCCGCGCGAAAAAGCCAGATCCATCTGCGCGTGGCCTTCGGCCTCGGTGTTCTGCTGGCCCCAGGTCATCGAACCAAGGCAGATCTGGGTAACAAGAAGATCGGTCCGACCGAGACGGCGTTTGTGCATGGAATTCTGCTCCGGAGGGAAGGGCGAGGCGGGAAGGAGGCTGCATGTATAGGGAAAGCCATGCCGCTCTCCAAGCCTCACCAAGCCGACTTTTGCGTGAACCAGCGATTGGCTAGCGGCAGGCCCCAGCAACGGCGCGGCGCTTGGCCTCGTCGATCAGCATGTTGGCCACCTGCATGCGGATCATGGCGCGCTGGCGCAGATGCGGGGCAACACGATCAGGATGGTTGGTGAAAGCAAAGTTGCGGCGCATGCGGCCGAAATCGGCGGCGCTCTTGGGCTCGTTCAGCCCCAGTTCGGCCGCGATCGATTCCGGATCGATCGGCGGGAGTTTTTCCTCGGGCTGCGCGCCCTCGGCAGCCAGCGCCAGCTTGGCATGTTCCAGCAAGGCGGCAAATTCGCTCGCCAGGTCGGCACCGGCCTCGCGGTATTCGGCGGCGGATACCTTGATGCGGCCGGAATGGAGTTCATCGGCGACCGAGAGATAATCGAACGGAATCGACGGACGCGCGCCTTCCTCGTCGCCCTCGATCCCGTCTCCCTTGTCGGAGGCGACGAAGAGGTCGTCGAGCAGCGAAGCGAAATCACGCTTGGCGCTGGTAGCGATGTCAGCCTCCACTTGCCTGACTGTCAGGTTCCGGACCATAGAGCCCGCTCGTTAAAAATACATACCACCGATCTTAATGAGTTTAGCCATTCAAGGATCGCGACCGTTCCCTCAAAACAAAAAGCCGGACTGCACTTTCATGCAGCCCGGAAAATTCGCCAGGAGGGGCGAGGAAAAACTGGCCACGTACCAGCGTCGAAGCCTACGCTTCGTGCGGCGCGGAAGTTTCAGCGGGCCTCAAAAAATCTAGGAAATCTATCCGGACATGGCAGGCATGCAAATGCTGCACTGCACAATTGTTACGATTCGCCTATACTGGCTGGTGTGGAGGACTAACCAGGGGCCTGATTCATGGGTTTCTTCACGGAAATGTTTGCCCGGCCGCGCCCGCAGGAACATCTGCGATACCGCGCGGCGCTCGCGCTGCTTCATTCGATGAGCAATGCCGACCGCGCCGATATCGGTATCAAGCCCGCCGATTTTCCCCGCGTCGCCCGCGAAATGTCCATTCGCTAGAGGTGCCTCGCGAGATGTCCCGGACGGATGCGGGACATCTCGGAATGCCGGCCCCTTAACGCGATCCCAGGAATGTCGCCTTGCCGAGCGGCACGCCATTGTGGCGAAGAATGTCGTAAGCGGTGGTGAGGTGGAAGTAGAAATTGGGCATGGCCACATGCAGCAGATACTGCATGCCAGCCAACGTTGTTTCGCGTCCGCCGAGCTTCAGCTCAATCACCTTGTCGTCGGAACCGTCGATATCGGCTGCGGAGAACGTCGCCAGCAGCGCAAGCGTCTTGGCTATCCGCGCCTCGAGATCGGCAAAGCTTGCTTCATTGTCCTCGTATTTCGGTACCTCCCGCCCGGCCAGCCGCGACGGCGCCCCCTTCGCATGGTCGGTGGCGATCTGCACCTGCCGGGTCAAAGCGAACATGTCGGGCGCAAGCCGCGCCGTCAAAAACACCTGCGGGTCGATCTTGCGCTCAAGGGCATTTTGTTCTGCAGCCGCCAGCACGTTGGAAAGGGCTTTCAGCCTGGTTGAAAACACCGGCACGGATGCCTCATACATCGTTATCTTCACGTCAGATCTCCTGTCCGGTCGGAGCGCCGGCGCAGCGAGCTAGCGCCTGCGCAGACGATTCTTCAAGCGCCGTGAGCTCCGCGTCACCACGCCGCCGCAATCGCCGTGGTAGAATTTCCGTTATCGAGCGGAGATTCCCGATGAGACGCGCCCTTCTCGCTGCGACTGCCCTTCTCTCCCTTGCGGCATCCGGCCCGGCGTCGCTGGCCGCCGACGACGCGCCCGAAGCACCTTATGTCGACGACCGCTCGAGCGCGGAGGCGGTCATTCGCTCGCTCTACAGCGCCATCAACCGGCACGAATTCGCCCGAGCCTGGGGTTACTACGGCGACGCAAAGCCGGCCAAGGATTTCGACAGCTTCGTGAAGGGTTATGACGGCACCGACAAGGTCGAGGTCACGACCGGTGCCATTTCGGACGACGGTGCCGCCGGCAGCATCTTCTACAATGTCCCGGTCGCCATCCGTGCCACCGACAAGAGCGGCGGCGAAAAGGTCTTTGCCGGCTGCTACACGCTGCGACAGGTCAATGCACAGGCCCAGGCCGCGCCGCCCTTCGATCCGATCCACATCGAAAAAGGCGCGTTGAAACCCTCGACGGCGGACTTCGGGGAGGCGCTGCCGCCCGGTTGCGGCGACGGCCCGCCGCCGCCGAAGAAGGATACGGCACTCGAGCAGGCCAAGAAAGCCTTCCTGGCGGCCTATGGCGACCAGTGCGACAAGCAGTTCCTGGGTAATGAGCCGGAGGTGTTTTCGATCAAGTACAAGGACAAGGATGCGCAGCCCGGCGATCCCGACAAGGAAACGCGGCTGTTCCATTTCTCCTGTGCGGCCGCGGCCTACAATGAAAGTTCGGTCTACTACATGACCGACGAATTGTCGGCCGTGAAGCAATTGCAGTTCGCCGAACCCAAGATGGACATCCGCTATGAGAACAACAACAGCGACGGCAAAGTGCTGGGCATGAGCATCGTCGGTTTTGAGACGACCGGTTGGGCGGTCAATTCCGACTATGACGCGGACACCCATACGATCACCACCTTCAACAAGTGGCGAGGCGTCGGCGATGCCTCCGATTCGGGAACCTATCTGTTCCGCAACGGCGATTTCTCGCTGGTCCAGTATGACGTCGATGCTTCCTATGACGGTGAGCAGAACCCACAGACGGTCGTCGACTACAACACCGCGCCCTGAGCGCCGGGGCTGCCAGGCAGCGCCGGTCAAGGCGCCTTGGCCAGCATCCAGTTCAGCGTGCCGCGCCAGTCGACCATGCGGATCGGCGTGCCGTGCGTGCCGGTCTCGAAGCGGACGAAGCGGGTCGGATAGGCCTTCGATCTGGCGATGATGGACCGGAAGAACGCTTCCTGGTTCGCCACCGGAAACACCACGTCATGGCTGCCCTGGCCGAAGAAGACCGGGACACGGCGCCTGAAGGCGGGACTTGCGAGGAAACTCTCGTCCCACAGCGATCCGAGCAGCAGTAGCCCGTCGATGCGCCGGCCGGTATCGTTGCGCGCAGCAAGCTTCCAGCACAACGCGCCGCCCATCGAGCCGCAGGCGACGAAGATTTTCGCGCCTGGGGACTGTTCGGCATAATGATCGATCAATGCGGCGACCTGTGCGGCCCCCTTGTCACCGAAATCGGGGAAATCCGGCGTGAGATAAAGCCCGCCATTGCCGGCCATCAGGTTCTTGAGCCGGTTGAAATTGCCGCCGAAAGTGAAGTCGTCGACGCCCTGCTTGCGGCTGCCGCCCTGCCCGTGCAGGTAGAGCACAATGATGGCGGCGCCTTGCGTCTTGCCGACGGCGACGTGCCTTACATCGCCGGCGTCCGTCTTCAGCATCAGATCCTGCTGCACCTGGCGCACGCCGGTGTCGGTATATTGCGGATGCACGCGCTTTTCCGGCACTTCGTCACGCTGGTTGATATCGCGCATCTCGCGGTAGTCGATGACGGTGTACGCGCCGCCGTCACCGGTCGACAATGTCGCCGGATAGGCGAAGAGATCGTCCTTGAAGGATTTTAGTTCGAGCGCATCGGCTTGGCCGGCAAGGCAAAGAACAAATGAAGCAGCCAGAAAGGCGTGAAGTGGAGAAAGAAAACGAAAAGCCATACCGCAGGCTTGGCTAATTCGGCCCGGGTTTGTCAATCCTGCAGCACGCCGCCGGCGCTTTCGAGCGCCTCGCGGGTGTCGACATCGACAGACGCCCCCTTGCCGACCTCGACATCGATGACATCGAGCCCCCCGGTCTCGACCAGATGGCGCGCGCCGGTATCGCCTTCGAGATGGGCGATGGCCGGGAACAGCGCGCGCGGCAGGAGCACCGGGTTGCCGCGCTTGCCCAGATGCGAGGCGCGGACCACCGAATTGCCTCCTGCCTTGCGGAAGGCATCGATCAGCCGGTCGAGATCGCCTGACACAACGCCAGGCATATCTCCCAGAACGATCATCGCGCCGGTGGTGTCTTCGGGCAGATAGGCAATGCCGGCTTTCAATGAGGTCGACAGGCCATCGGCGAAATCGGGATTGTCGGCAAAGGTCAAATCCAGCCCCGCCAGCGCCGCACGCACGCGCTCGCGCTGATGGCCGGTGACGACGATCGTGCCCGATGCCTTCGATGCGAGCGCGCGCTCGGCGGTGCGGCGCACCAGCGGCTTGCCGTCGAAGAGCGCCATGAGCTTGTTCGGCCCCCCCATGCGGCTTGAACGGCCAGCCGCCAGAAGCACTACGGCGACCTTGAGCCGGCTCTTGGCCGGCAGCGGTTCGCGCGGCTGCGGCCGCGTCGGGATTTCCATCAGCAGCCCGCCGACCCCCATGCCGGCGATATCCTTCGCGGTGACGTCAAGGCCGGCAACCAGACGGTCGAGCACCCAGTCGAAGCCGTTTTCCTTGGGACTGCGGGCGCAGCCGGGCGCGCCGATGACGCGCTTGCCGCCGAGTGTAC
>NZ_PNOT02000099.1 GCF_002879535.1 Mesorhizobium intechi
GTTCGAAGAGACCCGCAAGGTAATCGATTCCAAGAATTAGGTCGTGTTTCAGCCATGAGCTGGTGGTGCCTCGCGGCGCGGCCGGAACCTGTCCAGGAACTTCCGAATCACTTATCATCATGAAGCTGCGGGATGGGCTCCGGTCGGAGCGGCCGGCGCGCTGATCTCCAGTCAATTGCATTCAATCCCAGAAAACGGCCAGAGGTTGCGCCCGACCGCACGGTTTGCTTAATAAGCAGTGTCTAATATTCGACGTGATATTAAGTGGCAGGTGGCTACCGAGCGGCGTGAAGGCAACGAGAGCATAGAATGCCGCACCTCGCCCTTGGCTTGATAAGAGGGGATACGTGATGAGCAATTCGGCAATGGGCGCATTTCGTCCAGGCATATTTGGTCCATGCATCGTTGCGGCAGTGGCGCTGATCTCGGGTTGCCAGGCCCTGGATGCGACAAAAGCCGACGCGGTCGCTTTCAAGCCTGTGGTCCACGCGGTCCGCGGCAAAGCCGCGGTCCTGCCGCTCCACGCCATGACCGCGGTTCATTCGCTTAGAATCGAGCCTGAGCTTCTGGTGACGAGCACGACAGGGTCGACCGAAATCGACTACGCTTTCATGTCACCGAAGCCGATCAAAATCGGCACGCCAAGACCGGCGAAGATCGCTTACAATCCGGTCATTGGTGGGTCGTTTCCGGGGAATTCGCCCTATATCTGCAGCCCCAGCGGATTTGGTCAGCGCGCCAGTTGCCACCCGCGCTCTCTCTGATCTAGCCAGCAGCGAGGGATGCCGCCGCCTTGCCCGGCGGCAATTCCACCGGTTTTGTCCGCAATCCGAAGAACGGGGCCGCCGTCCTGACGATCGTGTCGATGTCGGAAAGCTGCGGCACAAAGCCAAGATGCGCGCGCGCCTTGCCCGGATCGGCATAGAGCTCCGCCGGATCTCCCGGACGGCGGGTTTTGAAGACGGCCGGAACTGGTCTTGAGGTTATCCGGCTGACCGCCTGTATGATCTCCCTGATCGATACGCCGCGCCCTGTGCCGAGGTTGACGGCCAGGCTTTGTCCACCGCCCTCGAGGTGCTGGAGCGCTTTCAGGTGGGCGCTGGCGAGGTCGCTGACATGGATATAGTCGCGCACGCAGGTTCCGTCCGGCGTGTCATAGTCCGTGCCGAAGACCTCGATCTCATCGATGATGCCAGACGCCGCCATCAGCACCCGGGGAACCAGATGCGTTTCGGGTGAATGCCACTCGCCGAGCTCGCCGTCGGGATCGGCGCCGCAGGCGTTGAAATAGCGCAGGATCGCGAATTTCATCCCATAGGCGGACGCATAGTCGCCGATGATCTGCTCTCCCATCAGCTTGGTGCGCCCGTAAGGGCTGATTGGACTTTGCAAGGAGGTCTCGCGAACGGGCAAGGCCTCCGGCACGCCGTAGGTAGCGCAACTGCTGGAGAAGATGATGTTGTCGATGCCGTGCGCGCGTGCCGCGTCGAGCACGGCGATGGTTCCGGTCACGTTGGTCGAATAATAGTCGGCCGGCTCTTGCACGGATTCCCCGACATAGGCCAGCGCCGCGAAGTGGATGACCGATGTCGGCCTGTACGTCCCGATCGCCCCCCGCAGCGCATCCCGGTCGCGGATATCGCCGACGACAAGCGGACCCCAGGCGACAGATTTCCGGTTGCCGCGGCACAGATTGTCGAAAGCCACGGGCAGATAGCCAGCGGCCGCCAGCAGCTTGCAGGTGTGACTGCCGATGAAGCCCGCCCCACCTGTCACCAGGATCGCCGGTCGGCTCATGAAGCCGCGGCCCCCGTGATCATGCGGCTGCCGTAGAGCAGGGTGTCGAAATAGTCGACCGTATGGGCGAGCCCCTGGGCCAGGTTGATCCTCGGCTCCCAACCGAGATTGTCCCTGGCGAAGGAAATATCCGGTTTGCGCTGCCTTGGATCGTCGATCGGCAGCGGCCGGTGCACGATCTTCGATCTGGAGTTGGTGTAGCCGACGACCAGCGTCGCGAGTTCCATGATGGTGAATTCACCGGGGTTGCCGAGATTGACCGGATGGGCGGGCGCACACGGCGCATTCATCAGCCGTATGAAGCCTTCGATAAGATCGTCGGCGTAGCAGAAGGAGCGGGTCTGCAGGCCGCTGCCATAGACGGTCAGGTCTTCGCCGCGCAAGGCCTGGACGATGAAGTTCGATACCACGCGCCCGTCATCGGGCTGCATGCGGCGGCCGTAGGTGTTGAAGATGCGGGCAACGCGGATGTCGAGCCCATATGTCCTCGAATAGTCGAAGAACAGGGTTTCGGCCGAACGCTTGCCCTCGTCATAGCAAGACCGTGGGCCATGCGTGTTGACGTTGCCGAAATAGCTCTCGGGCTGTGGATGCACGAAGGGATCGCCATACACCTCCGAAGTCGAGGCCTGGAATATCTTGGCATTGTTCCGGCGCGCGAGTTCCAGAAGGTTCAGCGAACCGAGCACGCTTGTCTTGAACGTATGGATCGGATCCGCCTGGTAATGCGGCGGAGAGGCCGGGCAGGCGAGATTGTAGATCTCGTCGGATTCAAGGCCGACGGGCAGCGGATCGACAATGTCGTGCTCGATGCAGGTGAATCTGGGATCGCGCAGAAGGGTGTTGAGATTGTATCTCTTGCCGGTTTGAAAATTATCCAGCGCGACGACGTCATAGCCGTCCCGCAACAGGCGTTCACACAGATGCGACCCCAGGAAACCCGCGCCCCCGGCAACCAGCGCGCGACGCCGTTTCTGGTGAGGCTCCCTTTGACCGATCCCGGAACCCAGTTTCAGAACCTTGAAGACCTTGCTCATGCTTTTCCCCTACGCAACCCGCACGCTACCGCCGCGCCGTGACAACAGTCCGGCCACGCCTTCAGAACGTGACAATCCCTCCGCATCAGCGGATTCGCTGCCATTGATGTGCGCTAATTGTTCTCTGGGTTCGCGGGGTCGCCGCCGCACGACTTACGTGCTGCCGCTCACCCGTCTCCACGCCCCAAAAACGCGGTCACACCTTCGGTGCCGTCATCGTCGATTGCTCGCCCAAATTGCACATCCCAACGTGCCGAAAATATACCTGTGTGGATCATAGTCAACTGAATTAGTAATTCCTTAACTACAACTATTTGCGAATGGTTAACCCTCCGATGGCTCAGCCCCGCCGCGCCGGGCTGTGAGGGTTCGGGCGGATACTCGTTGCAAGTCAATGGTTTGGATCGGCTGCCGAGGCGATACCGGGGCTGGGATGGCGGAGGTCGCCGCTGCCATTGCGCGTCTCGGTCTGTATCCGACGAAGTATACCAAGTGGAGAATGGATCTGGGCGACCCCTGAAGGGGTCAAATTTTCAATTCGCAATGAGACTGCTGGCCGAAGCCACTGGGGCTGCAAACATAAATGTCATGATGTGAATATTCTGCGAGAATTTCTTTACTAAAAGAGGATGCGTCGCAGCCATTTATGGCACAAAGAACGCCAAGAATCAGAAATTTAACGGAAAATCGCTGGGTCATGACGGATTTGAACAGCGATCTTGTTTCCTCGAGCCGATCAAAGGCTTTGTGCATAAGGCCCCTCATTCGCATGGCGCGGATCGACGGTCATTTTGGTCGTGAAAAGAAAGCGTCCATTCGATGCCGTAACATCGATGACTTCCACAATGGCATTGAGCGCATAGGTAGAGAGCGCCGTCCATTGCGCGATCGCGTACGCACCCAGCCCCGCCTCGGCGCAACCGCTCGCAAAATGCCTGGGAGCACCGCAGAATGGTCGCTTCATTCGAGGCTTGGACGACCTGGAAGCGGCCGGCAGCTTCCAGGTCGAAATAGCCTACTGCCCGCCCATTTCCTTCTTGAATGTGTCGAAATCGACCTGCATGCCGTTGAAGATGGTGCTCCAATGGCGGGTCAGCGCGGCCATTGCCACGGCTTCCTGGATCTCCTCGTCGGTGGCGCCGGCGCGCTTGGCGTCCTGCGTATCCGACCAGATGCAATAGTTGCATGGAATCTGCGCCGCCACTGCAAGCGAGATCAGCGACTTGACCTTTGGCGGCAGAGCCGTCTTGTCGCTGAGCTCGATGGCCTTGACCTCGGCCCAGGCGCCGGGCAGACCGGCCTTCGGAAACTGCTTCACAAAACTCGGTACGCCGCCCATGGTCGACTGGATATCCTTGAGGGTCTCATCATAGTCGCCGGCATGGGCTGGTGCCGCGACCAGGGCCAACGCACAACCGGTGGCGGCGAGCAGGCAGCCGTGGTGTATGGACGAAAGCACGGATGAAAGAATGCGATAATTAGACATGACATTCTCCTCTGGTCTTTGTTAGCCTTACGATGTAAGGTGATGTGAAAAATGAACCTTACACTGTAAGTTGTCAAGCGGCGCAATGGACACGTCAATCAAAAAAAAGCGAGTGCGCGGGCGCCTGTCGCGCGAAATGATCGAGGACGCGGCCTTCAACGTTATCGAGACGGAAGGGCTCTCCGGCTTTTCGATGCGCAAGCTGGCTGCGGCGCTCGGCTGCGAGGCGATGAGCATCTACCACCATTTTCCTTCGGTGGCGCATTTGCACGAAGCGCTGGTCGACCGGCTGGTCGGTTCCCTTGAAATGCCCGATGCCGGCCTTCCGTGGCGGCAAAGAATGCGCATTGCCATCGAGGATTTCCGCCGCATCGGCCGCGACCATCCCGCCTATGCCACTTTCCTTGTCACCTACCGGATGAACTCGCCGATCTGCCTTGCCTGGCTGAACGGCATCTTGAGCCTGTTCAGGGATGGCGGCTTCGACACCGAACTCAGCGCGCGGCTATTTCGCGCCGTCGGCTACTATCTGATGGGTGCGGTGCTGGATGAGAATGCGGGCTATGCCAAAGGTCCGTCGGCGGTGAACACGGTTGGCGACGAGCAACTGGCCCGGGATTTTCCCAACGTCATGGCCGCCGGCCGCTTTTTCGGTGCCGCCGAATTCGACAAGACATTCGAGCTTGGCCTCGACATGCTGCTGGACGAAATGGAACGCCTGCGCGACGGTGCCGGGGCTGGCCAGTTGTCCGGCAAGGTGTGAATACGAGGTGAGTGTCTGAATGCGCTTTCTGTTTGTCCTGATCCTGCTTGCCGGCATCGGCATCGGCTTCATCTATCCCTGGGCGATGACCAATTTTTCCGGCCGCGAGATCGGCACCTGGCGGGTCTATGAGCAAGGCCGCTTCAAGCCGTTGAGCGTGTCACTCTCAAGCCGCGACGCGCCGGTCCGCGTCCTGGTCGACCTCACCGCGCGGGCCGAACGCATCGTTTCGCAGCAGCGCACGGTGTTGACGCTGACCGCCGCCACCAATGGCCGCACGGTGCTTGCCTCGACCTTGCAGTTCAACCATGTCGACAATCCGCGCCAGGCCAGCCCGCAGCTGCCCGACAAGATCTTTCGCGACGATGCAGGTGTCATCGCAAGCGTCAATTCCGGTCCCTATGTGTTCACCGTCGGTCCGGGTGACGCCGAGGACATACCGATGCGGGCCGTCGATCTCATCCTGCGCTCCGGTGTCGGCGAAACCGACCGGCGTGTGCGGCCGGTTGGCTTCGCCCTGATGGCGGTCGGCTTGATCGGCTTCCTGCTGTCCCTGCGTTCTGGAGGCGGCCGGCCGGACAATCCGAACTCGCAACCACCATCGCCGCGTTGGGGCAGGGGTTGACGGATGTCGCCCAAAAGTGTGGAGCGGTTTGGGGTAACGACATGCGTAACGGCAACGGATCATGAATTATCGCCACGCCTACCACGCCGGAAATTTCGCCGATGTCGTCAAGCACGTCGTGGTGACGCTTCTGCTTGAATACCTCAAGCAGAAGGACAAGGCGTTTCGCGTCGTCGACACCCATGCCGGCATTGGCCGCTACGATCTGTCCTCGGTCGAGGCACAGAAGACCGGCGAGTGGCTGGGCGGCATCGGCAGGCTGATCGATGCCTCGTTCGATACCAGGGCGGGCGCGCTGCTGGCGCCGTATCTGGAAGCGGTGAGGTCGCTCAATCCGGGGGACGGCGTGAAGAAATATCCGGGCTCGCCGCTGCTCGCACGCCATCTCCTGCGCAAGCAGGACCGGTTGTCGGCGATCGAACTGCACCCGAAGGACGCTGCCAGGCTGAAGGCGGAGTTCGCCGGCGACTTCCAGGTGCGGGTGATGGAACTCGATGGCTGGCTGGCGCTCGGAGCGCATCTGCCGCCGAAGGAGAAGCGCGGCCTTGTGCTCATCGATCCGCCCTTCGAGGAGGAGGGCGAGTTCGGCCGCCTCGTGGATGGGCTCATAAGGGCACACAAGCGCTGGCCTGGCGGCATCTATGCGCTGTGGTACCCGATCAAGGACCGCAAGGCGGTGATTGCCTTCAGGAAGGCCCTGAAGCAATCCGGCATCCCGAAAATCCTCGACATAGAATTCGAGATCAGGCCGGCCTCCTTGGAACCCAGCCTCGATGGCAGTGGCATGGTGGTGGTCAACCCGCCCTTCACGCTGGAAGGCGAATTGCGAACCGTGCTGCCGGCCTTGCACAAATTGCTTGCCGTGGAAAGACCGGCGCACTGGTCGCTGGAATGGCTGGCGGGAGAGTAGGCAGCCGCGGCTTTCGACCTCGTCGGGCGGTGCTGCTAGGTTATCGAGGAGGCGTCCGCGAGCGCAGATGGCGTGACGCCGGACAGTCGCCTGCTCTCACGTATCAGATGAGCCTGATCCGAATAGCCGGCTTCGACCGCCAACACCGCGGTTGAAGCATCGCCGGACGTTTGCCTCAAGCGCCGATAGCGATGAAAGCGCAGGATGCGGTCGAGCGTCTTTGGGCCGTACCCGAAACTTTCCTCGAAACGGCGACGCAGCGTCCGCTCGCTCATATGCAAGGTGCGCAGCAGGAACGGCACCAGCGACTTGTCGGCCGGCAGTCCCTGGTCGACAACGTCAAAGGCAAAGCCCATGGCCGCATCGGCCACACGGTGGTCTTGCGTGCATGCGCCGATTGCCTTCTCCAATTGTCCAACCAAGCCGGCGAGATCGGGCATGGCGCGGACACTGCCTGCCAGATGACGCGCCCGCACACCCCAGAGGTCGCTGAGGTCGAGGCGTTCTCCCACGATCTGGTTGGCCGGCACGCCCAGCCAACCGGCGGCCGCCCCCGGTCGGAACCTGAAGCCGACAATCGTCGCCCCTGACGGCAGTATCTCGATCTGCGGCTCCCTGTCGGGTCCCGCGATCCGGAATCTGCCGTCGATCCACTGCAGGTCGATCGTCGCATCCGGCGTTATCACGACCGGTGGGGCGTCCCGGTCCCGCATGCGGTGGACCCAGACGGACGTGAAAGCGGCAGCCAGCCGCCTGTCGGCGGGGCGTTCCTGGAAAGAGCCGGTGGCCTGCGCCAGTACCGCTTCCATCGCTTCAGCCTTTGTCGGTCTGCATGGCCCTGGGTCTCGCCGGCTCGTCATTCTGGTCCACGGACCCGGCCATTTTGGCCGAAATCTTCAATGCGAGCCGCTCCCGCCATGGCAAACCACACCAAGCCTTCGGTGCCATTCGCAACCCCTTTGGCGCCAAGGTCACGATACCGCGCAAGTACAGAATATAGAAAGGAGAAACCAAAATGAAAGCTCGCATCAGTGTCATCACGCTTGGTGTCGATAATCTGGAAGCTTCGTTCGAATTCTACCGGAAGGGACTGGGGTTTCCGACCGAAGGCATCATCGGCAGGGAGTTCGAGCACGGCGCCGTCGCCTTCTTCGATTTGCAGAACGGCTTGAAGTTCGCGATCTTCGAACGCCCCAACATCGCCCGTGACGCCGGCGTCGCCCAGACTGGCCGCAGCCCGACGGAATTCACCATCGGTCACAATGTCACGAGCAAGGCCGAGGTCGATGCCGTGATGGCGCAGGCCATCAGGGCCGGCGCGCGCCCCGTCAAGCTCGCCCAGGACACGTTCTGGGGTGGCTATGCCGGCTATTTCCAGGATCCAGATGACCACCTCTGGGAAGTCGTCTTCAACCCTGCCTTTCTTCCCAAGGACTGAACCCGGCAGGCATCCGGCAGGAGGTTAGCATGTTCGCTCAAACGGTACAGGCGCTGGGCGCGCTTCTGATCGGTGGCGTGTTTGTATGGGCCGGCGTCGAACATTTCGTGAAGTTCGGGGCAATGACCGAGTATCTGGCCGCCCGGCAATTTCCCTTCCCGGCCTTCCTGCTCGCCGCGGGCTCGGCGTTGGAGATCGTCGCCGGCTCGTTGCTTGCCGTGGGCATCGCGGTGCCTTTCGCCGCCGGCGCGCTGGTCGTGTTTACGCTGGCGGCGAACATGTTCCTGCTGCGGTTCTGGGCCTGCGAGGGCCTGGAACGGCAGGCGTCGCGATCCGCCTTTCTGGTCAATTTCGCCGTTATTGGCGGATTGCTGTTTGCGGCAACCGTATAGTCTTGTTCTGGAAACCATTGTTTCGGCAACCGCTTGACCGCCGCCGAGCGAATCCGCACAGTGCGCGCAATCGACCTTGAGAGGCTGCCATGACTCGCTTCGCCAAATCCGCATTTGCCGCCTTGATTTCGCTCTGTACCCCGCTTGCCGTACCTCTCGGTATCACTCAGGCGGCGCAGGCGGCCGACCTTGCCGTCTATTCCGACGACGATGGCGGCATCTGCGGCCAGCCCTGGGTGCTTAGCAAGATCACCAGCCGCTTCTCCTACCAGGTGCATCACGTGCCGCACCTGCCGGATGTGCAGATCACCGATTTCCGGCGCATCCACCAGCATCGCTATCTGCCGGCCAATGACACCTGGCCGATCGGCCGCCGCTATTGCGGCGCCACTGTCAGTCTCTCCGACGGGCGCGACCGGACCATCTGGTACCTGATCGAGGAAGGCCAGGGATTTGCCTCGATCGGCGACAATGTCGAATTCTGTGTCTCGGGCTTCGACCGCTGGATGGTCTATAACGGCCGCTGCCGCGTCCTGCGCTAGGCGCGGCCTTCCGATTTTCGATTTCCTTGAGCGCCTGCGGCTTGATCGGCCGTAGGCGTTTTTCGTGCCGCGTTGACAGATGGCGGGATCCGTCGCATAAATATGAGACAGACCTGTCTCATCACATGGTGTGCATCATGACGCCGTCACCTGTCTCCGACAAACGCCAGCATGTCGTCGAAACCGCCTATGCGCTGTTCAGGCGCGCCGGCTTCCATGCCACCGGCATCGACCGGATCATCGCCAAGGCCGGCGTGGCCAAGATGACGATGTACCGGCATTTCCCCAGCAAGGACGAGCTCATCGTCGCCGTGCTCGACTATCGCGCCCGGCGTTTTGACGATCAGCTCGACCGGCTTGCCCGGAAGGACATCACGCCAGAGCAGAAGATCTCAGAGATATTCGACTGGCATGGGCGCTGGTTCCGCAGCCCGGATTTCCACGGCTGCCTGTTCGCGCACGCGCTGGCCGAGTTTGGCGAGCCCGGGCATCCGGTGTTCGAGGCTGTCGCCAGGCAGAAGAATGGCCTTCGCCAGCGCATGCGGTCGATACTGTCGGAAGTGATGCCGCGCGGGCGGGCCGAGAACGTGGCGGCAACCCTGCTGATGCTGGTCGAAGGCGCCACCCTGATGGCGCAGATGGGGCAGGCGGACATCGCCTTGCGTGAAGCCCGCAAGACCGCCCTGGACATCATCGCCGCCTCGCGCAGGCCGCAATGAGCCCGCTGGTCATCGGTCTCGCGCTTTTCGCGGCGATCCTGCACGCAAGCTGGAACGCCTTCCTGCGAACCGGCGCCGACAGGTTATGGACCGTCACCGTCATGAGCTTCTCCAGCACGGCGCTGGCCGTTCCGCTGGCCATCGTCAACGGTTTTCCAGCCACCTCGGCCTGGCCCTATGTCGGGCTCTCGGCCTGCCTGCAGGTCGGCTACAGCGTGTTTCTGGTGGCGGCTTACAGATACGGCGAATTGGGGCAGGTCTATCCTATTGTTCGCGGCAGCGTGCCTCTGCTCGTCACCCTTGGTGGCTTCCTGCTCGCCGGCCAACAGCTCACCGTTCTAGAGACCGTCGGCGTTGCCTTGGTCGGCGGTGGCATCATGGGGCTTTCGCTCGGACGCGGAAGAGCCGCCACGACATCGATCCTCTATGCGCTGGCGACGGGAGCAATCATCGCCGCCTATGCGACGGTCGATGCAATCGGCGTCCGTGCGGCCGGCAATGTTGGCGCCTACACCGCTTGGGTCCTGCTCGCCTATGGCGTCTTACTGCCGGCGACCTTCGTCGCCTGTCGTGGCCGGCTCGCTGTCGACCCGCGGGCGCCGGAAACCTGGAAGGCACTGGGCGGCGGCCTGTTCGCGCTTCTGGCCTACGGCGTCGTGGTGGCGGCCTTCGCGCTCGGGCCGGCCGGTCCGATCACCGCGCTCCGCGAGACCAGCGTCGTTTTCGCCGCCTTCATCGGCCGGCTGTTTCTTGGCGAGACGCTTACGCCCCGCCGGGTCGGCGCCTGCGCCGTCGTCGCGCTCGGCGCCATCTGCCTCGGTTATCAATCGTGACGATAATGCATGCGCCTGCCGGCACGCGCGGTACCGGCTCGGGGCTGGCGGGACTTGCCTATTCGGCGTGGTGGCGACGCGCTGAGGGAGTGCGCTGAGCCGCAACGCTATTTCCTGCGTTGCGCCAGCTCGGCCTGATCGATGATCTTGCGAAGAAAAGCGATGTGGCCGCGAAAGGCTCGCCGCCCGATCGTCGTTGCCTTGATCCGGGTCTGCGGCCGTCGCCCGACGAAGAGCTTTTCGACATCGACATAGCCTGCCCTGGCCAGCGTATCGATATGCGCTCCGAGATTTCCATCGGTGGTTTCGATCATGGCCTTCAACTGGGTGAACTCCAGCGCCTCACGCCTTTCCAGCGTGTTCAGGATGGCCATGATCCTGAGCCGCGTGCTCTGATGGATGATGTCGTCGGCGCTCACCGATAGGCTCCGCCGTGGCAAAGCCTCGGACTGCCGCCGCGTGGCCCGGCGATTGCGGACTGCGGTACTGTCGCTTGCCTTTGTGTGATCGAAATCAAACCGTCAGCTCCTGCTTTGCACAGAATACTCTGCCTTGTAGAGTTATCTGTCAATCAGCTGCTGGCGTTGGAGGTAGGCTTGACAAGGTGATCTCAGATTGGTCGCGCGCGTCGTGCTCGTAATCCGCATGGATCGTTCGACTGCGGAAGATGATTGCTTCGATGAGGTGGCAGGTCGTGATATTTCGCGGCCGAAGATCATGCGTGAAGCTGCTCGCTAATCTTCGCGGCTTCATGGTTGGCTCGCATCGAAAATGCCGGTGTGAAAATGCTGGGGTGCCAGAAGATCAGCAGCGGATTTTTGCGATGATGAGTGCGATCGTGTGTCGATCTCAACCAAAATTTAAGCTGCGAAAATCATAGCATTGCTTCGCTGGCTAGCGAGCCGCGAGTCAGATATGCATTGCGCGCCGGGGTCATTCACGGCCAACGGCATAACGTGAAGGGGCATGACATGGCTAAGC
>NZ_PNOT02000260.1 GCF_002879535.1 Mesorhizobium intechi
TTGGAGCGTCGCGTATCCCCTTCGGGTTCGCAACGACGCTCTGACGCTCTGGATCGAAGCTGTCCGGAAGCGGGTTCAGCCCTGAGGGCTGAACATCGGGATGGGACCGAGGGGCAAGCAAAGCGAGGCGCCGGTTGGCTGCCTCGCTCGCTCTTTGGATAGTCTCCTTGCCGCGGTCGGCGAAGGCCGGGTGCGATGCCTGGGGTTCTTGAGATGCGAATGCAGGTTTGAATCCCGTCAACCTGCATCGTTGCTCGTGTTTCTAGCGTACCGGTCCGTAGGCTTGTCCAGCATGTCTGGAGCGGAAAACCGTCACGGGTTTCTGGCTTCTGTTTTTTCGCGCTCTGGCGGTTGATCGCAAGTGCCCGTCCAGTCAACACTGGGCGCCTGCAAACAGGAAACCGATCATGCCGAAGCTGATGTATGCGTCCACCTCTCCTTACAGCTCCAAGGTAAGGATGGCCGCGGCCTACGCCGGGATCGCGATCGATCTGGTGCCGGTCAAGACCGAGGACAAACCAGCCGAACTGATAGGCGCCAATCCGCTTGGCAAGATCCCGGTGCTGGTGCTCGACGATGGCCGTTCCATTCATGACAGCCGCGCCATCACCCAGCACCTCAACCGGATTTCGAAGAACGCGTTGTTTCCGCGCAATCCCGATAAGCGGCTGGAGGCGGAAGTGCTGGAGGCACTGGCCGACGGCATCTGCGATTGCGCGCTGTCGATGGTCTACGAGCGCCGCAACCGGCCCGAAGAGATGGTCTATCAGGCCTGGCTCGACCGGCAGTGGGCGAAGATCACCGCCGCGCTCGACCTGCTCAATGCCAACCCGCCGAAGCTGCCGAAGAAGATCACAGCCGGCCAGATGGCGCTGCGGGCTTGCCTCGGCTATCTCTCGCTGCGTTTTGCCGGCAAATGGGAAAAAGGCCGTGGCCGGCTGACGCGCTGGGCAGCGCGTTTCGACGAAAAATTTCCGGGACTGAAGTTCGCGATTCCGGCCTGAACGCCGGCCATAAAAAAGCCGGGCGCGAGGCCCGGCTTTTTCGTGTCGTGGCTTGAACGACTTAGAACTTCATGCCGAGGCCGAAGGTGACGCGGTTGTCGGTGGCCTTGACCTTGCCGATGCCGTCGAAGCTCTTCGAGCCGAAGTCCGTGTAGCGGTACTCGACACGGCCGAAGACGTTGTCGGTCAGCTTGATGTCGGTGCCGACGCCGGCGGTCCAGCCGATCATGGTGGCGCGGTCGCTGGCGTTGAGAACGGTGTCTTCCACCTTCAGGCTTTTGCCAGCGAGACCGCCGGTGCCGTAGAGCAGGATTTCCGGGGTCACGGCGTAGCCAAGACGGGCACGCAGCGAGCCTTCGAAGCCGCCCTTCGAGTTGATGCCATTGTCGTCACCCTTGACGCCGTTGTAGCCGAGTTCGGCTTCACCGCCGTACACGAAGTTCTCCTGCTGCCACTGATAGCCACCGAAGACGCTACCGACGAAACCCTTGGTGTCGGTCGAAACGTCGAAATCCTTCTCCTTGGTACGGCCGCTGAAGCCGTAGCCAACGTTAAGACCAGCATAGGGGCCGGCCCAGGATGCGACGGGCAGTTCGGCAACCGGTGCAGGTGCCGGGGGCTCTTCCTGGACGACGTCCGCAGCATAGGCGGTACCACCGAGGGCGAAGAGCCCGAGCGCCACGACCAGCGGTCGTGCGAATTTGAGATTGGCTTGCATTGTTCTTTACTCCTTAAGCCACAGGACACAGGCTTGTTTCTCACGATCGCCATCAACCCGTCCGGGGGGTGAAACGGATCTGGCGTTCGTCGGTTCCAAATGTCGTGTCAAAATGCGGCTGAAGCGAACCTGAACTTGGGTCATTACCCGGCGCGAATGAGGCAGAACCTTGACGTTGCATCTTCGCAACAGCGAAATGTCAGCAGCCATTTCATGCTGCGCTGCACACCGCTTGGTGCAAGGAGTCCAGCGTCCTATATTGCGTTCCGGCGCTTGCGACTCCAAGACGAGTCGGCATGCCGAACCGGGCCTCTCGCCACAATGCCGCCCCAAGTGCGAATGCCGTTTAACGCATAGCGGGCCATATTTCGTCGGCGTCGTGTTTTCGGGCCGAAATTGAGGATTGACAGCAGATGAGCAAGGCCATTGCCGCGGCCCTGGTGACGGGCGGGGCGAAACGGATCGGCAAGGCAATTGTCGAAGACCTCGCCGACCATGGTTTCGCCGTCGCCATCCACTCCAACCGCTCGCACGACGAAGCGGATGCCTTGGCCGCGGGGATCAACCAGTCTGGCGGCCGCGCCACCGTGGTCGGGGCGGACCTGACCGACATGAGCGCCGTCAGCGGCCTCGTCGGCCAGGCGGAGGCGGCGCTGGGGCCGATCTCGCTGCTGGTCAACAATGCTTCGCTGTTCGTCGACGATTCTGCCGAGGATTTCGACTGGCAGGCCTGGGACCGCCACTTTGCCATCCATGTGAAAACGCCGGCGCTGTTGGCGCGGAATTTCGCCCGCGCCTTGCCCGAAGGGCGCGAGGGGCTGATCGTCAACATCATCGACCAGCGCGTCTGGCGGCCGACGCCGCGCTACTTCTCCTATGCACTGTCGAAGTCGGCTTTGTGGACCCAGACGCAGATGCTGGCGCAGGCGCTCGGCCCGCGCATTCGCGTCAACGCGATCGGTCCTGGCCCGACACTGAAGAATGCGCGCCAGGATGATACCGATTTTGACGCACAGCTCGCTGGCCTGATTCTGAAGCGCGGCCCGGAATTGCCGGAATTCGGCGCCACCATCCGCTATCTGTGGGATGCGCGCTCCGTCACCGGTCAGATGATCGCGCTCGACGGCGGCCAGCATCTTGCATGGCAGACGCCCGATGTGACAGGCATGACGGAATGAGTCCTTTGGATCACAAAAACAAGGCGCGTGGCGGCGCCGACGACCTGCCTCCCGAAATCGACCTCGAGGACGAGGCGATCGAGGAGATCGTCGAACCGACAGGCCCGGATGTCGCCTTCACCGCCATCGACTGGACGCCGCATGCCGGCGATGCCGAAGGCATGGTCGGCGCCGAGGTGATTCAGACCTTGGTCAAACGGCTGCCCAACGCGCCCGGCGTCTACCGCATGATGAACGCCGCAGGCGACGTGCTCTACGTCGGCAAGGCGCGCAGCCTGAAGAAGCGCGTGACCAACTACGCGCAAGGCAGGTTCCACACCAACCGCATCGGCCGCATGGTGCGCGAGACGTCGACGATGGAATTCGTCGTCACCCGCACCGAGATCGAGGCGCTGCTGCTCGAAGCCAATCTTATCAAGCGCTTGCGGCCGCGATTCAACGTGCTGATGCGCGACGACAAGTCGTTTCCCTATATCCTTTTGACCGGCGACCATGTCTCGCCCGGCATCTACAAGCATCGTGGCGCGCGGTCGCGGAAAGGCGACTATTTCGGTCCCTTTGCTTCGGCCGGAGCCGTTGGCCGCACCATCAATTCGCTGCAGCGCGCCTTCCTGCTGCGCAGCTGCACCAACTCCTTCTACGAGAACCGCAACCGGCCGTGCCTGCTCTATCAGATCAAGCGCTGCGCCGGCCCCTGCACCGGCGAAATCTCGCATGAGGGCTATGCCGAACTGGTCGCCGAGGCGAAGGATTTTCTGTCCGGCCGGAGCCAGAAGGTGAAGACCGAGATTTCGGCCGCCATGCAGCAGGCATCTGAGGACCTGGATTTCGAACGTGCCGCCATCTATCGCGACCGGCTGGCTGCCCTGTCGCATGTGCAGAGCCATCAGGGCATCAACCCGGCGACCGTCGACGAGGCGGATGTCTTCGCCATCCATCAGGAAGGCGGCCAAGTCTGCATCCAGGTGTTCTTCTTCCGCACCGGCCAGAACTGGGGCAACCGCGCCTATTTCCCGAAAGCCGATCCTGCCCTGGAAGCGGCCGAGGTATTGGGCTCGTTCCTGGCGCAGTTCTACGACGACAAGCCGACGCCGCGCGCCATCCTCCTGTCGCACGCCGTCGAGGACCAGGAACTGCTGGCCGAGGCGCTCTCGACCCGCGCCGGCCGCAAGGTTGCGATCTCCATACCGCAGCGCGGCGAGAAGAAGGACCTGACCGACAACGCCCTCCAGAACGCCCGGGAGGCGTTGGGCCGCAGGCTGGCCGAAACGTCGACGCAAGGACGTTTGCTTGCCGGTTTCGCCGAGACCTTCGGCCTGGCCAAGCCCCCGGTGCGCATCGAGGTGTACGACAACTCGCACATCATGGGCACCAATGCCGTCGGCGCCATGGTCGTCGCGGGACCGGAAGGGTTTGTGAAAAACCAGTACCGGAAATTCAACATCCGCTCGGCCGAAATCACCCCGGGCGACGATTTCGGCATGATGCGCGAGGTGATGGAGCGGCGTTTCTCGCGGCTGCTCAAGGAACATGGCGATGTCGCGCCCGACGACGCGGCCTCGGTGGAAGCGGGCGATGATGTCGAGGACGACATCTCCGGCAGCTTCCCGGCCTGGCCCGACGTCATCCTGATCGACGGCGGCCAGGGCCAGATGACGGCGGTGCGCAAGATTCTCGCCGATCTCGGCATCGAGGACCGCGTCGTGGCGATCGGCATCGCCAAGGGCCAGGACCGCGATGCGGGCCGTGAGCGTTTTTTCGTCAAGGGCAGGGATTCGTTTTCGCTGCCGGTGCGCGACCCCGTGCTCTATTTCGTCCAGCGGCTGCGCGACGAGGTCCATCGCTTCGCCATCGGCTCGCACCGGGCGCGGCGAAAGAAGGAGATGGTCAAAAGCCCGCTCGACGAGATCGCCGGCATCGGCCCCGGCCGCAAGCGGGCCCTGCTGCTGGCATTCGGCACTGCAAAGGCCGTCAGCCGTGCCGCGATCGAGGATCTGAGGAAAGTCGACGGTATTTCCGAACAGGTCGCCAAACTGGTCTACAATCATTTTCATGAAAGTTAAAAAATTCGGCACTTTCAGCTGGCCAGTCGAATCTGGCCTGTTGACCCCCTACATTCGCTTCTGATTTGAGTACGCAGGCAGAAAGAGTCCACCAGATATGGCCCAGCGCGCGTTCAACCTGCCCAATATGCTGACCTACGCCCGCATCATCGCGGTGCCGCTGGTGGTGCTGTGCTTTTTTCTCGAAGGCCATCTGAAATCGAGCGACTTCGCCCGCTGGTCGGCGCTGGTCATTTTCCTGCTGGCGTCCGTCACCGATTATTTCGACGGCTATTTTGCGCGCGCCTGGCAGCAGACCTCCAATATCGGCAAGATGCTCGACCCGATCGCCGACAAGCTACTGGTCGCGACCTGCCTTTTGCTGCTGGCGGCTGACACCGATCGCCATGCCGGCATCGCCGGCTGGTCGCTGTGGGCGGCCATCATCATCCTGTGCCGCGAAATCTTGGTTTCTGGCCTGCGCGAATATCTGGCGGCGCTCAAGGTCTCAGTGCCGGTGACGCAGCTT
This sequence comes from Mesorhizobium intechi, assembly GCF_002879535.1. Taxonomy (GTDB): domain Bacteria; phylum Pseudomonadota; class Alphaproteobacteria; order Rhizobiales; family Rhizobiaceae; genus Mesorhizobium; species Mesorhizobium intechi. Next base: position 5,472 of record NZ_PNOT02000260.1, read on the forward strand.
GCCAAGTGGAAGACCACCATCCAGATGGTCGCCATCGCCTTCCTGCTGGCGGGACCGGCGGGTGACAAGATCTTCCCGCTGACGACGCAGACCGGCCTCGTGCTCCTGTGGATCGCCGCACTCGTCACGCTCTACACCGGCTACGACTATTTCCGCGCCGGGCTCAAGCACATCATGGACGAGTGAGATGACGACCCGCCTTATCTATTTTGCCTGGGTGCGCGAACGGATCGGCATGCCTGAAGAGGATGTCGAATTGCCCGCCGGTATCGAGACGGTCGCCGACCTGTTGCGCTGGCTGCAATCGCGCGGCGAGGGCTACGAACACGCGCTGCAATACCCCGACGTGATCCGCGTTGCCATAAACCAGGAACATGTCGACCACCGCGAAAAGATATCGGGCGCGCGCGAGATCGCACTGTTCCCGCCGATGACCGGAGGCTGACACCATGTCGGCCGTCCTGGCGCCGTCCGTGCGCATTCAGCGCGAGGATTTCGACGTCGCCGCCGAGATCGCCGGACTGACGCAGGGCCGCACCCATATTGGCGCGGTGGTTTCTTTCTCCGGGCTCTGCCGCGATGAGCAGGGCGTGCTCACGGCACTGGAGCTTGAACATTATCCTGGCATGGCTGAGGCCGAGATCGGCCGTATCGCCGCCGAGGCGGTTGAGCGCTGGCCGCTGCAAGGCCTCACCGTCATCCACCGTCATGGCAAGATTCGTCCGGGCGAGAACATCGTGCTGGTGGTGGCCGCCTCTGCCCATCGCCAGGCCGCGTTCGAAGCGGCGAACTTTCTCATGGATTACCTCAAGTCGCGCGCGCCCTTCTGGAAGAAGGAGCATCGCGCCGACGGTTCCGAAGGGGGTTGGGTCGAGGCCAAGGAAACCGACGCCCAAGCGGCAGAGCGCTGGAAGTCATCGCCTGAATAAATCAGTCGCAGCCATGTATTGACCGCAATCCTTTGGCCAATTGAGCAGACTTGGTCAGCCTAGGACATTGGCAGCCCGGGGCAAGGGAGGTGGTCATGCTGGACAGGCTCGCGGAGTTCTTCGTCTTCGGTTTCGTGCCTCTGGTCGTCGGCAGCCTGGCGGTGCCGGGACTGTCGGTGGCCGCCGAAAAGGTGGTGAGGGGCGAGGTGACCTATCGCGAGCGCATCGCCCTGCCGCCCAGCGCCGTGCTCTCCGTCCAGCTTGCCGATGTTTCATTGGCCGATGCACCGGCCAGGATCATCGGCGAGCAGACGGTCAAGCCGGCCGGCCAGGTGCCGATCAGCTTCGAGATCAAGTTCGACCCTTCGGTGATCCGGTCGCAGATGACCTATGCGCTGCAGGCGCGGATCACCGTTGACGGCAAGTTGATGTTCATTTCCGATGTGCGCCATCGGCTGGACCCGCAGACCGACGCGCCTCAGACCATCATGCTGAAAATCGTGGCGTCGGGCACCGAGCCGGCGGCTTCCGTCTTTGGCCAGATCTGGGTGGTCGACTATGTCGACGGCATTGGCGCCATCACCGCGCCGCGGGCGACGTTCAGGGTCAGCGAGGCCGGCAAGGCCGGCGGCAACGGCCCCTGCAACACCTATTTCGCCACCGCCAACGTCGATGGCCAGGCGATCGCCATCAGCGAGATTGGCTCGACCTACAAGGCCTGCGCCCCTGAGGTGATGGCCGAGGAAAGGGCCTTGTTCGATGCCTTGGCCAAGGCGGCGTCATACAAGGCCGATGCCGGCAAGCTCACTATCTCAGACAGGGACGGCCGCGACATCCTGCGTTTCAGCGCGGCGAGCTGATTGCCAATGAAAAAGGCCGGCGAAGCGCCGGCCTTTTCCAAATCAGACTTGATGATATTGGTTCAGCCGACGATCTCGGTGTCCGAGAACCAGTACTTGATCTCCTGCGCGGCGGTTTCCGGCGCGTCGGAACCATGCACCGAATTTTCGCCGATCGACAGCGCGTGCACCTTGCGGATGGTGCCTTCGTCAGCGTTGGCCGGGTTGGTGGCGCCCATGACCTCGCGGTTCCTGGCAATGGCGTTCTCGCCTTCCAGCACCTGGACGATCGTCGGAGCCGACGACATGAACTCGACCAGTTCGCCGAAGAAAGGACGGTCCTTGTGGACGGCGTAGAAACCTTCAGCCTCACGGCGGCTCATCCAGACGCGGCGCGAAGCGATGACGCGCAGGCCGGCGTCTTCGAGCATCTTGGTGATGGCGCCGGTGAGGTTACGCCGGGTTGCGTCCGGCTTGATCATGGAGAAGGTGCGTTCGAGCGCCATGGGGTTTCCTTGTCTGAGAAATGGAATTGAGAGTGGCGGGCTCTATACAAGCCGCCCGGCCCATTGCCAAGGGGTGAGGAGCGGTCCGCCAAGCGGACGGAAAGCCGATCGACTGGCTTCCAGAATGACGAGTGCCCGAAGCGGGACCGAAGGCTGGAACGCTGCGCACCTGTATGTCGGGCCGGCAAGCCGTCAGCCGAGATCAGACGGCTGCACAGCAACGCTTTGCTTGCTATAGTCGCGTGTCGGCGCCGCGCTGAAGTCGGCCCGAATGGAGACAACATGACCATGGCAGACGATCGTCAGGAGCGCATTCGCAACCGCGCACATCAGATCTGGCAGGAAGAGGGGCAACCGGCCGGTCACCACGAACGCCATTGGCACCAGGCGGCCGCCGACATCGATCGGGAGGATGCGGGCAAGCCGCCGGCAGCCAAGAAGGCACCCGCCGCCAGCAAGGCCAAAGCCGCTCCCAAGGAAGAAAAAACCGCCGTGAAAGCCAGCAAGCCGACGACGAGCAAGCCAAAGAAGGCGGCCAAGTAGGCCCGCTATCCCGCAGCTGATTTTCGCCACGAATAGACGGCGCGTCCACCTGCCCTCGCGGGCAGGGCAAGCG
>NZ_PNOT02000182.1 GCF_002879535.1 Mesorhizobium intechi
GGTTTTGACCATCTCGGCCCGCTCGGCGGGCGTGCCGGAAATGCGCCGGCAAGGATGCGGCAAATCGTAGAAGGGACACCAATGTCGGAAGTCGGCAAACGCAATCCTGCTTGCCCGATCGATCGTATCGGCCTGAAAACCACCGGTATGGTGCGCTATAATTTTGGCGCGGCCGCCCTTTACGAGGAGGCGATCCGGCGCGGCGAGGCCCGTTTGACCGCGCATGGCGCGCTGGTCGCCGAAACCGGACAGCACACAGGCCGCTCGCCAAAGGACAAATTCGTCGTCCGCGACGCCAACACCGAGGCGCATGTCTGGTGGGACAACAACAAGGCGATCTCGCCGGCCCAGTTCGAAACGCTGTTCGCCGATTTCCTTGCTCACGCCGCGGACAAGGATCTCTATGTTCAGGACCTCGTCGGTGGCGCCGATGCCGAGCTGAAACTGCCGACGCGCGTAATCACCGAGTTTGCCTGGCATTCGTTGTTCATCCGCAATCTTCTCATCCGTCCGGACAAGGCCGAGCTCGAACGGTTCGTGTCGGAGATGACCATCATCGACCTGCCGTCCTTCCGCGCCGACCCCGCCCGCCACGGCTGCCGCACGGAAACGGTGATCGCCGTCGACCTTACCCGCAAGATCGTGCTGATCGGCGGCACTTCCTATGCCGGCGAGATGAAGAAGTCGGTATTCACCATGCTCAACTATCTCCTGCCGCAGAAGGGCGTGATGCCGATGCACTGTTCGGCCAATGAGGGGCCGGCCGGCGACGCGGCCGTCTTCTTCGGGCTTTCCGGCACCGGCAAGACGACGCTGTCGGCCGATCCGTCACGCACGCTGATCGGCGACGACGAGCATGGCTGGGGCCCGCACGGCATCTTCAATTTCGAAGGCGGCTGCTACGCCAAGACGATCAAGCTGTCGGCTGACGCCGAGCCGGAGATCTTCGCCACCACGCAGCGCTTCGGCACGGTGCTGGAAAATGTCGTGCTCGACGCCGACGGTGTACCGGACTTCAACGATGGCCGCCTTACCGAAAACACACGCTGCGCCTATCCGCTCGACTTCATCCCCAACGCCTCGAAGACCGGGCGCGCCAGTCATCCCAGAAACATCATCATGCTGACCGCCGACGCCTTCGGCGTGATGCCGCCGATCGCGCGGCTGACCCCGGCACAGGCGATGTATCATTTCCTCTCCGGCTATACGGCCAAGGTGGCCGGAACCGAAAAGGGCGTCACCGAACCCGAAGCGACATTTTCGACCTGCTTCGGCGCCCCATTCATGCCGCGCCACCCCTCGGAATACGGCAATCTGCTGCGCGAGCTCATTGCCAGCCATGGCGCCGATTGCTGGCTGGTCAACACCGGCTGGACCGGCGGCGCCTACGGCACCGGCAAGCGCATGCCGATCAAGGCGACACGCGCTCTGCTGGCCGCCGCGCTGGACGGCTCGCTGAACACAGCCGAATTCCGCACCGATGCCAATTTCGGCTTCGAGGTGCCGGTGGCGGTGCCTGGCATCGAGAGCGCCATTCTCGATCCGCGCTCGACCTGGGCCGACAAGCCCGGCTATGACCGCCAGGCGGCAAGACTGGTCGGCATGTTCGCCGTCAACTTCGAGAAATTCGAGCCGCATGTCGATGCAACCGTCATGGGTGCGGCGCCACGCATGCAGGAAGCGGCGGAGTAATCGTCACGTCGCTCAGCACCATTGAAGGCCTGATTTCGATCGGGCCTTTTCTTTTGTCCGCCGCCGCGCCATGACTGCGGCATGCCGATCGACCAGGACATCATCATATCGGGCGAAGCCGTGATCCATCCCGGTGACCTGCACGAGGATTTCATCCGCTCGTCGGGGCCGGGTGGCCAAAACGTCAACAAGGTGGCAACGGCCGTGCAGCTGCGCTTCGACGCGGCCAACGCGGCCGGCCTGTCGGAACGCGTGCGTGCCCGCACGATCAAGCTTGCCGGCCAGCGCGCCACCAAGGACGGCGTCATCGTCATCGAGGCCGGGCGCTTCCGCACCCAGGAGCAGAACCGGGCGGATGCCCGCGCGAGGCTCACGGCGCTTGTCGCCAAGGCAGCCGAGCCGCCGCCGCCGCCCCGTAAGAAGACGCGCCCCTCGAAAGGCGCGGTGGAACGGCGGCTGAAGAGCAAGGCCGGACGTGGCACGATCAAGAAGCTGCGCGGCCGCATCGGCGACGACTGATCCGTCTGCCGGAGCTTTTCGGGTCGTTGTCAGCGTCGCCATATGGCATTCTTGAAGGTCAACGCAGCAACTGGATTGTAACGGCCGCATGCTTGTTCTGCCCAAAGGCGTTCGCCACATGCCGGCCTATCTGCCGCGCGCCGTCCAGGACACGCTGGTCGAACAGGTGAGAGGCATCGTCCAGCAGGCGCCGCTGTTCGTCCCCGCTATGCCGCGCACCGGCAAGGCGATGAGCGTGCGCATGACCAATTGCGGCCCGCTCGGCTGGGTTACCGACAAGGAACGGGGCTATCGCTACCAGCCGACGCATCCGCTGACCGGAGAGCCCTGGCCACCGATCCCGGAGTGCCTGCTCGATCTATGGCGGCAAGTCTCGGGCTATCCGAATCCGCCGGAGGCCTGTCTTATCAATTTCTACACGGCCGACGCGAAGATGGGCCTGCACCAGGACCGCGACGAGGCCGATTTCTCGGCGCCTGTCGTCTCTATCTCGCTGGGCGACGATTGCCTGTTCAGGGTCGGCCAGACGACGCGCGACGGCGCCACCAAATCGTTCAGGCTGAAGAGCGGCGACGTCGTCGTGCTCGGCGGCGAGGGCCGTCTGGCCTTCCACGGCGTCGACCGCATCTATCCCTCGACCTCGGCGCTGCTCAAGAACGGCGGCAGGATCAATCTGACGCTGCGGCGGGTGACGAAGCCGCACGAGAACGGCTTATAAGCCGATCCTGACGCCGCCAGGGTCCTGGAAACAGCCGCAATTGCCTCGCAAGGCCGCCGTGCCGGGCCGCCCTACGCTGTCACGCCTCGATTTCGAGAGCCGAAAGCGGCTTCGAGCAGCAGGCGAGGATGAAGCCGTCATCGATCTCGTGATCGAGGATGCCACCATTGTGGCTCATCTCGACGGCGCCGGAGACTTTCTTCACCTTGCAGGTTCCGCACAGGCCGAATTCGCAGGCCGCTGGGATCCGCACGCCCGAGGAGCGGGCCGTCTGCAGCACGGTCTGGCCAGCGATGCATTCGGCATCGACATCTGAAAGCGCGAAGCGGATCGGTGTTGCCTCGACGGGAACGGCAACGCCGTCTTCCCCGGGCGACGCGAACGGCGCCGGCACCTCCTCCACCGCGGGGGCGGCAAAGCTCTCCTGGTGGTATTTCGTCATGTCGAAGCCGGCGGCTTCCAGCATGCCGCGCACGGCGCGCATGAAGGGATCCGGACCGCAGCAGAAGATCTCGCGTTCGCGGAAATCGGGTGCCAGCAGCGGCAGCCGGATCGCGTCGATGCGGCCCATATGGCCATACCAGCCCTCGCGGCTCGACCGCTCTTCTATCATGAAGCCAAGCGACAGGCCCGGCATATGACCGCCGAGCAGTTCGAGCTCCTTGCGGAAAATGATCTCTTCCGGGCGACGCGCGCAGTTGACGAAGCCGACATCGGTCCATGGCGCGCAATCGTTCAGCCAGCGCAGCATCGACATCATCGGCGTCACGCCGGAACCGGCCGAGACGAACAGATACTTGGCCGCCGGATGGCTGTGCAGCGAGAAGTCGCCGCCCGGCCCATAGGCTTTGACGTGCGAACCGGGCACAAGGTGATCGAACATCCAGCGTGTGCCGATGCTGCCGGCCTGCGCCTTCACGGTCACCGCGATCGAGAACGGCCGCGACGGCGACGACGACAGCGTATAGGTGCGCATCAGCGGTCCGTCCGACGTCGGCAGTTCCAGCGTCACGAACTGGCCCGGCTTGTAGCGGAACCAGGTCTGGTTGTCGGAGCGGAACGTGAAGGTCTTGACGTCGGGTGCCTCGTCGCTGACGCCGATCACCTCCAGCACCTGCAGCCTGTCGTTCCAGGGCGCCATCTGGTCGAGATGGCGATAGAGACCAAGATCCGTCATCGCATTCATCCCCAAACCTCTCAGGCGACGCTGCGCAGCGCCGGCCGGCCGTCTTCGGCAAGCCGTGGGCCGATGAAGGATGCGTACCATTCGACAAACTGGATCACGCCGCCCTCGTGCAACTCCGAATACGGGCCGGGTTCATAGGCCGGCGACTGGATGCCGAAAGCATTTTCCTCGACGATGCGGCGATCCTGGTCGTTGGTCTCGGTCCAGACATGGGTGAGTTCGGCAAGATCGTAGTCGACGCCCTCGACCGCATCCTTGTGCACCAGCCATTTGGTCGTCACCGCGGTTTCCGTGGCGCTGATCGGCAGCACGCGGAAGGTGACGGCGTGATCGCCCAGAATGTGGTTCCACGTCGTCGGATAGTGATAGAGCAGCAAGGAACCGATGCGGTCGGCCGAGACGTTGTCGGACAGGTTCTTCTTCACCGCCCGCCTGCCGGTCATCGTGTAGCTGACTGCATCGCGCAGCAGCGGCGCGCGGGTGGCGCGATATTGCCCGGCCGGATCGATGCGGAACTTGCTCGGCAAGCCGGCGGCCTCGCACTTGGCCCAGTGCGCCAGCATTTCCGGATCGCTGTCGGCGCCTTGCACGCCGGTCACCGTCGGAGCTTCCGGGAAGGTCTTGCACAGTTCCGGGTGATTGCCGGCGCAATGATAGCACTCGCGGTTGTTTTCCCAGACGAGCTTCCAGTTGCCCTTCTCGACGATCGTGCTCTCGAAGGCGATCTTTGCTTCGCTGAGGCGGTGCGGCTTGAGATAGGGTTCGATCATCGCCCGCATCGGCGCGAAGTCGGCAGGCTCCTTGGCCAGGCAGATGAAGACATAGCCGGCCACGCTTTCGCAGGCGACCGGCTTCAGGCCGAACTGGCTCTTGTCGAAACCGTCGGCCATCTGGCGGGCAAACAGCAGTCTTCCGTCGAGCTCATAGGTCCACTGGTGATAGGGGCAGACCAGCTTGGCGGCCATGCCCTTGTCGGTGTTGCAGACGCGGCTGCCGCGATGGCGGCACGAATTGTGGAAAGCGTTGATCTTGCCCTGCTGGTCGCGCACCAGGACGACCGGGTAGTCGCCGATCTGTACAGTGATGAAGCTGCCGGGCTTGGGCAGTTCGCAATCATGGCCGATGAACAGCCAGTCGCGATACCAGATCAGCTCCATGTCGAGCTTGAAGAACTCGGGATCGGTATAGAAGGGCTGCTCGAGCGAAAAGCCCTCTCTGCGGCCATTCAACAGCCTCAGCATATCGTTGCGCGCATCCATGTCCTGTCCTCATACTTCAAGGACTGAACTGGTGGTGATTGAGGAAGGATGAGACGCAGCTCGGCGAAAGCCGGGCACACGCGATCCGCCTCTTGACCGCCCACCGCGATCAGTCGAGTTAAAAATCTCGGGCTGGTTTCCGGGCTCTGGAGTGTCCTTGCGGACGGTCGCGACACCTTCCCAGGCTTACGCCCAGTGGTCTCCCGTTGCGACTTGAACTCCACCACCGTTGCGGGGGCAGCGCCGGATTCTGACCGGCTTCCCAATTCTCCGCCCCGTCGTCACGAAGCGGCACCTGAGATGGCATGATCTAACCACGGCAGCGTTTGCGACATCGGCATGAAAGCGACATCGTATCCATGCGGCGCGACACGCATGCGCAACGATCAGGTCAAGGGCAGCGGTCACGATAATCGTCCCCGCCGACAGCTGTACCGGCTGTCAAATTCAACCCGGAATGGGAGCAAAAGAGGTTAACGGTTTCGAAAAGTGACTATTAGCAGACTCTAAAATCGAACCGAACGGTTCGTTTCTGTTGACGGTGCGTGCAGGACGGTGTGAACGACGAGCCACAGATACAGTCGGTGATCACGCGCTGGTTTTAGCTAACATATTGATATTGAAATAAAAAGTATCTGACCTATTAAGCC
>NZ_PNOT02000380.1 GCF_002879535.1 Mesorhizobium intechi
CCCAACCCGTGCTTGTTTTGCCCCGCCCGTTCGCCGGCCGCACATTGCCTTTCATGAGGCTCCGCGAATACAAGGCCCCGAACGCCTGATATGGGCTAAGGTTCCAACCTCGGCGGATCACGAAATAATTCCCGGGGGGCCACGCGGCTTGCTCTATTGCCCGGTCGTCAGCACCAGCGTCGTTACAGGGTTTCGCGCTTCAACCCGCTCCAAACACCGATCCGAAATGTTCGGCCGTCTCGCGGTGGCGCATTCCGGGGCGGTGACGGGTTCGCCGCGCTGCACGTCGGCGGCCTGGGTCGCCGTGGATGCGAAAAGAACCGTCTGCGTTGTCAGAGCGGAAAAAACGGCAACCTGGAACAGCACGGCGGCCAAAGCGATCTTCTTGAGCATGCGATGCAACGCGCCGGCAGGCTTCAGGTTCCCGCTGGTCATTTTTCATGTCGCGGCCTGGCACGGTGACGATGCGGCAGAAGCCAAGCCGGCACGCCTTGAAGAAAGAACTAATCTAGGAAAATCATCGGTTTATTGGCGATCCCGACAGGATTCGAACCTGTGACCATCGGCTTAGAAGGCCGGTGCTCTATCCAGCTGAGCTACGGGACCGCTGGCCGGCCAAGTGGCCGGCTGGATATCTGGCGCTGGCGCCGTTCAATGCGTCCAGGGCGTCCTGCGGTCATAGCGGAAATTCTCCGCATAGGAAATCTGGCGGCGCTTGGTCTCTTTCGGCTCCTCGACACGGAAGGCAAGCCCTTCCTTTTCGGCGTAGGCCACGGCCTCTTCGCGCGTCTCGAAGGTCAGCCTGATCTGGCTTCTCATGTCTCCCGACGTTGTATAGCCCATCAAGGGATCGATCTTCTTGCGCATCTCGGGGTCGAATTCCAGCACCCAGTGGCCGGTCTTGGCCGTGCCGGATTGCATCGCGGTTTTGGCTGGACTGAAAATGCGCGCGGACATGGCCACCTCATGGTTGTGCAAGACAGCATCGCCGCCCCTTCGCCCGTCATTACTGCGCAATGCGCATGGCGGCAAGGTTTTTGCACTTGCCATGTAACACCGAAATGAATAGGCAACAGACCGTTCGGAGTGTAGCGCAGGCTGGTAGCGCATCTGGTTTGGGACCAGAGGGTCGGGAGTTCGAATCTCTCCACTCCGACCATCCCCTTATGTATCCGGCGCGATCTAGGCGCCTTGCCCGCCAGGAGAGCCTGGACCACGGCCGCCGCCTTTGTCGTGCCCTTGATCGGGCGATACGCGCTCCGGCCTTCCCATGCGACGATAGTGGATAGATTGGACCCCAACAGCACGCGAAGGCAAGCTCGCCGGGCGAGAACCCCAAAACTCAATCCCGGCGAGCCTACAACCTGATTTGGAACGCAATCAGGACCGGGGTCAGCCGGCAAGCTGGTGCAGCAAGATGGATGCCAGTCGCTCTTTCCCAAAATGGGACACGCGTTCACGGTTGTTTGAGGTTTCCTAAATCTCGAACGCGCCCTGCCCCTCATCCATCGCGCTGACCGTTTCGGCGGCGAGTGCGCGCGTGATCGGTATCTTACGCTCGAGGGCGATGCGATCGAGCCGCTCCACCACCCGCATGGCCGTGCCGAGCGAGCGTTCGATGCGCCGCACCAGATACTGCACGACATGCGGTTCGACCTCGACCTGGCGGTCGGCGAAAAGCTTGGTGATGACACCCGCCAGCAGCAGGTCGTCGGGCTCGTGGATCTCGACTGTAGCCGCCGCCTTCAACCGCGAGGCCAGATCGGGCAACGATACACCCCAGGCCGAGGGAAAACGTCGTGCCGTCAACAGCAGCGTCGAGCCGGCGCCGCGCACCGCATTGATCAGATGGAACAGCCCTTGTTCGTCGACCGCGCCGGCATCGACATCGTCGATCAGCACCGGCCGGGCGCCGAGGCCGGCGATGCTCTCGCGGATGCGCCGGGCATCGACGGCGACCGCGTTGGCACGCGTACGCCAGATGGCGGCAAGATGTGTCTTGCCGGAGCCGGCGGGACCTGCGAGCACCACCACCGGCGAGGGCCAGTCCGGCCAGCGGTCGACCAGTGCCGCCGCCTGGTTGTTGGTGCCGGAGACGACGAGTTCGTCGCGCGAATAGCCTGTCCCGTGGCCGAGATCGAGCGGCAGCTGGCGCGGCGGATCGGTTCGCTGGGCGGTCACTTCGAGCGACGTGGTTGGGTGCGGTGGCCGCCGCCACGATCGGCCGGCAGCGGCGGCGCGGCCTCCGTCGCGTGGCCCTTGTAGAGCGGCGATTCGAGATAGCGTGCGATGGCGAAGCGCACCAGAACGGCGACGGCGGCGGAAGCCGGCACCGCGATCAGTAGACCAACAAAACCGAACAGCGCGCCGAAGGCAAACAGGGCGAACATCAGCCACACCGGATGCAGGCCGACGCTTTTGCCCACCAGCCTGGGCTGCAGGATGTTGCCCTCGATGAACTGGCCGATGAAGAAGACCACAGCGACCGCGACGATCATCGTCCAGTCCGGCCAGAACTGCACGAAGGCGACGCCGACCGCCAGCACCAGCCCGGTCAGCGAGCCGACATAGGGGATGAAGGAGATCAGCCCGGCGAACAGGCCGATCAGGATAGCGAAGTTCAGCCCGGTCAGCGTCAGGCCGGTGGCGTACATGGCGCCCAGCACGAGGCAGAGCGTGCCCTGCCCGCGCACGAAACCGGCGGTCGCCGTGTTGACGTCGCGCGCTATGGCGCGCACGGTCGCGACGTTGTCGCGCGGCACCCAGCTGTCGATGACCGCCACCATGCGGTCCCAGTCGAGCAGCATGTAAAAGGCAACCACCGGCGTCACCACGAACAGGCTGACCACCGAGACCAGCGCCACGCCCGAACTCCAGATCGAGGTGAAGACCGTGGTGAGCAGGCCGAACCCCGAGGTCAGCAGCGAATTCAGCCCATCGCGCAAACCATTGGCGTTGACGCCGAATTTCTGCTCCAGCCATTTCGGATCGAAGGAGGTGATCAGGCTCTGCAGCCGGGTCAGGTATTCCGGCAGTTTGCCGGCGAAGTCGGCCATCTGCGTCGCCAAGACCGGAATGAGGATGACAAAGGCCAGCACCAACACGATAAGGAAGGCGATCAGGATGACCACCGTCGCCATCAAACGCGACAGGCCAAACCGCTGCAGCCGGTCGGCGACCGGATCGAGGAAATAGGCAAGCACCATGCCGGCGACGAAGGGCAGCAGGATGTTGCTGAATATATAGAGGAACAGCGCAAGTCCGGCGACGCCGGCTACCCAGAAGAAAATCTGCCGGCGGAACGCGGAGGCCGCGGCAAGATCGGCAGCCGCGGCCTCGATCACCGCCGCTTCTTTCTCAGATGTCCGGATTGGTGCCTTCGCCATAGCCGCTCATATGCCTCAGCCAAGCCACGAGATAGGCTGCGGCCGAAGCCACGGTCAAGACCCCGGACAGCAATATGAGGGCTGGCCGCAGAGGGTCGAGGTGCAGGGCAAAGGCAAGCTCGCCCAGCACGACCGCCGCCAGCACGATCTGGACGGCGGTATTGGCTTTCGACACCAGGAATGGCTTGATCTCGACCGGATGCGCCATCACCGTGGACAACAGGACCGCGCAGACGATCAGCGCATCGCGCGACACCACGGTGACGACCAGCCAGAGCGGCAATTGCCCGATGAAGCCCATGACGACGAACACCGAAACCAGCAGCAGCTTGTCGGCCATCGGATCCAGATAGGCGCCGAGTTCGGACTGCTGGTTGAAACGGCGGGCGATGAAGCCATCGACGCCATCCGAGACCCCGGCGATGACGAAGCCGGCAAAGGCCCAGTCCCAGCGGGCCTGCAGCATGGCCAGCACCACGCCAGGCACCAGGAGAAGGCGCAGGATGGTGATCAGATTGGGGATGGTCAACTCATTGTCCCGCCATGGGCTGTTTGGAGATAGATGAAGGAGATGGCGAGCCGCCACAAGGGACAGTTCGTTCCAGGCGCGAGCGCCAAACCCGATGCCATTCTATCCACGCTTTTGTCAGGTCAAATGGCGCTCGGCTCGGCCGTTATCCTTGCAGACCGAAACCGTTCATGCGAAGAGCCCGCAAACGAGCAGGAAAATTGCGATGAGCAAGCGCGACACAAGCCAGCCCAAAACGGGCCAGGCCAAAACGAGCAAGCGCAGAAACGGGCTCACTTATGCCGAGGCCGGCGTCGATATCGATGCCGGCAATCTCATGGTCGAGAAGATCAAGCCGCTGGTGCGTGCCACGCGCCGGCCGGGTGCGGATGGCGAGATCGGCGGTTTCGGCGGGTTGTTCGACCTCAAGGCGGCCGGCTTTACCGATCCGGTGCTGGTCGCCGCCAATGACGGCGTCGGCACCAAGCTCAAGATCGCCATCGACGCCGGCAAGCACGACACGATCGGCATCGACCTCGTCGCCATGTGCGTCAACGATATCGTCGTGCAAGGGGCTGAACCGCTGTTCTTCCTCGACTATTTCGCCACCGGCAAGCTCGACCCCGACCAGGGTGCGGCGATCGTCGGCGGCATCGCCGAAGGCTGCAGGCAGGCCGGTTGCGCGCTGATCGGCGGCGAGACGGCGGAAATGCCCGGCATGTATCACGGCAAGGACTATGATCTCGCCGGCTTTGCAGTGGGCGCGGCCGAACGTGGCCAGCTTTTGCCCACCGACGACATCGTCGAAGGCGACGTGCTTTTGGGCCTCGCTTCGTCGGGCCTGCATTCGAACGGTTTTTCGCTGGTGCGCCGCATCGTCGCCGCCAGCGGCCTGGCGTGGAGCGATCCGGCGCCGTTCAACGACGAGGCGACGCTGGCCGAGGCGCTGCTCGAACCGACCCGCATCTACGTCAAGTCCATCCTCAAGGCCATTCGCAACACGCATGGCATCAAGGCGCTGGCGCACATCACCGGCGGCGGTTTCCCGGAAAACATTCCGCGCGTGCTGCCCAAGGATTTTTCGGCCGAGCTCGACCTGGAAGCCATCGACGTGCCGGCGGTGTTCTCGTGGCTGGCCAAGACCGGCGGCGTGGCGCCGGAAGAGATGATGCGCACCTTCAATTGCGGCATCGGCATGATCCTGGCGGTCGCCTCCGGTCAGGCGGCTCAGGTCGCCGCCGTGCTGCAGGAAGCCGGCGAGACGGTGACGCCAATCGGCCGCATCGTGCCGCGCCGCGATGCCGGCGTCATCTATCGGGGCTCGATCGGCCTATGAGCATGCAGCGAAAACGCACCGTCGTCCTGATATCGGGACGCGGCTCCAACATGACCGCGCTGATCGCTGCGGCCAGCGACCCGGCCTTTCCGGCCGAGATCGTCGGCGTGATTTCAGACAAGGCCGATGCCGCCGGCCTCGGCATCGCCAAGGCGCGCGGCATCGCCACGCAGGTCATTGCCCGCGCCGACCATGGCAGCAAGCAGGCGCATGACACGGCGATCGACGCCGCACTCACGGCCTTCAATGCCGATATCGTGGCGCTGGCCGGCTACATGCGCATCCTCTCCTCCGGCTTCGTCCAGAAATGGCAGGGCCGGATGATCAACATTCACCCTGCCCTGCTGCCGGCATTCAAGGGCCTCGACACCCATGCGCGTGCGCTGGCCGCGGGCCTGCGCATCCATGGCTGCACGGTGCATTTCGTCACGTCGGAAATGGATGATGGCCCGATCATCGCCCAGGCCGCCGTGCCGGTGATGGTCGGCGACAATGCCGATACGCTGGCTGCCCGGGTGCTGAAGGCCGAGCACCGGCTTTATCCGCTGGCGCTGGGCCTGGTCGCCGAAGGCAAGGCGCGCATGGAGGCCGGCCGCACGCTGCTCGCCCACTTTGCCGACGATGCCGACAACGCCACCTCGGTGGTGATGGCGCCCGACCCGCTGCGCGAGGAAGCCGATCTGGAGCACCTGGCGCGGATAACGCCCTGAGCCGAGGCCAATGGACGTTTTCGATGCTGCGATCCGGATGCAAGGCGACCTGGTCGGCGTTTTCGAATATGACGAAGCGGGGGACCCGCAAAACGCCACAGCAGATTTCTATCTCTGCAAAATGCTGAGCAAGGTCGTCGGGCCAATCATCGGCACAATACATATTCGATCCGGAGCCTGGTCGATCACCGAAACCGACATCATCGTTAAGTGGGACAACGGTGAACGGCATGCCGGCCTATTCATCCATGGCCAGTTGGCGGCGGCCTTCGATATCGAGGCCGGCACGAGGCACGGCGGTGGATATGGCAAGGACTTTCATGCCGACATTCCTTGGTCGGACGCAAATTGATGAAGCAGTTGCTCCTTCTTCGCCACGCCAAGTCGAGCTGGGGCGACCCTGCTCTCGATGATTTCGACCGGCCGCTGGCCGAACGCGGACTGAGGGCGGCCAAATTGATAGGGCGGGAACTGGAGGCGCGCGACTGGCTGCCGGATCTGGTGCTGGCGTCGTCGGCTCTGCGCACCCGCGACACATGGCGGCTGGTCGCCGCGGATTTGCCGGCACGACCCCGGGTTGTGTTCGCCGAAGCGCTCTACGAGGCTTCGGCGGCGGATATACTAAGCCAGATTCGTGAAGTCGACCCATCAAGCGGCTGTCTGGTGGTGGTTGGCCACAATCCGGGCCTCGAAGATCTGGCGAAACAGCTTGCCGGATCAGACTCGGAGACCAAGGCCCAGAAGAGGCTGGAGGAAAAGTTCCCCACGGCAGCCATCGCGCGCTTTGTCTTCGACGGCGACTGGTCGGGGCTGTCGATCGCGCGGCTGACGCATTGCCTGCGCCCTAAGGATCTGAGCTAGCCGTCCTGCCGGGCATGCGGCGGGCAAGCCCGCCGCGCCGGAGACCTCAGTTACCCCAGATGCCCTGGCCGGGTTCAGGCCAGTCGGTGGCGGCCTTCATCCTGGTATCGGCTGCCTTGTGCCCGGCCATATCCGCGTCCTTTACCGCGCCGGTGGCGGCATGATCCACGCCGGCAATCGAGGCAACCGGCTGGTTGGCATTGTCGGAGCCATAATGGTCACTGCCGGCAAAGGCGCCGCCGGTCGCGAGGACAATGGCGGTT
>NZ_PNOT02000073.1 GCF_002879535.1 Mesorhizobium intechi
CCGGCAGCGCCTGTCGTGCCCGACTGATTTTCAGGATTTGGCTCGGCAGAAGGCATCGCAAATGACGGCAGCGATGGCAAGCGGACCCGCACGAACATGCCTTGAAAAATGGCGCTCCAGTTGCGGAGCACGCCCCAGCTTGGGCCGACAAAAAGGGCGGTCATTGGCGACCGCCCTGATCTGAACCGGGCTTGGGAGGAGGAAAAGCCGATCCGACTGTCTAGAATGATGCGCTTCCTCAGTTAACGAAAGGTTAACGCAGGAAGGACGGCCTGTCCCGATCCGACCCTACCAGCGTGAATCGGGCGAAGTCCCGGCGTTTGTTGCGGGAGCCTTGACTGCCGAAACCGTCGCCTCGACATGGTCGACCAGCGCGTCCGGCAGGCCAAGCCGGCCGGCAAGCAGGTCGAGATAGCCGCGCTCGGCGCGCGTGTCGGGATCGATGGTGAGACGCGACGCCGTGTAGAGTTCGAGCTTCTGCGCGTCGGTCCTGGCCTCCGCCACCAGCGTGTCGAGGTCGAGCGGGCTTTCCAGCTCCGCCATCAGGAATTTCTCTGCATCGGCGCCGATCCCCGCAAGGCTGAGCTTGCCGGCGATCTTCTTGCGCTCCTCGTCGTCGACGTGGCCGTCGGCCTTGGCCGCCGAGATCATCGCCCGCACCAGGGTCAGCGTGAATTCGTCCTCGCCCTGCGGCGCCTGCGACGGATGGAAGGCGGTGTCCTTTGGCGGCGGCAGCAATTCCGGTTCGCCGGCGGCGGGCGCCTGCTCCGGCGCGTTGCCGGCCTTGTAGTTCTGGTAGGCCTTGTAGGCGAGGCCACCGATCGCGGCCAATCCACCCAGCTTCACCGCCGCGCCTGTCACCTCGCGGCCGGCCCCTGTTCCAAGCAGCACGGCCGCCAGCGCACCGGCGGCCAGCGGGTTGTCCTTGGCCATCTGTACGGCCTGGCCCGCCTTGTCGCGGACGGTGCCGCTGGTGCCGGGAATTTGCGAACCGAGCAGATCGTCGAGAAGCTTCTTGGGATCGAACATTCAGTGCCTCCAGCATGTGCCCGGCCGAACGGGCAGGTTTCGAACGCCGAAGACGTAGGTCCCGAAACCTGACATTGCAATGACGGGCCGCCCGCTTGCCGGGCCCGCTTGCCCGAATCAGGACCCGATATGCGGCCCCTTGCTCCGCGCCTGCGCAAGCTCGACCTGCCGCTGGCGCTCGGCGTAGCGCTGACGGTCCTCGTCGGTACGAACGTCGAAGCAATGCGGGCAAGAAATGCCTGTGACATATCTGGGTGATGCCAACTCACTCGCGGTCAGCGGGTGGCGGCAGGCGCGGCAGAGTTGCGCGTCACCCTCGGCGAGACCGTGCGACACCGAAACCCGCTCGTCGAAGACGAAGCACTCGCCTTGCCACAGGCTCTGCTCGGCCGGAACCTCCTCGAGGTATTTGAGGATGCCGCCCCTGAGATGGAACACATCCTCGAAGCCGAGCGATTTCACGTAGGCGGTCGCCTTTTCGCAGCGAATGCCGCCGGTGCAGAACATCGCCACCTTGCGGCCCTCGAGTTCCGCCCGGTGCGCTTCCACCCAGGCCGGGAATTCGCGAAAGCTCGCGGTGGCCGGATCGACCGCGCCCTTGAAGGTGCCGATGGAGACCTCGTAGGCATTGCGCGTGTCGATGACGATCGTGTCGGGCTCGGAAATCAGCGCGTTCCAGTCGGCGGGCGCGACATAGGTTCCGGCGCTTGTCGCCGGGTCGATGTCCTGGACGCCCATGGTGACGATCTCGCGCTTCAGCCGCACCTTCATGCGGTGGAACGGCATTTCCGCGGCTGCGCTGTATTTGATCTCGAGCCCCGCCAGCCCGTCGATGGCTTCGATATGGTCGATGAGCTCGGCGACCGCTGCTTCGCTGCCGGCGACGGTGCCGTTGATGCCCTCATGCGCCAGAAGCAGCGTGCCCTTGATGCCGCGTCCGCAGCAGAAGGCCGCGAGCGGCGCGCGCAGCCTCTCGAAGGCGTCGAGCCGGGCAAACCTGTAGAGCGCGGCGACGCGGACCGGCTGGGATGGAGCGGACGGTATCATTGCCAGAGCAACTAGACGCTCGTAAAAGCCGATTCAAGGCGAAACCGGCTTCGGCACCTGTCATGGCCCGTCGGGAAAGAGCCGGCAAGCTGTCCGGCAGCGCGTGACATCGCGACGCGACCGGTTTCATGGACAGGCAAACACCCGTCTGCTAATCGGTTGAAATAACCCTTGGCTATGGAGAGGCAGATGCCCAGCAAGACCGAAAAACTCCTGTCGCTCCTCAACGGCCAGCCGGTCATTCCGGTACTGAAGATCGATGATGTCGCCAATGCGGTGCCGTTGGCCCGTGCCCTGGCACGCGGCGGCCTGCCGGCGATCGAGATCACGCTGCGGACCGCCGATGCGCTGGAAGCGATCCGGCGGGTGGCGGCCGAGGTCGAGGAAGCGATTGTCGGCGCCGGCACCATTCTGGACAGCAGGCAGTTCGACGAGGCCGCCAGCGCCGGCTCGCGCTTCATCGTCAGCCCCGGCATCACGCGCGAGCTTCTGGCAGCAGCCGCCGACAGCGAGGTTCCGCTGCTGCCCGGCGCCATCACGCCCGGCGAGATCATGGCCGCGCGTGAAGCGGGCCTGCGCTTCTTGAAATTCTTCCCGGCCGAGCAATCCGGCGGCATCGCCTCGCTGAAGGCTTTTGCCTCGCCGCTGGCCGATGTCAAATTCTGCCCGACGGGCGGCATCACCGGCAAGAACGCGGCCGACTACCTCAGCCTGCCCAACGTCATCTGCGTCGGGGGCTCCTGGGTCGCGCCCGACGACATGGTCAAGGCCGGCAAGTGGGACGAGATCGAAGCGCTCGCACGCGCTGCCAGCCAGCTCAGGAAATAGTCGGTCCTCGTTCACCAGGGCAACGCACCGTTCTCGTCGAAATAGCCGCCGGTCGGCCCGCCAGCCTCCAGCGTCGCCAGCTGCACGATGACCCCGGCGGCCTGCTGCACCGTACGGCCGCCCCTGTGCGCATTGAGGTCCGTCGCGGTGTAGCCGGGAGCGGCGGCGTTGACCATGATGCCGCGCGGCGACAGCTCCCGGGCGAAGGCCACGGTGATGGCATTGAGCGCTGTCTTCGAGCTGCCATAGCCCATGACATTGGGCGACTGGCTGTTGCCGGCGGCGCGCGCGATCGATCCGAGGTAGCTGCTGACCATGACGATGCGGGCGGCGGGCGCTGCCAGGAGCAGCGGCAGGAAGGCCTGGGTGACGCGAACCGGTCCGAACACGTTGACGTCAAAGGTGGCCTTCATATCCTCAACGTTCTCTCGGCTTGGCGGCCGTCCGTAGCGGCCGTCAGGTCCGAGCGCGTCCACATAGCCTGGGGCGATGCCGGCATTGTTGACCAGCACATCGAGGCTGGAGACCTGCGCCGTCAAGGTCCCGGCCGCCGCCGCCACGCTGTCGTCGCTGGCGACGTCGAGAGCGAGCCATTCGACGTCGAGCGCTTCATTGCGCAACGCCCTTGCCGCGCCCTCCCCGCGCTCGGCATCGCGAGCGCCGAGCCAAACCTTGAACCCCATGGCTGCCAGCCGGCGAGCGGTTTCGAGGCCGATGCCCTTGTTGGCGCCGGTGATCAGCGCATTCGTTTTCGTCGTCATGTCCACGTCTCCTTCTTTGGAACCCAGACATGACGTGCGCCGGCCGATTTGGCGCGCCGGATACTCGCGTCCTCTTGCCTAATCCTCTCAACTGATTGCGCGGCCCGCATGGATCGGCAATGCTGAAGACATGGAAGGACGCTTGCAGGAACTGATCGCGATCGCCGGCCGCCATGCGCATGGGCGGCGCACAAGGACGGCCATCCCGCGTGTCACCATCGGCCGTAGCGAGGTTGCAACCCCGCCGCTGCCCGAGCTTTGCCAGCCGACGGCGCTGTTCGTGCTGCAAGGTGCCAAGACTGTGCTGATCGGCGACCGCACGCTTCGCTACGGCGCCGGCAGCTATTTCGTCTATGCGGTGGAGACGCCCGCCACCAGCCAGCTGGTCGAGGCGAGCAGCGCCCTTCCTTACATGGCCATCGCCTTCGCCCTCGATGTCGGATTGATCGCCAGCCTGCTTGTCGACCACAAGCCTGCGGTCGACGGCGACAACTTCGTCACCAACCGGCTGGATGACGAACTGCTCGATGCCTGGCGCCGCATGCTGCGGCTGCTCGACCGTCCGGTCGAAATTCCGGTGCTCGCGCCCATGCTCGAACGTGAGATCGCGTTCCGCCTGCTGCAGGGTCCGCAAGGCGCGAAGCTGCGCCAGCTGGCGCGCGCTGACGGCCGCCTGTCGCAGATCCGCCGTGCCACCGCCTGGATACGATCGCACTACAACGAGCCTATCGATGTGAATGAGCTGGCGGCGCTCGCACATATGAGCAACGCTTCGTTTCACCGCCACTTCAAGGCGGCAACCGCCATGAGCCCGATTCAATACCAGAAGCAGGTCCGGCTGCTGGAAGCGCGTCATCTGCTGATCGCGGAGCCAGGCAGCGCCACGTGTCGCTTTTGTCGTCGGCTATGAAAGCGCATCCCAGTTCAGCCGGGAATATGCGCGCCATTTCGGATTGCCGCCGGCACGTGACGCCGCACGGCTTCTGGCCAGGGGCGAGGCCGCCACGCTGGAGATCGACTAGGGCTCGGAACAGGCCGTAAGCGCTACATCGGCTGGCACGAAAAAGGCCCGGCCGACTCCCGCCGACCGGGCCAATTCTCCCGGATCCTATCGGTTCCGGATCAGCGGCAGAGCCTGACCTTCTCGGTCACCCTGTGATGGTGCACCCAATGCGTGACCAGCCTGGTCCGGCAGTGATGCTTGCCATTCTTGATGATCACGGTTTCGGCTTGCGATGGAGCAATCGCGGCAGATGCTGCAACCAATGCCAGAACTGACGCCAATAGAACCTTCTTCATGAATATCCTCAGGTTGGAACGCACCCCCAACCAACCCGGAAACGAGGGAGCCGTTCCGGCTTCACGAGAAGTTCAGCCGTGTGTGATCCCCGGTACCGCGACATCGCATCTGCCGTATCCTGGAAAAGCAAAAGCCGCGCTGGTTGCCCGGCGCGGCTTCTGCTGTATCTGGGCAGCCGGCTACTTCGTCTGGAAGCGGGCGACCGACAGGAACCTGACGGCATTGCCGGTGAAGCGGCTGGGGTCTGGCGCCTGGGCGGCGGTCTGGAAGCCGGCGGTATAGACCTCGCTCGGCGCCGTATGCACGATGTTGTAAGCGTAGCCCGGCGCCGTCGTCGCGCTCGAAACGGTGGCGACGTTGTCGCCGCTGGTCAGCGCCCAGCGGGCGGCCTGGGGCGCCGCGGCGACCACCATGGCCCTGGGGCCCGGCTTCTGGTCGCGGGCGGTGGCCCTCGCTTCCTTGCGGGTCGTCTTCACGCCGGCGCCGATCGCTGCGGCCGGATCAGAACCGGCCGGACGGGCGGCAACGGCCTGGCGCGGCGATGCGACATCGACGTACGATGGATCGTTGAAGGCCGAGCGCGGCTCTTCGGAGAGCGACGCAACCTGATATTGGTCGGCATTGCCGACCTGGGCGTTGGCCTCGTCGAGGACGGCCTTGACGGCGTCCGGTTTGGCCGGCTCGGGCCGTGCCGAGGGCAGCACCGAGAACGCATCGGTCGCGGTCTTGCCCTGTTCGGCCGTATCCGCCAGCGCCATCAGCACATCCTTGCTGGGCGGCGGCGCGAGATCCGCCGGCAGCGTGCGTTCGGGACGCCATGTCGGCACGGGGATGTTGTTGACGGCAACCTGCGCCGGATCGGCGGCAGCAGCCGCGGCGAGCGCTGCGGGGTCAGCCTTGCCGAACGGCATGTTCGCCGGCGCCTGCGCGGTCGCCACGGCCTGTTCGGGGG
>NZ_PNOT02000162.1 GCF_002879535.1 Mesorhizobium intechi
GCCACGCTTGTTCATCAGCAGGAGGCGGACCGAGGCGGCGACGCCGCCGGTCCCAAAAATGGGAGCACTAGCATGAACTGGAAACTGACCGCGGCCTCCGTCGGGCTGTCGCTGCTCGCTGCAACAGGCGTTGCCCGCGCCGATGGCGAACTCAACATCTACAATTGGGGCAACTACACCAGCCCGGATCTGATCAAGAAGTTCGAGGAGACCTACAAGATCAAGGTCACCGTCACCGACTATGATTCCAACGACACCGCATTGGCCAAGGTCCGCCAGGGCGCGTCCGGCTATGACATCGTCGTGCCATCGGCCAACGTCGTGCCGGTCTGGATCAGCGAAGGTCTGCTTCTGGAAACCGACCCCAACAAGATGGAGAATTTCAAGAATGTCGATCAGCGATGGGTTGACGTTCCATTCGATCCGGGCCGCAAATACACTGTTCCGTGGCAGTGGGGGACGACAGGCATTTCGGTGAACAAGTCGGTGTATGCCGGCGACCCGAACACCTCGGCGATTTTTCTCGACCCGCCGCCGGAGCTTGTCGGCAAGATCAATGTCGTGCCCGAAATGGGGGACATCATGTTCCTCGCCATCGCCTATGAGGGCGGCAAATACTGTACCAAAGACATGCAGGTGCTGAAGAAGGTGCACGACAAACTGGTCGAGGCGAAGGCGAAATGGCTTTCGCTCGACTACGCGGCCGTCGACGGCCTGGGCCGGGGCGACATTGCCGCCGGCGTCAACTGGAACGGCATATCGCTGCGCGAGCGGCTACAGAACGACAAGATCGTTTACGGCTACCCCAAGGAAGGTTTTCCGATCTGGATGGACAATGTCGCCGTCCTCAAGGACGCCAAGAATGTCGAGAACGCCAAGCTGTTCCAGAATTTCATCATGGACCCGAAGAACGCCGCGATGATCTCGGCTTTCGCCGGCTACGCCAACGGCATCAAGGGCTCCGAGGCTTTCATGCCGGACGACATGAAGACGGCGCCGGAAGTGCACGTTCCGGCTGAATTTGCCGCCAAGGGCCAGTTCATGCCGGCCTGTCCATCGGATGTGCAGGCGCTCTACACGAAGATCTGGACCGACCTCCAGAAGTAGCGCGGCCGGCCGGACCCACCCAACAGCCACCGGGCCGCGGCGTGCGGTCCGGCGCCCTCCACGCCAGTGCGGTCTTGCGATCGCGGGAGATTTCAGATGTCCGATCTCGACCTCTGCTACATGCCGGCCCATGAGGCGCTGCGGCTGTTCAAGGCAAAGAAACTCTCGCCCGTCGAATTGATGCGGGCCACCATTCGCCGCGCCGAAGCCACCAGATCGGCGATCAACTGCTTCACCTTCACGTATTTTGAGGAAGCGATGAAGCTGGCCGCCAGAGCCGAGGCGAAATACGCCAGGGGCGCCAGGACCGGCGCGCTGGAAGGCCTGCCGATCGGCATCAAGGATGAGAGCTACATCAAGGGCAAGCCGACCTCGCATGGCTCGCTGCTGTCGAGGGACGCCATTGGCGGCCACACCTCGACGATGAACGAGCGCATCATGAAGGCCGGCGGCATCGTGCATGCCCGCACGGCGACGCCGGAATTCAGTTGTGCCGGATACACCTGGTCGAAGCGGTGGGGGGTGACACGCAATCCATGGAATCGCGATTTCACGCCAGGCGGTTCGTCGGGTGGTGCTGCTGCAACGCTCGCTTCTGGAACATCATCGATCGCTACCGGTTCGGACATTGCCGGATCGATCCGCATTCCGGCCTCGGCCTGCGGTCTTGTCGGCTACAAGCCGCCTTACGGTCGCAATCCCGATGAGCCGCCTTTCAACCTTGATTTCTACTGCCACACCGGGCCGTTGGCGCGAAACGTCAGGGATGCGATCCTGCTGCAGAACGTCATGGCGGGGCCGAGCCCGCTCGACATCGCCACGCTGCGTCCCAAATTGCGCCTGCCGCTCGACTACAAGCCGATCAAAGGCTGGAGAATAGCCTTTTCAATGGATCTCGGTTCCTTCGAGGTCGACCCCGACGTGCGTAGGAACACGCTCGCCGCCTGCGATGTGTTCCGCTCGCTCGGCGCCACGGTCGAGGAAGTCGACCTTGGCTGGGATGACGGGGTGCTCAAGGCCGGAATGGCCTATCTCGAGCACCTGTTCGGCGCGTCCCTGTCGCAACTGCTCGCGGAGCACGCCAGCGACATGACCAGCTATGCCCGGCGGTTTGCCGAGGACGGGCAGAAGTCAAAGGCCACCGACTTCGTCGCGACGTTGGATGTGGCGGCCAGGATGTACCAGACGCTCGGCCCGCTGCTGGAAACCTATGATGTGCTGATCTGCCCGACAAACGCGTTGCCCGCGGTACCGGCGGAGTTCGACCAGACCAGGGACAAGGTCGAAATCAACGGCAAGGAGGTGAACCCCTCGCTGGGCTGGGTGATGACGACGCCGTTCAACATGCTGAGCCGTTGCCCTGTTCTGTCCATACCGTCGGGCAACGCCGCCAGCGGCGTGCCGACGGGCATCCAGATCGTCGGCCGCACCTATAGTGATGCGGATGTCTTCCGGGCGGGGGTGGCCTATGAAACGGCCCGGGGGCAGTGGTATGGGAACACGGGAACACGCCCGTTGCTTTGAGCGATTCCGGGATGGGCCGGCGTGCGCATGGCAAGGCAATATATGCGGCAGGTATCTCCGCCGTGGGTTGGAAGGGCCTGACGAAAATGCCGCAACGCAAGGCCACCGCAAAGCCGGAAAAACGCAAGCTCGGGACGACCAAGGGCGCGGCAAACGATGCCGCGCCGCCCAAGGACCGCCGACGCGAGCGCGGCGAAGCCAGCGTGCAGCGCATCATCGACGCCACCATCGAGCTCATCGCGGAGGAGGGCCTGGCGAGCCTCACCATGCAGCGCATCGCCGAACATGTCGGCTCGTCCAACGCGCTGGTCGTCTTTCATTTTCGCAGCAAGGAAAACCTGTTCCGGGCTGTGCTTCAGTATCTCAGCGACCAGTATGACGCGCTGTGGATCAGCCTGGTGCGGGCGCCCGGCCTGCCGCCGGCCGAAAGGCTGCTGGGCGCCGTCGATTGTGCGCAGCGTTTCGCCCGGCAGCATCCCAAATGGGTGTCGGTCTTTGTCGTGTTCTCAAGCGACCGCAAGAGCATGCAGATCTACAATGAGATCGGCCTGCCGAGCGATCTCGCCTACACCGCCGAAGCGCGCGAGCTGCTGATCGAGATTTCCCGCAGCGGCGGCTATGCCGGCGTCGACATCAACACCTTGTCGGAGAGCCTGAATTATCTGGTTCACGGCGCATGGTACTGGGACCATCTGAACCCTTCGAGCCGCGACACCAACGTGCTGCGCAAGACCATGCTGCTCCTGCTGCACCAGGCATTCCCGCGGCACTTTGAATTGATGCCTTAGAGCAATTCCACGAAAAGTGTATGCGGTTTTCCGCCCGGAATTTGCGTCAAAACAAAGAGTTGGATCAGTTCGCCGGTTCCGTGAAACGGTGAACTGATCTCGTGTTTCTCAGGTGTGCCGCCGCAGGTGGCAGCCGGCCTGGCGTTTCTGCGCCAGGTACTCGTCGATCAGCTGGCGGTAGCGCACCTTGCCGAAGCTCGGGAAATGGCCGCCATGCACGACCGAGACGTCGAGCTCGCGCGTCGCGAGCAGAGTCTCGACATAGTCGGACATGTCCGAATGGTAGACATCGTCGATCAGCGGGCCGTCATAGATAATGTCGCCGGACAATAGTATGCCGGTCTTCTTCTCGTAGAGCGCGATGCCGCCCGGTGAATGGCCCGGTGTGTGGATCACCTCGAAGGCGCGGTCGCCGAGATCGACGATGTCGCCATGCTCGAGCAGACGGTCGGCCGGGGCAGGCAGGATCCGGTAGCGGGACGACTCCCAGCCTTGCGGCAATCCATCGAACATATCGTCGGTCGCATAGCGGTCAGCCACCGTCCACTCATTGCGCGGATCGGCGAGGATTTTCGCTTCGGCCCGGTGCACGCAACGGTCGGGAAATTCGTGATGACAGCCGATATGGTCGAAATGCGTATGGCTGGCGACACAGGTCAGCTTGCGTTCCGTGACCAGCGGCACATATGTGCGCAGGCTGAAATGGCCGAGACCGGTGTCGAACAGAAGGTCACGGTCGCGGCCGCGCACGTGCCAGATGTTGCAGCGGAAGAACGGTTTTATCCATGGCTCGTGGATCAGCGTGACGCCGTCCGCCATGCGGATGGCCTCGTACCAGTCTGGTGCGTCGATGACCGGAAGCGATCCCATTTCAGTCCGTCAGAACGATGATCTGGTCGGTATCGCACGAAACGGCAACCGTGTCGCCGGATTGGACGGTGGCTGTCGCCGGCAGCTTGGCGATGAATTGCAGCGAGGGGTCTTCGACGGAGGCGGCAAGCACGCGCTTGAAGCTGCCCTGGAAGACGACGTCGCCCACTTTCGCCATGCCGAGGCTTGCGGTGCCGGCGGCCCCGTCGAGCACGAGATGCTCCGGCCGGATGGCCAATGCTACAGCCGAACCCACAAGCAAGGCGCTGCGCACCAAGACCGGGCCGGCCGGCGTCGAGACCGTGCTTGTCCTGTCCCCGCGTTCCGTGACCTTGCCGGAAAGGATCGTGCTTTCGCCCATGAAGGTCGCCGAAAAACGTGTCGCCGGCCTGGCATAGACGCGCTCGGGCGGCCCTTCGTCCTCGATGCGGCCGTCATTCATCACCACGCAATGGTCGGCCAGCGCCATCGCTTCTTCCTGGTCGTGGGTGACATGGATGAAGGCGGTGCCGACCCGCTTCTGGATCGCCTTCAACTCGTCCTGCATCTGCCGGCGCAATTTCAGATCAAGCGCGCCGAGCGGCTCGTCGAGCAGCAGCACGGCAGGCTCGATGACCAGCGCCCGCGCTAGCGCCACACGCTGCCTTTGCCCGCCGGAGAGCTGGTGCGGCTTCTTGTCGAAGGCGGAGGCCAGCCCCACCAACGCCAGCGCCTCGCGCGCCTTTGCGGCCCGCGTCGCGCCATCGACGCCCTGCATGCGCAGCCCGAAGCCGACATTGCCGCCGACGCTCATATGCGGGAACAGCGCATAATCCTGAAACACGGTCGTCGTCGGGCGCCTGGCCGGTGGCACCGCGGTGCAGTCCTCGCCGCGGATGAACACCTTGCCTTCGCTGGGCATGACGAAGCCGCCCAGTATGGACAACAGCGTCGTCTTGCCCGAGCCCGACGGCCCAAGCAGGATGGTGTAGCTGCCGGACTCGATCCGCAACGACACGTTCTTCAGCACCGCCAGTTGCCCGAAACGGTGCGAGACGGCGCGGATGTCGACCAGAGGCGCGGTCATGCTTTTCTCCGGCGCAGCAATGTCAGTTCGAACAGCACGACCAGCACGATGGAAACGGCGAAGACCAGCGAACCGACGGCGTTGGTTTTCGGGTTGAGGCCCGAGCGCAGCAGGTTCCAGATCTCCACCGGCAGCGTGGTGTCGAAGCGGGTCAGAAGGAAGGAGATCACGAACTCATCCCAGGAGAAGGTCATCGACAGGAAGAAGCCGGCGAAGATCGCCGGCGCCATGACCGGCACGGTGATCAGCAGCAGCAC
>NZ_PNOT02000119.1 GCF_002879535.1 Mesorhizobium intechi
ATGTCGATGCCTTCCTTGTAGGAAACGGCTGTCGGCTGCAGCGAAAACCAGCCGCGATAGACATTCTTCCTGCTGCGGTCGAAATTCCAGCGCAGCAATTTCTGCTTCTCGGTGTCGGGAAGGGCGAAGATGCGCAGCAATTGCGCTCGGCGTTCCGGCGTCAGCCAGGCGTCTCCGCGAAAATCCCGAACCGCCATGAAGCCTATTCCCGAAGCGGCCGCCATGATGCGGGCGTCGGCGCGGTCGCGGCCGGGCGAGGACGGCCCGAACAGATCCGCAATGCCGATGGTTTCGATGTCTTGTGTCATGGCTCGCCCATCACGGTAATCGATGAAACAGTATCAAAG
Organism: Mesorhizobium intechi; assembly: GCF_002879535.1. GTDB lineage: Bacteria > Pseudomonadota > Alphaproteobacteria > Rhizobiales > Rhizobiaceae > Mesorhizobium > Mesorhizobium intechi. Next base: position 348 of record NZ_PNOT02000119.1, read on the forward strand.
CTTTTCAATTGACCCAATCGGTCCTGCCCATTTACCTCGGCCGCACATTCTCATCATGGACACGGTGATATGGCTAAACATCAGGGCGGGTGCCTGTGCGGAGCGGTGCGCTACAGCGCCGACGCGGCGCCTATCAACGAACGCATCTGCCATTGCCGGCTTTGCCAGAAGGCGATCGGCGCCGCCTTCAACGCGCGCATGCTTTTTCGCATCGATGAGGTGACCATCGAGGGGCCGCTGGCCACCGTGAACACGTCGCCCGATCTCAAGCGCGGCTTCTGCCCGAGTTGCGGCACGACGATGTTTTCGCGTCGCGACTCCGCCGGCATCATCGGCATCACCACCGGGTCGCTTGACGATCCCTCGGCCTTCAGGCCGCAGATGCATATCTTCACCGCCTCGAAGCAGCCTTGGGTGATGCTCGGTGACGGCCTGCCGCAACATGAAGGCGCTCCGCCGCCGGGCTGAAGATCGTTCCTTCTTGCCCTGGAAGAAGGCAACGCGACCATGACCGAAAATTGATCCAAATCATCACGCGATAGCCGGCAAAACGTCATTGGCCGGCCATCATTGTCCTCCTATCTATGCTGCGCGGGCCGGTATCGAGGAGACGACGGATGGACGACAGCATCAGCAGCCTGGACGAGCTTTTAAGCGATCCGATGGTCCTGCTTGTTATGGAGCGCGACCGTGTCCGCCCGGAACAGGTACGCATGCTGCTCGAACGAGCTCGCAGCCGGGCGCCCGATGACGCACGCGCCGATCAGCCGGTCGTTCCGCCGGCCCACATAGTGGCCAGAAGTTGCTTCCAGCAATGGCTGCGCAGTTAGGCGCGGTCAGTTGGAACTGGCCGACATGTAGCTGTAGTGGCTGCGGAAATAGGCAATCCTGAAGCCGAGGCGCGCATAGTTGCGATAGGCCGGGCCGTCGCGTTCCTCGTGGGGCGCCTCGATGTCGGCGACGAACAGCTTGGCGCCGGCGGCAATCCCGTCGCGCACCAGTGCTTCTCCAATCACCGCGTCGAGATCGAAGCTCGGCGCCATGATGCCCGGCACCGGCGCTTCGATGCCGCTCCAGGCCGCGCCGTCGGCACCGATGAACAAAGAGCGCACCGCCGCCACGGCGCCGTCCCGCTTGGCCATAAAGTGATGCCAGCCCTGTCGACCGACCAGAGCCAGCAGCCAGGGTGAGGTGGGCAGCCGGTAGCTTTTGTCGATGAAGCCGGCCCATTCGCTTGCCGATGCCTTCGTCACGCGTTCGACCGAAACCCCATTAACGGTGAAAAGCGGCTCCGACGACAGCGGTTCGGCCCCGCGATAGATCCGCTCCCAGCCGCCCTGGCGCTGCAGGCCGCGCGCCTCGAGCCAGCATCTCACGAGCGATGGTTCGGTGTGTGGATTGACATAGAACCAAGGCCGCGAAATGCCCGCGGCGCGGTAGTGCGCTAGCAGCGCGTCGAGCTGGCTTTCCGAGGCCGGGCTGTCGACGCCGAAATTCTTCACGCAGTTGAAATGGACGAACGGGATCGTCGCGCAGGTGGTCCAGGCGAGGTCGCCTGCTCCCGCTATTGAAAGGCCTTGCCTTGCCGCGAAATCGGCTGGCGCGGCGGCATAGAGGTCGAGCCAGGCGTTCACCTCGGCGCGCTCGAGGGTGCGGCTGAGGTCGCGCGTGACATTCTCGATCGCGATGGCTGGCGGGCGGGGGTCGGCTGGCGCTTGCAATTCTGACAGGGCGGTCTGCATGGCGCTCCTCCATCACCAAACTTACAATGTAAGGTTACGAGATCATAATATTGATGCGCGACTTGTCAACTGGAGAGACGCCTTACAAATCGGTAAATTGGATTCCGCGCATCGCGCGTCTATTGCACGCGCGGACCGCTCTTCTAGATTCTCCGACGGAAAGGCTCGACATGGCTGACATTTGCACCCAGGGCGTGGACACGGGCTTTGTCGGTCTGGGATATGCCAAGGTCGCCTTTCTCGGTTTGGTGCAAGGTATCACCGAGTTGCTGCCGATTTCCTCCACCGCTCATATGCGAATCGTGCCGGCGATACTCGGCTGGCAAGACCCGGGCTCCGCCTTCTCCGCCGCCATGCAGCTTGCCGCCCTTGCAGCCGTGGTCAGCTATTTCTGGGGCGATGTCAGGGATCTTCTGTTCGGCTCGCTCGACGCGCTCAAGCGCCGCGATTTTTCCGACCGGCATTTCCGGCTGGCGTCCTGGATCGTGCTGGCGACGATCCCGATCGTCATTGCGGGCGTCGCGCTATCTGGCGTCCTTAATGCCTGCAATTCGCCGTTGCGCAGCCTGAGCGTGATCGGCTGGTCGTGCATAGCCATGGCGATCCTGCTGGCTCTGGCCGAAATTTTCGCCCGCCACAAGCGCACCATCGCCGAGGCGTCGCTCGCCGATGCGCTGCTTGTCGGCGTCGCCCAGATCGGCGCGCTGATCCCCGGCGTCTCGCGCTCGGGTTCGACCCTGACGGCGGCGCTGGGGCTCGGCTTCAAGCGGGCCGAGGCGGCGCGCTTCTCGTTTCTGCTCGGGCTGCCGGCGATCGCGCTCGCCGGTCTCAAGGAACTGTGGGAACTGCACAAGGTTCATCTCGACGCCCATGGCTGGTCGGTTCTTGCCACCGGGCTTGTCATCGCCTCGATCTCCGCCTTCTTTGCCATCTGGGGCCTGATGCGGGTGCTGGAACGCTTCTCCGCCTGGCCTTTCGTCATCTATCGCGGCCTGCTCGGCGTCGTTCTGTTGCTCGGCCTTGCGATGGGATGGCTGGCTTAGCAGGGCCAGTGTTGCGTGCCGGCACCAGTTGGGCGCATGAGTCGCTCCCTCGGAGATGTGATCGCCAGGGTTGATTGACTTCGGAATATAACCGCCCTTAACATTCTGTTAACAAAACAGGTGGGTGGGGCCGGATGGCATCCTCGATGGGTTGGCGCCGCAAGGCGAAGGGGCTGGCGGTTGCCGTGACCGTCTTCTGGTCGGTGGCGGGGTCGGCCTATGCCGCGCCTGCTTCCATGGTTGTCGGCGGCTCGACCTCCCAGCCGATCGGTCACTATGATTTTTGCAAGATCCATGTCGCCGAATGTTCGATCCGCTCGCCCGACAGCGTGCCGGAACGCCTGACCAGCAAGCTGCTGCACGACATCTCGGCGGTGAACCTCTCGGTCAACACGCGCGTCAAGCCGATGAGCGATATGGACAATTACGGCAAGGACGAGTGGTGGGCCTATCCGGACAACGGTTTTGGCGACTGCGAGGATTACGCGCTGGAAAAGCGGCGTGAGCTCAACAGCCTGGGCATTGCCATAGCCAATCTTTTGATGACGGTGGTTCGCAAGCCTGACGGCGAGGGTCACGCCGTGCTGACGGTCCGCACCGACAAGGGCGATTTCATCCTCGACAATCTGACTGACAAGGTCCGGCTCTGGAACCAGACGAGCTATCGCTACCTGAAGCGGCAGGCGAGTGACAACACCGGGCGCTGGGTTTCCATCCTGGGTGGCGACGAACAACTGGTCAGCGCGGTCAAATAGTCGGGTCGGCTCCGCTGCGTCCGAGCATCAACCTCGGTCCGTTCCGCTGGTGCGGCTCTTCCATCGTGCCAGCAAGTGGTGATAACCACGGCAGCTGATTGAAGCTGGCATCCGCAGGCGCATGGACTTTCTGACACTTCTGAACGCGGCGCCCCTGCTGCTGGGGCTGGTCAAAGCCGCGCTGCCCCAAGCCCTCGCCAGCACGATGGCATTCAGCCAATGGTTCGTGTCGTTGCCGCCGTGCCGCGGCTTCGCCTTCGAGGCGACCAGCTATCTCGTCTGCGAGGTGGATCCGAAGCTGTATTCGATCGAACTGTTCTGGAAGGATCCGGCCGGCAAGCCATTTCAGTCGCTGCACAATCTCGATGCTGCCCAGCGCGCGGCCGGCCGCACCATGCTGTTTGCCGTCAACGCCGGCATGTATCATCCAGACCTCCGGCCGGTCGGCCTCTATGTCGAGCGCGGCCGGGAAATGGCCGGCGTGAAGACAGGATCGGGAAGCGGCAATTTTTCGCTGCAGCCGAATGGTATCTTCTACATCAGCGGCGGCAAGGCCGCGGTCCAGGCGACGAGGGACTTCGTCAGGAACCGGCCATCCACCAACTATGCCACGCAGTCCGGGCCAATGCTGGTGGTCGACGGCCAGCTTCATCCGAAATTTCAGTCCGACGGCACCTCGCGCAAGACCCGCGACGGCGTCGGGGTGCGCAAGGACGGCGTCGCGGTCTTTGCCATTTCGAACGGCACGGTGAACTTCCATGCATTCGCACGGCTGTTCCGCGATGCCCTCGGCTGCGACAATGCGCTGTTTCTCGACGGCACGATATCGAGCCTGTTCGCGCCTGGCATCGGCCGCAACGACGATTACTGGAATCTGGGGCCGATGATTGGCGTGTTCAGGAAACGCCGCTAGGCGCGGGCGGTTCGCCTGCGCCAGAGCTTGAGCGCGATCACTGCCGTGATGATCAGGGCGACCACGCCGATCGCCGCCAGCCCGAACAGGCTGGTCACATCGAGTTCGGGAATGCTGCCGGCGCCCTTGGCCACCAGCCAACCCGGCGACAGCACGACCGGTGCCCAGATGATCGCGGACAGGATGTTGGCGATCTGGAAGCGGCGCCGGTGCATGCCCATCATGCCGGCGACCAGCGGCACGGTGGCGCGGACGGGGCCGAAGAAACGGCCGACGAAAACCGCTGCGAAGCCATAACGCTGGAAGAACAGCCGCGCCCTGGCGACCTCGCGGCGGTAGCGGTTGAGCGGCCATTTGTGGACGACGCCGCGCCCGAGCCACTTGCCGAGAAAGTAGGAAATGGTATCGCCGATCGCCGCCCCGACCATCGCGGCCAGAACGACCGGCAAAGGCTGGATGATGCCGGCCCCGACCAGGCCACCGACGATGATGAGCACCGTTGTGCCGGGCAAGACGATGCCGACG
>NZ_PNOT02000341.1 GCF_002879535.1 Mesorhizobium intechi
GAATGCGGTGATGGGGCGCGCCAACAGGGCGCTGGCCGGCCGGGTCAATGCCATAGCCGGCGGCTTCCTGCCGCAGGATACGAGCGCCATCGGCGAAAAGACGGTAACGACGGGCAATCCGGTTCGGCCGGCGGTACTGGAAGCGGCCAAGACGGCTTATGCAGCATCGACGGGGGAGGAGCCTTTCCGCCTGCTGGTGTTCGGCGGCAGCCAGGGCGCGCAGTTCTTTTCCGATGCCGTGCCGGGCGCCGTCGCGTTGCTTTCGGATGCACAGCGCAGGCGTCTCTTGATCACCCAGCAGGCCCGCGCAGATGACGTGGCGCGGGTGAAGACGGCCTATGCGACCCTTGGCGTCGCCGTCGAGGTCTCGCCCTTCTTCACCGACATGGCGGCGCGCATGGCGGCGGCACATCTGGTGATTTCGCGCTCCGGCGCATCGACCGTCTCGGAGATCGCCGTCATCGGCCGGCCCGCGCTGCTGGTGCCCTATCCCTATGCGCTCGACCACGACCAGGCGGCGAACGCGGCAGCCCTTGCCGCCGCCGGCGGCGGCGAGGTGCACCCGCAATCGACGCTGTCGCCCGAGCGCATCGCGGCCCTCATTGGCGGGCTGATGGACAATCCGGAGCGGCTGGCGGCGATGGCCGCGGGCGCGAAATCGGCCGGCAGGCCGGACGCGGCACGGTTGCTCGCCGATCTCACAGAGGCTATTGCGTCCCAAAAAACCGTTTCGGATTTCAAGAAAGGGACGCAAGCATGAAGATGCCGCAGACCATCGGCCTCGTGCATTTCATCGGCATTGGCGGCATCGGCATGAGCGGCATCGCCGAGGTGCTGCACAATCTCGGCTACAAGGTGCAGGGGTCCGATCAGGCCGACAGCGCCAATGTGCAGCGGCTGCGCGACAAGGGCATCGAATGCTTCGTCGGCCACAAGGCCGAGAATCTCGGCGATGCCGAAGTGGTGGTCGTCTCGACGGCGATCAAGAAGACCAATCCGGAGCTGAAGGCCGCGCGCGAGAAGCTGCTGCCGATCGTGCGCCGCGCTGAGATGCTGGCCGAGCTGATGCGCTTTCGCCAGGCGGTGGCGATCGGGGGCACGCATGGCAAGACGACGACGACCTCGATGGTGGCGACCTTGCTCGAAGCCGGCGGGCTCGATCCGACCGTCATTAATGGCGGCATCATCAACGCCTATGGCACCAACGCCCGCATGGGCGATGGCGAGTGGATGGTGGTCGAGGCTGACGAGAGCGACGGCACCTTCCTCAAATTGCCGGCCGACATCGCCGTCGTCACCAACATCGATCCCGAACATCTCGACCACTATGGCAGCTTCGACAAGGTGCGCGAGGCGTTCCGCCAGTTCGTCGAGAACGTGCCGTTCTACGGTTTTGGCGTGATGTGCACCGACCATCCTGAAGTACAGGCGCTGGTCGGCCGCATCGAGGACCGCCGGGTCATCACCTATGGCGAGAACGCGCAGGCCGATGTGCGCTTCACCAACCACCGCATGGCGGGGGCCACGTCCGAGTTCGACGTGGTGATCCGCGACCGCAAGACCGGTGGCCAGGACACGATTTCAGGCCTGCGCCTGCCGATGCCTGGCCGCCACAACGTCTCCAACGCCACCGCTGCCATCGCCGTCGCGCATGAACTCGGCCTGTCCGGCGAGGCGATCAAAAAGGGCCTGTCGTCCTTCGCCGGCGTCAAGCGCCGCTTCACCCATACCGGATCCTGGAATGGCGTCGATGTGTACGACGATTACGGTCACCATCCGGTCGAGATCTCGGCGGTGCTGAAGGCGGCGCGCAGCGCCACCAAGGGGCGCGTGATCGCCATTGCGCAGCCGCACCGCTTCACCCGGCTGCACGATCTGTTCAACGAGTTCTCCGCCTGCTTCAACGACGCCGATACGGTGATGGTGGCGCCGGTGTACGCTGCCGGGGAAGACCCGATCGACGGCGTCACCTCGGACGAGCTGGTGTCGCGCATCCGCGCTGGCGGTCATCGCGACGCGCGCTACATAGAAGGTCCGGCGGCGATCGCGCCGATCATTCGGGACCTGGCCAAGCCCGGCGACTTCGTCGTCTTCCTCGGCGCCGGCAACATCACCCAATGGGCCTATGCTCTGCCAAAGGAGCTTGCCGCCTCATGATGCACGGCCAGGCCCTGATCGACAGACTTGGCGACCGGCTTTCCGGCCTGCGCGGCCGTCTCACACCGAATGCCGAGATGGACAAGATCACCTGGTTCCGCGCCGGGGGCCTTGCCGAGGTGCTGTTCCAGCCGGCCGACGAAGAAGACCTTGCGGCGTTTCTGCGCGCGGTTCCCGAAGAGATACCTCTTACCGTCGTTGGCGTCGGCTCGAACCTGCTGGTCAGGGACGGCGGCATTCCAGGTTTCGTCATCCGGCTCTCGGCCAAGGGTTTCGGCGAGGCCGAGATCGTCTCGCCCATCAGGATCAAGGCGGGTGCCGCCACGCCCGACAAGCGTGTAGCGGCCCTGGCGCTGGAAGGCGGAATTGGCGGCTTCCATTTCTATCACGGCATTCCCGGCGCCATCGGCGGGGCGCTGAGGATGAACGCCGGCGCCAATGGCGTCGAGACGCGCGAGCGCGTGGTCGAGGTGCGCGCGCTCGACCGCAAGGGCAATGTCCAGACGCTGAGCAATGCCGAGATGGGCTATGCCTATCGCCATTCGTCCGCCCCTGCCGGGCTGATCTTCACGTCGGCCGTGTTCGAAGGCTTTGCCGAGGACAAGGCCGCGATCAAGGCGGCGATGGACGCGGTGCAGAATCACCGCGAGACCGTGCAGCCGATACGCGAGAAGACCGGCGGCTCGACCTTCAAGAATCCGGAGGGCACGTCGGCCTGGAAGGAGATCGACAAGGCGGGCTGCCGTGGCCTGATGATCGGTGGCGCGCAGATGTCGCCGATGCACTGCAATTTCATGATCAACACCGGCACGGCGACCGGCTACGATCTCGAATACCTGGGCGAGACGGTGCGCGCCCGCGTGCTCGAACATTCGGGCATCCGGCTGCAGTGGGAGATCAAGCGCATCGGCAATTTCCGGCCCGGGCATGCCGTCCAGGAGTTTTTGGGTCAGCTTCTCTGACCCTTGCTGAAGTTCATGTGATGTGAACTTCCACGCGCTCCCAGACGCGCAAAACCGTTGCTCCGGGGACTCAGCGACACGGTTTTCGCAGTCATTTTCCCAGAAAGTGAATCTCTCGGAATCATAAGCACTTGCCAGTGAATCAACTCTCTGATTCTCTGCTGGAAAGCGTTTCCTGATTTGAGTCGTTCGACGCGTTACCCGCGTTTTCCGTCTGGGGGGCAACCTGCCGGAGGACTCGGACTCAATGTTGCGGAAATCTTGGTTTTTGGTCCGCCGTGAGAGGGGATGACGGGGAATGAAAAGCAAGCATGTGGCCGTCCTGCTGGGAGGTTTTTCGTCCGAGCGGCCCGTGTCCCTGTCCTCCGGAAAGGCCTGTGCCGATGCGCTGGAGAGTGAAGGCTATCAGGTCACCCGCGTCGATGTCGGCCGCGATGTCGGTTCGGTGCTTGCTGAGCTCAAGCCTGACGTTGCCTTTAATGCACTGCACGGCCCGTTCGGCGAGGATGGCACCATTCAGGGCATCCTCGAATATCTCGCCATTCCCTACACCCATTCCGGCGTGCTCGCCTCGGCGCTCGCCATGAACAAGGAGCAGGCGAAGAAGATCGTCAAATCGGTCGGCGTTCCTGTCGCCGAATCGAAGGTCGCCAATCGCTTCGCCATCCAGAACAAGCATCCGATGAAGCCGCCCTATGTGATCAAGCCGGTCAATGAGGGGTCGAGCTTTGGTGTCGTCATCGTGTCGGAGGGGCAGTCGCATCCGCCGCAGGTCGTCGGGTCATCCGAGTGGAAATATGGCGATACCGTGATGGTCGAGCGCTACATCCACGGGCGGGAGCTGACCTGCGCCGTCATGGGCGATGTGGCGCTCGGCGTCTGCGAGATCATCCCGACCGGTCATTCCTTCTACGATTACGATTCAAAATATGTCGCGGGCGGATCAAAACACGAATGCCCCGCAAAAGTTTCACCGAATATTTACCAAAAAATACAGACACTGGCGCTCAAGGCTCACCAAGCTGTCGGCTGTCGGGGCGTTTCCCGGTCGGACTTCCGTTATGACGATCGTCACTCCGAAAATGGCGAAGTTGTATGGCTCGAGGTCAACACTCAGCCGGGCATGACGCCGACGTCTCTGGTGCCTGAAATCGCGGCCCATGCCGGGCATTCGTTTGGTGAGTTGTTGAGTTGGATGGTGGAGGACGCTTCGTGTCTGCGTTGAAATGGGGGCAAGGCAGGGGGAAGGGCGCGGCCGGGCCGTCGCTGTTCGGCTTGTCGTTGTCATCGGGCCATTTCGTGCTGCCGCGCGTGCTTCGCCGCCCGGTGCGCATCCTGGCGCGCCTGGGCGAAGGCGAATTCGAGGCGCCGCGATTCTCCGC
>NZ_PNOT02000224.1 GCF_002879535.1 Mesorhizobium intechi
GTATAGGGTTGGATAGCTTGTCATTGCCACGGCGGCCGCGATGCCCACGTCTCGACCATCTCTTGAGAAGACGGCGCAGGTGACTCGTCTGCTTGTACGGGTGCTTGACCATTTGCTCCAGCCCGCCAGTGGAGCGAATTTGGATTTTCGCGCAAACGCTGGGGTGGCGAGACAAGGCTATTTGTCGCCAGGTCACCGACAACTCTTCAAAAAGCCGTATCGATATGGCAGGACGCGGTGACCTCGTAGCGCAATCATCTGGAACACATGACCGGAACAGACTTTCAGCGTGGCCCCGGCGGTCCGGCGATCATCCTCGTCGAGCCGCAGCTGGGCGAGAACATCGGCATGGTCGCGCGCGCCATGGCCAATTTCGGCCTGTCGGAACTGCGTCTGGTCAATCCGCGCGACGGCTGGCCGAGCGAGAAGGCGCGCGCGGCCGCAAGCCGTGCCGACCATGTCATCGACGCCGTGAAGGTGTTCGACGATCTGGCCTCGGCGCTTGCCGACCTGAATTTCGTTTTCGCCACGACCGCCAGGCAGCGCGACGGCTTCAAGGCGGTGCGCGGGCCGGTGGAAGCGGGCAGGGTGTTGCGCGCCCGCCATGGCGTTGGGCAGCGCACCGGCATCCTCTTCGGCCGCGAGCGCTTCGGCCTCTACAATGACGAGGTCGGGCTCGCCGACGAGATCGTCACCTTTCCCGTCGATCCCGATTTCTCCTCGCTCAACATCGCCCAGGCCGCGCTGCTGATGTCCTATGAGTGGATGAAGTCTGGCCTCGAGGACGAGACCAAGACCAATTTCACCGGGCCGGAGATGAAGCCGGCCAGCAAGGAAGAACTGCACGGCCTTTTCGCCTACCTCGAAGGCGCATTGGAAGCGCGCGGCTATTTCCGGCCGGCGCCGAAGAAGCCCAAGATGGTCGACAACCTGCGCGCCGTGCTGACGCGCGCCGGCTTTGCCGAGCCGGAACTGAAGGTGCTGCGGGGCATCATCTCCTCGCTCGACAGGTTTTCGCCGGCAATGCCGCGCGGCGACGGCTCGCCGGGCGATGATCCAAGGCGCCTTCCGGCCGCGGCGCGCGCCGGCAAGGCAGAGGCGGATCGCCAGGTGCACAAGCCTGTGGGTGACGACGAGGACGCGCCGCCGCTGGGCGGCAAGGGAACCGACAATGACTGACCAGCCGATCCTGATGTTCGATTCCGGCGTCGGCGGGCTGACCGTGCTGCGCGAGGCGCGCGTGCTGATGCCGGACCGGCGCTTCGTCTATGTCGCGGACGATGCGGCCTTTCCTTTCGGCGCCTGGGAAGAACCGGCACTGCGCACCCACATACTCGAACTCTTCGCCAAATTGCTCGACCGGTTTGCGCCTTCCATTTCCGTCATCGCCTGCAACACAGCCTCGACGCTGGTGATCGATGCGCTGCGCGACAGATTTCCGGGGCATCCCTTCGTCGGCACCGTGCCGGCGGTCAAGCCGGCGGCGGAGCGTACCCGCTCCGGTCTGGTCTCCGTGCTGGCAACGCCGGGCACGGTGAAGCGACAATACACGCGCGACCTGATCAGCAAATGGGCGCAGAAATGCCATGTCCGCCTGGTTGGCAGCGACAGGCTGGCGGGCCTTGCCGAAGCCTATATGCGCGAGGGTTTCGTCGACGAGGAAGCCGTGCGCGCCGAGATCGCGCCCTGTTTCATGGAACAGGAGGGGCTTAGGACCGACATCGTCGTGCTGGCGTGCACGCACTATCCGTTCCTGGTCAACCGCATGCGCAAGACCGCGCCATGGCCGGTCGACTGGATCGATCCGGCCGAAGCGATCGCGAGGCGTGCCCTTTCGCTCTTGCCGCCCGTCGACGGTGGGGTGCTGCAAGGCGAGCCCGACATCGCCGTCTTTACGTCAGGCAAGGCGGATTTCGCCGTCGGCCGACTGATGCAGGGCTTTGGACTGTCCGTGCGCTAATGCATGTCGCCCAAAGTGACATCCGCCCTGGCGCGGCGACATTCATAAAAGCGAGCCAAAGCGGCGGAACGCCAGTCGCTCAAACCGGTTCGAAGACGATGCTGCGTTGATCCGGATCGGCCGAGGCCAGCTTTAGCGTCACACCGTCGCCCTGCCTGAGACCGGAGGCCTTTACGGTGGCAACGACAGGCATGTCGGCAAGCTGGACGCGCACGCCATGGTCGACGAAGTCGGTGACGACGGCTTTGAACGTTTCCCCTTCGCGTCCCCTCAGCATCACCGCCTCGGCAAGGTCGATGGCTGCGTGGTTGATCTGCGAAGCGCGGGCATCCGCACGTCCCATCACCTTCGGCAGTCCGGCGAACGCATCGGTGACCGCCTGCGGCACTTGCTGGCCGTTGGCGATAGCCAGCGCGCAGCGCACGACATAGCGATCGGCCAGTCGCCTCAGTGGCGCGGTGGCGTGGGCATAGGTTGCGGCCATCGCCTCGTGCCAGGGGACGACACCTTCATGGTAGGGCTGGTAGGACGCGCCGTTGCCTGCGCGGCGGATTTCCAGCATCAACGCCGCCTGTTTCGGATCAGCCGGATCGAGCGTGCGCTGGTAGTCGCGCAGATTGGTTGAGGCCGGCCAGAACAGACCGAGCGCCTGTGCCGCGTTGCGCAATCCCTGCACCTTGGAGGCGTCCGGCCCAGACATCACCCGGAACAGCCCGGTCTTGTGCGCCAGCATGGCGTCGGCGATCGCCATGTTGGCGGCCAGTGAAAGCGCGGCATTGTCCTGCTCGGATTGCAGCAGCGGTCTGAACGAAAGCCGGAAGCTGCCATCGGCAAGCCTTTCCACCTCCTGCTCGGGCGGGTCGACGCGGGAAGCGTCGCGCCGCTCTTCATTTGCCGCCATGCGCCGCGCCATTTCGGCGAAGCCGGCCGGAACGTCGGAGGCCTTTACGCTGTCATAGGCGAGCTTCGCGCGGCTTTGGATGATTGCCCGCTCCGCGCCATCCAACTTCACCGCACCATCCCCAGCGACCCGAACGGTGAAGATGGCGGCTGGACGTGGTCCGTCCGGCAACAGGCTCGCCGCACCCTCGGCGATTGCCGGCGGATAGAGCCCGGCCTTACCGTCCGGCAGGTACAACGTCTCGCCTCGCGTCCAGGCTTCGCGATCCAGCGCGTCGCCGTCCTCGACGAACCATGCAACGTCGGCAATGGCATAATACAACAGAAGATCGCCGCCGCTTGCCTCGATCCAGAAAGCCTGGTCAAGATCGGTGGAGGTCGCCGGATCGAGCGTGACGAAGGGCATGCCCGTTCGATCGGCATGATGGTTCGGCACACGTCTGGCCGCCGCCTCCGCCGCGGCCATTGCGTCCGCCGCAAATCCATCCGGCACGTGGAATTCGGTGCGGATTTTCGCCAGGCCGGTGGAGAGAGCTTGTGAAGGGTCTGTGAGAGACTTCATTCAGTCGTCCTACACCAGGGTTTGGGACACGGGAAGGCTGCCGACGAATTCGCCAAAGCTGGCTGCCTGACCGGCGGCGATGGGACGAGAAACGGGGCCACCGGCACTGGAACCACGGCCGAAGAGCGGCGTTTCCCTGCCTGATGCCAAAGGAGAACCGTCATGCCAGCCACCTCGAAAGCCCAGCAGAAAGCCGCCGGCGCAGCGCTCTCCGCCAAGCGCGGCGAGACGAAAAAGAGCGAGCTCAAGGG
>NZ_PNOT02000141.1 GCF_002879535.1 Mesorhizobium intechi
GCATATGGCATCTGCCCAATTTTTGCCCAATTTCACCGAGTGCCTAGATTTTGGCCTCAACATGCGAGGCAGGCCGACGATGTTGCAGCACGGCGCAAAAATAGGGCAAGCTCGCCGCTCAACCGAGCGACGTTATGGCATCCCCGATTTCACGCATTCTTATCGGCACCGCGCTTCTGGCGGCAGCGACCGGCGCCGCACGGGCCGACTTCAGCGACGGCAAGATGCCTGACGGCATCTATCACTGCGAAGTCTACCTGCTCGGCATGTTCCTCAATCTCGGCGACATCACGATCAAGGGGAACGTCTATACGGGCCCGGTAACCTTCGGAACCGCCCAGCAGGCCTACAACTATCAGATGGATGCAAACGGCGAGATCTCCTGGCTGGGGCCACTCGGCGGCTACACCACGGGCGGCAACTCGCTGTCGATGACCCAGGCAACGCTGGATGGCCCGAACCCGCCCTCCTTCGACATCATCATGAAGCAGCCCGACGGCGCCTTCACCGCCTCGACCTGCGCCCGGGGAAGCAATCCGTAGGCCTGCCCTCCAACCGCGCCGCCGGCGTAATGGTGGATGCCGGGTTTGGCCGCCTGCAAGGCCGGCCGTTGGAGAAAGCTAAATCAGGACTCCAGCATATCCTTGACGATCGTCGCCAGTTGTTTGAGCGAGAACGGCTTCGGCAGGAAGCCGAAATGCGCGTCGGCCGGCAGGTTCCTGGCGAATGCGTCCTCGGCATAACCGGACACGAACACGAACTTGATATCCGGCTGGCGCTTGCGCAACTCGCCAAGCAGGGTCGGCCCGTCCATTTCCGGCATGACCACATCCGAAACGACGATGTCGACCTTGCCGCCCAGGGCTTCGAAGACTTCCAGCGCCTCGACGCCGGAGGAGGCCTCGTGCACCGTGTAGCCACGCGAGGTCAGCGCCCGCATGCCGCCCATGCGCACGGCATCCTCGTCCTCGACCAGCAGCACCGTGGCCGACCCCGACAAGTCCTTGGTGCTGTCGACCGGCTTGACCGGCGCGGCACTCGGCGCATCACCGGGCTCGGCCGCCCTCTTCGCTTCCGCGATATGGCGCGGCAGGAAGATGCGGAAGGTCGATCCCTTGCCGACCTCGGAATCGCAGAAGATGAAGCCGCCGGTCTGCTTGATGATGCCGTAGACCATGGACAGGCCAAGGCCCGTACCCTTGCCGACCTCCTTGGTGGTGAAGAACGGCTCGAAGATCTTCTTCAGAACATCCGGCGCGATGCCGCTGCCGGTGTCTTCGACCTCAACCACGACATAGTCGGCCGCCGCGAGTTCGCGATAGGAGAAGGTCTTGCACTCCTCGGCGGTGACGTTGCGGGTGCGCACGGTGAGATCGCCGCCGGCGGGCATCGCGTCGCGCGCATTGACCGCCAGATTGACCACAACCTGCTCGAACTGGCCGATATCGACCCTGACCGGCCACAGGTCCCGGCCGTGGTCGATCTTCAGCTTGATGTCGTTTCCGACCAGGCGGGCAAGCAGCATCCTGAGATCGGCGAGCACGTCGGTGAGGTTCAGCACTTCCGGCCGCAACGTCTGCTTGCGCGAGAAAGCCAGCAACTGCCTGACCAGCGAAGCCGCCCGGTTGGCGTTCTGCTTGATGTTCATGATGTCGGGGAAGGACGGGTCCGACGGCCGGTGATTGGTCAAAAGCAGGTCCGACGCCATGATGATGGCGGTCAGCACATTGTTGAAGTCGTGGGCGATGCCGCCCGCGAGTTGCCCGACCGCTTGCATCTTCTGGCTTTGCGCCATCTGCCCTTCGAGCGCCTTCTGCTCGGTCGTCTCGACGGCGTAGACGATGGCCGATTCCTCTGCGCCCTCGCCGCCGGTGCCGTCGGCGACGGCATTGACGTAGAAACGGATGTGCCGCTCCTCGTTGCCGGGCAGCACGGTGTCGATCGGCTCGATGTCGGCCTGCCGCTGCCGGGCCTTCTCGAATGCGGCGGCAAAGGCCGGACGCTCTCGCTCGTGGATCACCGTATCGAGCCGCACGCGGCGATCCACGGCGTCCCGGTCGACGACCGAGGAAAACAGCGACAGGAACGGCGCGTTGGTGCGCAGGATGCGCCCGCTGGCATCGACGCCCGCGATCGCCATCGGCGTCGAGTTGAAGAAGCGGGTGAAGCGCACTTCCGACGCGCGCAGATCGGCCGATGCGTCCTCGCCTTGCGTGCGGTTGAGCACGATCGTCCGTGTCGGACCGCCGACACCTTCGCGGCTGGCCGAAACGCGATGCATGAAGCGCACCGGCAGCGCCTCTCCGGTCATTGTCGTCAAATCGAGATCAATGACCGCGTTGCGCGTCGTGCCGGGGTCGGCCTTGACCGAGCGCACCAAGGCCATGCCGTCGCCGGCAACGATATCCGGCAAGGTCAGCGCCCCGGGCGTGAAGCTGGCAAGATCGATGCCCAGCCACTCCGCCAGAGTGGCGTTGATGTAGGTGACGCGACCGTCCTGGTCGGCGGAAAAGAAGCCTGCCGGGGCATGGTCGAGGTGATCGATGGCCTTCTGCAGATCGAGGAAGAAACGTTCCTGCTCGGCCCGCTCCTGCGAAATGTCGGCGAGTTGCCAGGCCAGCATCGGCAAGCGCTGGCCCGGAACGTTGAAGGTGCGGGCACGCGCCCGGTACCAGCGGGCGCCGGGGTCGGCGCCGGGCCGGATCGACTGCGCCAGCCGGAACTCGCCGTCGCCCGGCTGGCCGTCACGCAGGCCGGAGGCCAGCCGGTAAATCGTCACCGAGGCTTCGGGAACATCCGAAAGCAGCCCTTCGACCGTCTTGAGGTCGGCGGCCGAGGAAGCTCCGGTCATGTCGGCATAGGCACGGTTGGCGTAGACGACGCGGCCCTTGGTGTCCGTCACAAGGAGACCCTGCGCCATCGAATCGACGAAAGCCTTGGACAACTCATCGCCGGTCGAGCGCGGCGTGACCTGCACGAAGCCGATCGCGGTAGCAAAGAGGAAGCCGACGCCGATCATCGCCAGCACGCCAAGCATGCCCAGCAGGAAGGGGTCCCCGAGGCGCTCGCGGAACAGGCCGAAGACGATTGCGGCCCCCGTCAGAACGACGATGAAGATGATAAGCCGGGTGACCGCGCCCGGTCGCGTATTCTGGTCGACGATCGGTACCGGATAGAAATCGCCGCGCGCTTCCTTGGCCATATGCCCCCTGCTCGTGAAGTCCGATGCTCCGACACCCGCCCCTAATGCATGTCGCCCAAAAATGACGTCGGTTTTGGGAAAACGACCTGCAAGAATACAAGGACCTGAAGCGCGTCGCATCAATCCGCTTCAGCGCGACGCGCTTTAGCCGGTTGAATCATATTCTCCTAGTCCGGAAAAGGCCCGGGCGGCAAATGTCAGATAAAAATGATGCCGGCCGGCCTTCCCAGTGTTTCAAGCTGTTCACGATGCGTGAAAGGCAACTTGCGGTGGCCAGCCGCAACGGTCTAGTGTCGCGTCACTTTCCAAAACCGATCAGGGGAAACCAATGCAGTGGCTGGATAGCGTGGCGGGCCCTGGTTATGCGGCGGCACTCCTGTGGACCTTCGCGGCGCTGATCCTGCTGGTCATCGTGCTCGTCATCGTCAGGCTCGTTCGCAACCTGACTTTCGGTACCTTTGTCGCCGGTGGCAGGAACCGCAAGACGCGGCTGGCCGTGATGGACGCCACCGCCGTCGACAGCCATCGCCGGCTGGTGCTAGTGCGCCGCGACGACATCGAGCATCTGCTGCTGATCGGCGGCCCGACCGACGTCGTCGTCGAACGCGACATACGCCTTGCCGCACCGCGGCGTCCGGCGCTGACCGGAGATGGCGGTCTGCAGCCT
>NZ_PNOT02000330.1 GCF_002879535.1 Mesorhizobium intechi
AATTTAGACTGACCCTCTCCCCGTTTCGTCGGGGAGAGGGTAAGGGTGGGGCGTCGGGCCGGTCATTGCGTTCGCGATTGCCGAGCCGTCCGTTTCAGATCCGAGGATTTCCCATGCCCTATGTCGCCGCCGAAAATCGCTACGAAAAAATGATCTACAACCGCTGTGGGCGCTCCGGCCTCAAGCTGCCTGCGATCTCGCTCGGCCTGTGGCACAATTTCGGCAATGACACGCCGCACAAGACCAAGCAGGCGATCGTGCGCAAGGCGTTCGATCTCGGCATCACGCATTTCGACCTCGCCAACAATTACGGACCGCCGCCCGGCTCGGCCGAAACCGCTTTCGGCGAAATCCTGCGCACCGATTTTTCCGCCTATCGCGACGAGCTGATTATCTCGACCAAGGCCGGCTATGAAATGTGGGCCGGCCCTTACGGTGAATGGGGCGGGCGCAAATACATGCTGGCCAGCCTCGATCAGAGCCTGAAGCGGATGGGGCTCGACTATGTCGACATCTTTTACTCGCACCGCTTCGACCCCGACACGCCGCTGGAGGAAACCATGGGGGCGCTCGAGC
The DNA here is from genome assembly GCF_002879535.1 of Mesorhizobium intechi. Classification (GTDB taxonomy): domain Bacteria; phylum Pseudomonadota; class Alphaproteobacteria; order Rhizobiales; family Rhizobiaceae; genus Mesorhizobium; species Mesorhizobium intechi. Next base: position 577 of record NZ_PNOT02000330.1, read on the forward strand.
ACGCGGTGCGCTCGGGCAAGGCGCTCTATGCAGGCATCTCGTCCTACAACTCGCAGCGAACCCGCGAAGCCGCCGACATCCTCAAGCGGCTCGGCACGCCCTGCATCATCCACCAGCCGAGCTATTCGATGCTGAACCGCTGGGTCGAGGAGGATGGCCTGCTCGACACGCTGGAGGGGCTCGGCGTCGGCTCGATCGTGTTCTCGCCGCTGGCCCAGGGCATGCTCACCGACAAATATCTTGGCGGCATCCCCGAAGGCAGCCGCGCCTCCCAGGGCAAGTCGTTGAAGTCGGCCTTCATCAACGACCGCACCATCGCCAACATCAAGGCGCTCAACGCCATCGCCGGCAAGCGCGGCCAGACGCTGGCGCAGATGGCGCTGGCCTGGGTGCTGCGCAAGGGCAAGGTGACGTCGGCGCTCATCGGCGCCAGCCGGCCGGAGCAGGTCGAGGACTGCGTCGGCGCCCTGAAGGTGCTCGACTTCAGCGACGCTGAATTGGCCGAGATCGATACCTATGCCCGCGAATCCGACATCAATCTGTGGGCAGCCTCCGCCGAGCGCAAAGGCCCGGCGAGGAAATAAAGCTGTCGGACAAGCCGGCAAATGAAAACGGCGGGAATGTCTCCCGCCGTTTTCATGACAAGCAAAATGTCGGGTAAATGGCCAGGCCTCAGGGCGTCTTCGGCTTCTGGGCGGTGCCCAGCCCGGCTTTCGGCTTTTCCGGCGCGGGAGCAGGGGTCTTCATCTTCGCCTCGATCCAGCCGCCGTAGTTGGCCAGCCGCGTATAGATGCCATAAGCGTCCTTGTGGCCGCAGGCCGCGCTGCCGTCGGCCGGGCCTTCACCCCAGCTGACGACGCCGACCTGAACCGGGCCGTCGGCGCCGGTCATGAACAGTGGGCCGCCGCTGTCGCCATTGCAGGCATCGCGCACACCGCTGGTGGTGCCGGCGCAGATCATGTTGCCGGTCAGCGGGTCGGTCATGTCGGCGGCGATCGCATTGGCGGCGGCATCGATGCCCTTTTCCGAATAGCGCATGCGGTGGGACAGATCGCCAAGTGCTGCCTTCAAATCATGCGCATAGATAGCCTTGATGCCGGTGTTGCAGGCGCTGTTCGGCTGCAGATCGAGGTCGGCGACCATCAGCGTGGTCGGGAACGTTCCGTCCTGCATCTTGCCCCAGCCGGTGACGGTGGTCTTGCCGGTGTCGGGGGTCGCCTCGCTGGTAAGTTTGATGGTCGGCGCATCGGCCGGCTCGGCAAGCCGGAGCAGGCCGAGGTCGTTGTCGAGCGTCTGCTCGCTGTAGCCTTCGTTGACGATGACCTCCACCACCTTGTGGCGCGTGCCTTCGCTGAGATCGGTGGCGCCGGTCAGCACCGTGACCGTCTCCGGCGAGATCGGCTTGCCCTTGTCGTTGAGGCAGTGTGCCGCCGTCAGCACCCAGTGCGGGGCGATCAGGCTGCCACCGCAGAATTGCGCATTGGCCTGCGAGGCCGGGTTCTCGTCCAGCCTTGCGGTGGTGAGCAGCGCGACCTGGAACGGATAGGCGCCCTTTTCAGCCTGGTTGCCGCCATAGACCCGGTCCGCGCCGTCGGGGTTCTCCGCCGCTGCCTTGGCCCTGGCCTCGGTCACCCGCTGCATCGGCGACACCGCCGCTTCGGGCCTTGCGGTGCTTTCGTCCGCCCGGCCGTGGTTGATCGATACAAGGACAGCCGCAATGCCAAGCAGCGATGCGGCAACGATGGGCCCGAACCGATTTGTGATGTGCACCTGAACCTCCCTCAGACCGTTCTCCCGAGCGGATCGACGCCGGGCATCGTGCAAGGAGGCGTTGCCGGTTCAGCGATCCGCACGCGTGCCGTATCGAACGGCGCGCGATCGGTCATAAAACCGAATCCCACTTTTGCTAACCGTGCCCGCGAGCAAACCCGCACAAAATCCTATAGCCCCCCACGGGCTATCTGGAAGCGATTTGTCATTGCCAATCTTGGATTATTTTAGGCAGTATACCGCTGCAGAATTTTTTTGGCGGGGGCCTTGAAAATGACAGCCTAGAACAACGCTCGCGGGGAATGCCGGCGAGCAGACTCATTTTTCGGCGTCACCACGATCTCGACAATATTTCTGTATTTCGATCCAGTCCTTGCTGACTTTTGGGAGAGTCTCACCATGACAAAACTGACAAAGTCTATCATTGCGTCCGCATTGCTTTCCACCGCGATGTCGACGGCCCCGGTCTTCGCCGCCGACCCTGGTTCCGCCAGTGCCGGCAACGGCGAAAGCATGCGGGACGTTACTTCAGGCGACTTCAAGGCCGGTCGGGCCAAACCGATCACGACACCAAAGCTTACTGATGAAGACAGCCGCGCCGCGCCGCTCACCGACGAGAAGGCGGCTGTCAAATCCTATGGCATTGTCGGGCGTTCCGCCGATGGCAAGGAGATCAAGATCGAGCCGAGCGAAGCGCTGCGAGAGCTCATCATCAAGGAACTGAACGCGCCGGCCAATGGCGCGGATGGGGCTGAGCGCAAGACCGAAGACCCAGGGCTCGGCGAAGGCGAAGCTGGCCGTCAGGTTTTCGGCCCCGATGATCGCGAGCAGGTCAGGAACACCAAGACCTATCCGTTCTCGGCGATCGGTTATCTTGAAGCCAAGTCGAAGACCGGTTACGGCAGCTGCTCTGCAACTCTGATCGGTCCGCGCACGGTGCTCACCGCTGCTCACTGCCTCTACAGTCATGAGGACAAGGACTGGCTCTCCGATTATCTGTTCGTACCGGGCCTCAACGGTAGCACCGCCGACGACGCACCGTTCGGAGCCTTCGCCTATGAAAGCGCCTATGTGTTGCAGGGCTTCATCGACAACTACCAGGGCTATTACGGCTCGGTGATCCCGTGGGATCTGGGGATCATCACGCTGAAGCAGGATGTCGGCACCAACCTCGGCTGGCTGGGCTACGCCAATTATGACGATCTCGGCGATTTCACCGCCAACCTCGTCGGCTATCCCGGCGACAAGCCGATGGGCACCATGTGGAAGGCCAGTTGCGAAGTGCATGCCGAGAATATCGCTCCGGAATATTTCCAGTATGATTGCGATACGTTCCCGGGGTCGAGCGGCAGCTCCGTCTATGCCTACGACACCAACTCCAAGCAGCGCATCATCACCGGCGTCAACGTGGCGGAAAGCCCCGAGGCGAACACCGCCGTGCGCCTGAACGCCGCCAACGTCCAGTGGATCAACAGCCTGTACAAATAGTCGCTGCACGTTCGCGGTGAAGACAAAGGCGGCGGGTCAATCCTGCCGCCTTTTTTCGGGCCGTTCCTTCCGCGTGGCTTCCCTTGCACGAGGCCGGCGCCGCGACTACGCTTGGCGTGCCAAGGGGCGAGGCGTCCAGGGAGCTCAAGGGGATGGGGCGGACAAGGGCAGTGTTCGGGATCGCGGCCGCATCGATGCTGGGCGCGATGATGCTTTCACCGGCTTTTGCCGATCCCGCCCCTGTCGGCGGCGTCTGGGCGGAGCGCGTGCAGATCCTCTATAAGGCCGACACACGCTCGGTGCTTCGCAAGAGCGTACGTGTGTGGGATTTCCATCCCGAGAAGAGCCTCGACTTCGTCTGGGAGCCGGCGGCGGGCCAGTCACCCGACAAGACCATCGCCGAGGACGGCACCATCAACGGCAAGGGCAGGCTGGTGTGGCGGGTGCGCGGCTCAGCCAGCTATGACCCGAAGACCGTCTATTCCAGCTATTTCGGCGATGTCAGGAACGGCCGGCCCGACGGGCAAGGCAGGCTCGAACTGCGTTCGGGCGAGGTTTTCGACGGGCATTGGCTTGGCGGAGAACTCAACGGCAAGGGCATCCATGTCGATGCTGACGGCAACCGTTATGAGGGGCAATTCGTCGGCGGTGTCCCGAATGGCGAGGGCCGGTTGCTGTCGAAGACAGGCGAGATATTTGCCGGTTCTTTTGTCGGCGGATTGAAGAATGGCAGGGGCATCACGCGGCTCGCCGGCGGTACGGTCTATGAATCGCAATGGATGATGGGCAAGGAGGTCGGCGGCTCGCGTCCCGACGTTCTGGCCGATGCCAGGGTCGGTGGCATGCTAAAGGCGCAGGCTGGCGGCGGCGACGCCGACAAGGTCGAGATCGGCGTCATCGTCGACCAGCGCATGACCCAGCAAGCCGACATGAAATACCAGCACCTGGTGCGCGACGAGGACATCGCGATCTATCCGGAAGACAACCTCTACAACGACGCCTGGAACGGCACCGGAACGGTCAACACCACCAATGTCTATGAGGGGGCGAACTGGGAGGATATGCCGGCCTTTGCCGAGGTCGACCTGAAGACGACGGACGAGTCCAGGGTCAAGCTTGACAGCCTGGAGATGAAGGTCGCTGCCAGCGACGCCTACCGCAAACCGATGCTGTCGATCTCGGAGCATTTCGGCTGCATCGGCTTCCGGCCCGATTTCTCGATCGTCAACAATGGCTGGGGCGACGCCAAGGACATGAGGATGTCGATCCAGTTCACCATTGTGGACGAGGAAGGCAACCCGACCGGCCAGCCAAGCCGCATCTTCACCAAGGACATCGGCAGTTTCGGCGAGGGCGTCGACGTGTCGATCAAGAGCGTGCTGGACGAGGCCGGTGTCGATACGGCGAGCCTGGAAACGGGGCGTTTCCCCTGTCCCTCGGTGGACAGCCTCAATGTCTGCCGCAGCCAGTTCACCAACAAGATCAAGTTCGGTGAGGTCGGCGACTATGTCGGCAATTTCAACCAGGCGATGACGCTGAACGCGATCGGCAAGTTAGACTATTCCTGGGCGGACGATCAGGGCAATGTCTACCACCAGAGCGAGCCGTTCCGCGCCCAGATGACCATGGCGGTCTTCGAGACCCCCGAATCGATGGCCGAATGCGGCGATGGCGGTGGCGGCAGCCCGGAGGCGATGCGCTACCAGAACATCGAATTCCCGATCGGCAAACATGATTACACGATCGCTATGCCGGTGCGCGGCAACAAGAATGTCAGCGCCTATACGGCGCGGCTGAAGATGTGGTCGGCGATGTCGTCGATCCACAGTTTCAGCATCGCCGCGCATTTTGCCGACGGCAGCGTGCGCGAGAGCAAGCCGGTGACCTTCTTCTATTTCCGGCCCAAGCAGTCGCTGTTCGAGACCAGGACCGAGCCGGCGGCCTGCTATCTGCCGCGCCAGATGATCGGCTGCGGCTAAGGTATGTCGAGATTCAGGTGAGGCCGATCCGCGAACGGCTGATAGCTGCGCTTCCGGTGCTCACCTGCAAAAGGTACGCTCCGCTCCGGTTCTCGGGTATCAGCTGTCTTCGACCCGGCCTGACCTGAATCTCAACACCTTCCCGTCGCAAACGGCGGTTGCCTACTTGCGACCCATCTCGAAATAGTTGGGCAAAGGGATGAGCCTGACAAAGATCGTACCTTGGGAAAAGACGCGCAGTTCCAGCATCGATCCCGAGGAGCGCTCGGCGCTCTGGTCGAACAGGAAATTGCCGAGCGAATAGACTTCCGCCACATCGCCGCCGGCAAGCGGGACGATCGCCTCGCTCGACACATGCGGATGGCCGCCGACAATGGCCGAGACGCCGCGCAATCGCATCTCATTGGCAAGCATCTCTTCGCGCGCCGACGGTTCTGTTTTGTACTCGCGACCCCAATGGACGAAGGCCACCGCCGGCCGCTGCGCATTCTCGTGCAGTAGCCGGTCGAGCAAGGCGGGGGTGAGCAGGTCGGTGTTCTTCGAACCGTTGGTGTCGATGTCGGTCAGGCCGACAAGGTCGAGATCGGCAAGCGCCAGCGTCTCGCCCTGGCCGAAATGTGGGATGCCGGCTTCATCCAGTGCGCGGACCGTCTCGGCATAGCCGGACGCCCCGAGATCATAAGCGTGGTTGTTGGCGAGGCTGACGCCGGCGACGTGCAGCCGTTTCAGCATGCCGGCGGCGAGGTCTTGCGGCATGGCCAGCGTCATGTCGTCGATCGCTTCCGGGACGTTGGGCAGGATGACGCCTTCGAGATTGACGATGAGCGGCCGCGCGCCGGTCAGTGAAACGATGCTGTCGACGATCTTGTCGGCCACGCCGTCGCGGAGCAGGATCTTCTTCATGGCGCGGCCGAAATTCACGTCGCCGGCGAGATAGTAGATCCGGTCCTTTGGCCGCGCGGGGTTGTTGAAACTTGGACCGAAGGTGCCGAACAGCGCCACGACATAGCTGGTGGTGCGCTCGACATAGTCGGATGTGTGTTCCTGCGAGTTCTCGTTGGCGACGACCAGCGGCTGGGCGCCGAACAGTTCGCGCTGCAGCCGGGTCTGGATGTAGAGCGCGCCGACGGAATCGGCATGATCGGGCTGGCTGAGGGCCGCGATGCCGTCGAGGGAACCGGCGGCCAGCATATTCAGCGTCTGCTGGTCGAAGCGCCTGGAATCATGCTGCGGCAGATAGTGCGAGAAGTCGGTGGATTCGACGATCAGCGTGTCATGGTCGACAATCGGTTTCAGCGCCTCGGCCAGCCTGTCCCAGTCGGCGCGCTTCGCCTTCACCGACATCGCCACCGGCACGATCTTCGCCTCGGGAAAATAGTGATGCAGGAAGGGCAGCATGGCGCGCACGCCATGTTCCTTGTCGAACAGGCAGGATTCCTCGACCATGTCGCCGTGTGCTTCCAGAAGTCGGACGGCATCGCTGTCGGCCGCCACCGGGCCAAGCGCGGTCTCGAAGCCGCGCAGCGTGGTGGCATAGAGGTTATGCGTCTTGTGGAAATGGTCCGGCGACAAGATGACGATGCGCTTGTAGCGAAAGCCGGACGCTGCCCTGAAGCCGAGCGCCACGAGGTCGGCGGCCAGCAGGTGATGCGGCACGGTGATGCCGGTCAGCCGCTGATTGGATGGCTGGATAGCAGCGACGCTGGCGATGGCGTCCTTGAACAATTTGGCGTCATCGTAGAAGGGCGCAAAGTTTTCGGTGCCGGGCGGGCAGACGATCGGGGCGGCCTGTGCCCTGCCGCCGAGAACCACGGAGACTATGACGACCGTCACCAGGCGGGCTATCACGGCTCGGCCAACACGATGTTCTCCACGCCGCCGACATAATAGAACGGTTTCTGCTTGGACGCGGTCAGCCGAACCACTTCGTGCGAGATGAAATCGGCGAGCCCGAACAGCGTGACGCCGCTATCCGAGGTCTTCGCCTTGCCGCGCAGGCCCTCGAGGATCGAATAGGTGAAGACGCCGTGGCCCAGCTCCGGCAATTCGGCGGCGGTGTTGTTGGCCGCGGTCGCCGAAAACACGACGATGCGCGCATCCTGCGCATCCTTTTCCAGGCGCGGATTGAAGGCGTTGGCGGCATGGCAGGTGTCGAGCAGCATGAAGCGCATTCCCTTGGCCCGCTCGACCGATTTCTGGATGTCAGCCCAGTCGACGAGCGAAGAGCGCTTCCAGCGATCGGCATCCTGTTTGCGGCCGTCCGTCGGGATGAAATAGTAGTCCTCGTCGATGTTGATGCCATGGCCGGCGACGAAGACGATGGTGGTGTCGTGCTCGCCGGGCCTGTCGAGGAAATCGGCAAGCTGGTCGTCGATCGTGTGCGAGTCCGGCTCCATGATGTTGTCGGCGCTGGCGACGGTGTAGGTCTGTTGCGCCTTGTCGGGGCTCTCGTCGAGCGCCTCGCGGTTGACCAGAACCAGTGTCTCCATCGACGAGAACAACGGCGCCGACTTCTGTGCAACCACCTTGAGGAATTCGGTGGCGTCGTCGACGGGATAGCGCAAATCGCAGGCATGGCCGGAACAGGCGTCGGTCAGGAACGGATATTTGTCGACGCCGATCACCGCGACATAGAGCTTGCCCTTGGCCTCGGTCTTTTCGGTCTTCCTCGCCAGCGCCGTCACGCTGCGCTCGGTCAGATAGCCATATTCGTTGGTGCCGGTGATGCGGATGATGTTCTGGCCATCCTCGACCGGCACCTCGACTGTTGTCTTGTTGCCGTCGGCCGAACGCGTGGCGATATCGCCGACATTGCGGCTGTTCGACAGGATCGAGAAACCGGCGACATCGGTGCCGGCTTCCTTGGCGCCTGTTATCTCGACGGCGACATAACCGTCGCGGACCTTGCTCTGGTCGTCGGCGAGGTGAATGCCGAATTCCGGCGGTTTGCGCTGCAAGAGCTTCTGCAACTCGTTGTCGACGCCCGGCCGCATCTCCTTCACCGCCTGTCTGGCGCTGCGCAGGATGATGGCGCGGCGCACCATTTCCGGGCTCCAGAGATATTTCTTCAACTGGCCGGCGCGGATGAAGCGGCCTTCATGGTCACGGCCCTGGTTGACCTGCCAGCCGATCAGCTTGTCGCCCTCGTCGGAGGAATAATAGTAGCCCTGCGGCATCCAGGCGATCCATTGCGGGTCGGCAAAGAACATCGACACGATCAGCTCGTGCGTCTTCAGGTTCCACAGCCTCAATGTCTGGTCGGCGCTGGCGGTGACCAGCAGGCCGGCTTTGTCCGAGGCGGCCATGGCGTTGATTTCACCGGTATGGCCGGTGAATTCGCCGGAGATCCGGGCGGTCGCGGCCTTGTATTCCAGCAACGTGCCGTCATTGCCGCCGGTGATCAGGCCAAGCCCCTTGTCGATCAATGTGAAGGCGGAATGGGCAAAGCCGTTGGTGGCATCGTTCTCGATCGAGCGCACGACCTTGCCGCCATTGGCGATCTCCAGCACCGCGTTTTCCAGTGTGTCCTTGCCGCCCGCGGTGGCGTGCAGCGACCACTCTCCATCGGTCAGCGCGGCGCGGGCAAACGAGCCTGGCTCGGTCAGCGGCTGCGGGCCGTCGAAGAACCGCTCGGTTGTGGGCAGTTCAAGCCTCTTGTCCAGCGCGCCCAGCTGTTCCGGGCAAGCCACGCGCTCGGGACAGGGGTTGGCATTGCCCCAGGCGATGATGCCGTTCGCCGCGTCGATGCCGATCGCTGTCACCGGTTGGCCCACTCCTTGGAGCAGGGCCTTGCGTTTGCCGTTCGCCGGATCCCAGACCTGGATAGCGTTGCGGGTGCCGCCGGCGGTCGCTATCAGCGAGCCATCGGCATTGGCGGCGCTGGCATAGACCGTGCCGTCGTGACCGCTGTAGTCGAGCAGCTTCTCACCGCTGTCGGCGTTCCAGACGATGGAGCGGTGCTTGTCGGCGCAGCGATAGCCGCAGGAGGCGACCAGCCGCGATCCCTTGGCGAAGGTCAGCGAGCCGATAAGAAAATCCTGCTTCGGCATTGCGCGCGCCAGCGTGCCGTCGGCCGCATGCCAGAGCTGCACCTGGCCATCCTTGCCGCCGGTGGCAAACAGGCTGCCGTCCTGCGAAATCGCAAGCGCCAGGACGCTGATGTCCCGCAATGGCTCAGCCTCCGCCGGTAGGGCGATTTCCTCGCCCTTGGTGACATCCCAGAGCCGGATGCCATTGTCGGTGGTGGTGGCCGCCAGCCGGGTCCCAGCAGCGGCAAAGGCCAGCTTGTCGATGTGCCAGGAATCGGCGTCCAGTTTCTTGTCCAGCGTCCAGCCCGTCGCTGATTTGTCGTCGAGCCGCCAGAGATAGACCATGCCGTCGCCACCACCGGCAGCCAGTGTCTTGCCATCTGGAGAGAAGGCGAGGGCATAGGTCGCATAGTCGGCGGCCTTGAGCACGGCCTTCATCTTCCCGGTGGCGAAGTCGAACAGCCTGATGTCGCCATAGGGTGGCTTGTCGCCGAGGCCGGCGCCGAAATAGCCGCCGGCGGCGATCGTCCTGCCATCCGTCGAGACCGCGATGGCGAAAATCTTGCCGTCGTTGCCATTGCCGAGATAGCCGCGAATGGTGCGCAGCGTCACCCCGCTCTGCCAGTCCCAGATGCGGATGGTCTTGTCGTCGGATGCCGAGACAATGTCCTCGCCATCGGGGGTGAAGGCGAGGTCGGCAATCCGGGCGGTATGGCCGCCGGTATCAAGGTCGAGGCGGAAATCCGGGGCGTCCTCGGCACGGGTGGCAGAGGCCGTGACCAAAACACCAGCCATGGCCAACCAGCGGCAGGCACGGATGAGGCGGATGCGGATCCCAGCCTCTTCCATCGCTATTTGGCTTCGGCGGCTGGTTGCCCGTGGCGAACATAGGCCTCGATCGCCGTGGCAAAAGTCGGCGAACCCGCCTTGCGCTGCTTTTCGACATAGCCGGCAAAATAACTCCAGAACGAGACGGCGTAGTCGCGGAAATAGGCATCGGTCACCTTGCGCGAGCACAGGTCGCCGTCGACGCAGAAGGACAACCGGTTGAGGAAATAGACGATGCGGTCGAAATTCTCGCTGAAGTCGGCGAGCGGCATGTCGCCGCCTGATGCGCTCATCGCCTCGATGCCGATGCGCTGGCGGAAAACCTGTTCCTCGGTCGGCGAAGGGTTGGCGCCGAGCAGATTGTCGTATTTGGCGTTGAGAGCGGCAAGGCGATCCTTCAACGCCCGTTGTGCCTGCTGGTAGTCCTTGGTTTCCCAGAGCTCGACCAGCGACATGGTCTGCTCGACACGCTTCTGTTCCTGGTTGGCCAGGAACTGGTAGACCGAGAATGCCAGGGTGAAGATGATGGCGAAACGCACCAGCATGCCCGACCAGGCATAGACCAGCATGCGCCAGTCGCGATCGGTGAAGGGATTGCTCTCCTTCTTGATCTCATGGCTGCTTGGCCAGGGAAAACCTTCGGTGGTTTCCGGCAGCGTCTCCTTCGCTGCCGGCGCTTTTGCGGGCGCGGCCGCCGGCGTCTGCTTTGTCGTGCCCCCCGGCTTCTTCATTTGCATCTGTCCAGCTCGATGGTGGCGGAGGGATCAAGCACTATGCCCGGCGCTTCAAGCTGCTTTTTCAGGCATGCCAGCTGCGGACGCGAAACTATGAACTGCATGTCCGGTTCCGCCGGCGCCTTGTTGGGCGAGGGCAACGCTTCGACCACGCCGCGCGAGGCGCAGCTTGAGAGATCGACCACCACCGCGTCACTGCTGGTTTTGGCGAACTGGTCGTATTCATCGAGGAAGCACGTTGCCAGTTCCGAATTGATGACGACCTGTTTGGCGCAAAGGCCGCAGCTGTCCTGGGCCGCGGCATTGGCAACCAACAACAGGCCGCCGGCAAGTGCGGCAACCGTTGCGCGCCAGGACAAAAAAGACTTCTTCACGATCGATCCTATCTGCTTCGTCAGCCGCTGAAGCCTTGGCCGCGGCTGGGGATGTTCTCATATCGCGCCGATCGCGCAAGAGCCGGCGACACCAGGCCGTGCGGCCTTGCGCCCGGAACTCAGGCGCGCGGCACCGTCTCCATCGGGAAGATCATCACCGCCCCCTTCGGGCTGCTCTTGTCGGCGAGCCGCATCACCGAACGGGTCGGCGGCGCCATGCCGATATCAGCGAGCATGTCGGAGAAGCTGGCGGGGCCGAGACCGCGCGTCATCGCCGCGACGCCGTCCTGCGCCAGGAAGCTCAGATCTTCCTTCTCGCTTTCCGGCGGCGCCTCGGTCAGCACCGCGATCATCCGCTCCATGCCGAAGCTGGTGTCTGTGAAGGCGAGCAGCCCTTCCTCCAGCGTGGCCCCCGGTGCCAGGCGTTCGGCAACGATGTGCGTGATCGAATAGTCGCTGCCGACATAGAGCACGTTGATGTCGACCAGCTGGTCCGAGCTGTTCTTGGCCAGCACATGCACCTCGTCGCCCGGCGAGACGCGCGGCACCGCGGAAGCCTGCAAGGGCTCGAGCCCATCCTTGTCACGGCGCTTGACCTGGAACTGGACGTCGACATCCTCGGGCTTGTAGTCTGAGGCCGCCGCCAGCCGCGACAGCCCCGTGGCGCGGAAGATGGCGCGCAAATTCCTGGTCGTGGCGTCGACCAGCTTCTGGCGATCGTCCGGATGGATAATGATCAGCGGCGGCTTGCTGCCGTCCTTCAACGTCACGTCGCCCGATGCCGGCAGGAACCATAGCGCCGGCTTGTCGCTGGCGTCCTCGCCGGCGCCCGCAATCGCATTCTCGCGCATCACGGCGAAGCGCAGCTCGGCGCTCCTGCCCGGGTCTACGAGTTCGATGTTGAAGCCGGTTTCCTTGGTCGTGGCCAGTTCGTCGATAACCGAATTGACGAGCTCGGCTTCTTTCTCCAGCCCCTTGGTCGGGGCCGGTCGCGCGACGGTGAGGGTGTAGTCGACGGCGATCTCGGCCACCCGCGCATAGGCGTTGGCGGGAATGTCGGTGAGCTTGAGTGTCGGCTTCTTCTCGAACTCGACCGGCTTGACGCGGCTCTCCAGGTTCTTGGCCGACTGCACTTCGAGATAGCCGACCGCGTCGGACAGCGACGACAGCGCCGAGGGCAGGATGGCGAGCTTGCTGCCAGGCGTGAGGCGATGCAGCAGGCCGGCGCCGATCGTCGCCTCGCCGTCCTTGACGACGATGGGCCACTGCATGACGGCGTCGGTCTGGTCGGTGCCGAAGACGCGCGCGTCGAGTTCGCCCTCGAACAGCGGCGTCGGCCGGGTGCGGCTGTCGGCTGAATATTGCTGCAGCACGGCCTGGCCGAGCTGGCGGTAGGTAACATTGGGGTTTTCGGCGAGCTTCGACAGGATGGTGAAGGTGAACAGGCCGAAGCGCGGCGCATCCGCAGTGCCCTTGGGCAACGGCATCTCGGGCGTCGTCTCCACCGTTTGCGCGGCATAGAAGGCGACCAGCTTGCCCTTGGCGACTGCTTCGCCGCCGGTCGGCGTCAGGTTGAAGGCGGGCTTGCGCGCGCCATTCTCGTCGAGGCCGCGCGCGGCGCTTGCGACCGTGTCCTCATAGGCCTTGATTGCCGCCGCCCTGGCGGCCTCGTCGCCGCCGACCAGGTCGGAGAATTCGACCTTGCGCTCCAACTCGTCATCAACCTCGACGGCGCGTGTCGCGGTGCCGGAATGGCAGCAGTCGAAGACCGCCCAGACAAAGGCGCCCTTGTTGCGGATGGCGTCGAGCGCATCGCCGATTTCATTGTCGACCAGCGCGTTCGGCACGCCGGCATCGCGATTGATCCATTTCTCGATGTCGACGGGCAGGAAAATCTCGTCGAGCCCGTCGGTTTCGTCGCCCTTGACCCTTTCCGGCTGTTGGGCGCCGTGGCCGGACAGATGCAGATAGACGAAATCGTCGCGCTGAACCTTGGCCGCCAGGTCCGCGAGTGCCGCCTTGATCGCCGCATGGGTCGGCAGGCCTTTGGCGCCGGGCACGTCCTTGGCAAGCAGCGTTACGTTCTCGGGGGCGAAGCGTACCGGATCGGGAACGTTCTTCAGCAGGTATTCGAGCACCAGGCCGGCATCGTTCTTCGGCCCGATCAGCCAGTTCCTTTGTGGCAGGGCCGGATATTCGGTGCAGGCGACCAGCAGCGCGTGATAGGTGCGCGATGCCGCCAGCGCCCGAAACGAGAGTGCACCGGCCGCCATCAGCGCGGACGTGCCGACAAGCAGCGTCCGGCGTGTCAATTTGATCATATTGCTTCCCCAAGCCCGATCGAATTCCCCAAGCGAAACCATCCTCGTCGAGGATTTTGTCAGTATTTTGAATGTCGCTGCGCCACCAAGCCCGCCGTCGTCAAATGCGCCGGCACTTTATCGATCGGCCCGGGACAACAACACAAGAGTAGCAAAGACGACGGTTCGTCGCTATCTGAATGGTATCAGGCGGTTTGCGCGGGCAAACGGCCTGGAGATGGCGCAGGACAAGTTGGAACCGGACCATGGCGGCAAGGGATGTGCTGACGAAAAACCAGTTGTGCGTGCTCGAGAAGCTCGAGACCGCCAGCGGACCGCTCAGCGCCTACACCTTGCTCGACCAGTTGCGCGAACGCGGTTTTCGCGCCCCGCTGCAGGTCTATCGCGCCCTCGACACGCTGGTGAAGTCCGGCTTCGTGCACCGGCTGGAAAGCATCAACTCCTTCGTCGCCTGCGCCGAGCCGCATGATCACAGCCACTCGATGACCGCCTTCGCCATCTGCGACACGTGTGGGCAAGTGACCGAAATGTCGGATCACGATGTCGACCACCGGCTGAACGAATGGGTCCATTCGACCGGCTTCGCCGCCAAGAAGGCGGTGATCGAGTTTCGGGGTGTTTGTGCTAAATGCAGGGCCGAGGCTGCCTAACTCTTCGCGTCGTCATACCAAGGCGAGGCAAGGAGCGGAGCGACGGGCGCAGACCCTGGTATCCATCCCGTGACATGGACGTGTTGAAGCGATGCAGAACTCAAGTTCTGCTCCGCCGCGGTCTTCAAGTGAGGTCGCGGCATGGATCCGCTGGTCAAGCTCCAGGAAGACGAAGTTGGCGCTAATGCGCCTCGTCCCAGTTGTTGGCCGCCCGCGCATCGACATGCAGCGGCACTGACATCGATACGGCCGGCATCGCCGCGTTTTCCATGACATGGCGCACGACCGGGATCGTCGCCTCGACTTCGGCCTCGACCGTCTCGAAGATCAGTTCGTCATGCACCTGCAGGAGCATGCGGGCCGACAATTTGGCCTTGTCCAGCGCTTCCTCCATGCGCACCATGGCGCGGCGGATGATGTCGGCGGCGGTGCCTTGCAGGCGGGCGTTGATCGAGGCGCGTTCGTTGAACGCGCGGATCGAAGGGTTGGACGACCTGATATCGGGATAATGGATGCGCCGGCCGAAGATGGTTTCGACAAAGCCGTGCTCGCGGGCATAGGCCTTGGTCTCCTCGATATAGTCGCGGATGCCGGGGAAACGCTCGAAATATTTCTTGATGTAGTTGCTGGCTTCCTCGCGCGGAATGGACAGCTGGTTGGCGAGGCCGAAGGCCGAGATGCCGTAGATGATGCCGAAATTGATAGCCTTGGCGCGCCGACGAATCTCGGAAGGCATGCCCTCCACGGGTACGTTGAACATTTCCGACGCGGTGATGGCGTGGATGTCGGCGCCGTCGGCGAAAGCCTGCCGCAGTTGCGGGATGTCGGCGACATGGGCGAGCACGCGCAGTTCGATCTGGCTGTAGTCGGCCGAGACCAGCCGGTTGCCCTTGTCGGCGATGAAGGCGGTCCTGATCTTGCGGCCCTCGGCGGTGCGCACCGGAATGTTCTGCAGGTTCGGGTCGGAGGATGACAGTCGGCCTGTCGTCGTCGCGGCCAGCGCGTAGGAGGTGTGGACGCGCCTGGTGTCGGGATGGATGAAACCGGGCAGCGCATCGGTGTAGGTCGATTTCAGCTTGGTCAGCTGGCGCCAGTCGACGATCTTGCGCGGCAGTTCGTGGCCTTCGGCGGCGAGGTCTTCCAGTAACTGCGCCGAGGTCGACCATTGCCCGGTCTTGGTCTTGGAGCCGCCGGGCAGGCCCATGCGGCCGAACAGGATGTCGCCGAGCTGCTTGGGCGAGCCGATGTTGATGCGCTCGCCGATGAGCTGGTAGATTTCTTCTTCAAGCCGGGCAGCACCCTGCGCCAGTTCGCCCGAAAGCCTGGACAGGATTTGCCGATCGACCGAAATGCCGCGCTGTTCCATGCGCGCCAGCACCGGCACCAGCGGCCGTTCCAGCCGCTCATAGACCGAGACCAGGCCCTTGGCGGCAAGCCGGGGCTTCAGCACCAGCCAGAGCCGTAGCGTGACATCGGCGTCTTCGGCGGCGTGCGCCGTCGCCTTGTCGATGTCAACCTGGTCGAAACCGACGGAGCTCTTGCCGGAGCCGGTTACGTCCTTGAGCTGGAGCGGGGTGTGGCCAAGCCATTTCTCGGCAAGCTGTTCCATGCCGTGACCGTGCGGGGTACCGGCATCGAGCACGTAGGAGATCAGCATGGTGTCGTCGAAAGGCGCGACTTCGATGCCGTAGCGGCTCATGATGACGAGATCGTATTTCAGGTTCTGCGCGATCTTGAGGACCGATCTGTCCTCGAGCAGCGGTTTCAGCACCGCCAGCGCCTCGCGGAGAGGTATCTGGTTTTCGAGCGCGCCGCCACCGAGCAGGTCACCATTGCCGCTCCTGTGGGCGAAGGGAATGTAGGCGGCGCGGCCGGGCGCCGTGGCCATAGCCAAGCCGATCAGTTCGGCCTGCATCGGATCGGACGAGGTCGCCCTGACGTCAAAGGCGACAATGCCGGCCTCCGTCGCCTCGGCGACCCAGGCTTTCAAGGTCGCGATATCGCGAATGCAGGGATAAGCCGCTGTGTCGATCTTGCTGGTTGCCGCGCGCTCCAGCCGCAAGGCCGAGAGCAGGGAAGGACTATCGCCTTGCTTGGCCTTGTCCGCCGTCGGTGTGTCGGTTGCCTCGCCGTTGGCCGCTTCCGTCTCGGCACCGCCACGGGCCGCAGCCGGCGCTCCGGCGCCGACATCGGGGCCGTGGGCGTTGTCGGCGCGCTCGACGGTCACCGCGACGGCCTGGACGTCGCCGGCCTCGGTGCCGGTCGCTTCCGCCACGCGGCGGGTCAGCGAGGTGAATTCCATGGTCTTGAGGAAGCCGATCAGCTTCGGCCCATCCGGCGCGTGCAGGATGAAGTCGTCCAGCCCCTCGGCCACCGGCACGTCGTTCTTCAGCGTTACCAGCTGGCGCGAGATCAGCGCCTTGTCGGTGTTAGCAATGATCGATTCGCGCCGCCTATCCTGCTTGATCTCGCCGGCGCGGGCGAGCAGTCCGTCGAGGTCGCCGAACTGCTCCAGCAACTGCGCCGCGGTCTTCGGGCCGATGCCCGGCACGCCTGGCACATTGTCGACGGAATCGCCGGTCAGCGCCTGCAGATCGACCATCTTCTCCGGCGGGACGCCCCATTTCTCGATGACCTCAGGGATGCCGATCTGGCGGTCCTTCATCGGGTCGTACATGCCGACGGTATCGCCGACCAGCTGCATCAGGTCCTTGTCGGAGGAGATGATGGTGGTGTCGCCGCCCGCCTCGCAGGCCAGCCGGCAATAGGTGGCGATGAGATCGTCGGCCTCGAAGCCTTCCATCTCGATGCAAGGCAGGTTGAACGCCTTGGTCGCCTGGCGGATCAGGCCGAATTGCGGGATCAGGTCTTCAGGCGGCGCCGAACGGTTGGCCTTGTATTCGGGATACAGGTCGTTGCGGAAGGTTTTCGAGGAATAGTCGAAGATGACCGCGAAATGCGTCGGCACGATGCCTACATCGGTGTTGCGGGCATCCTGCATCAGCTTCCACAGCATGTTGCAAAAACCGGAAACGGCGCCGACCGGCAGGCCGTCGGACTTGCGGGTCAGCGGCGGCAGTGCGTGGTATGCCCGGAAGATGTAGCCGGAGCCGTCGATGAGGAAGAGATGATCGCCTTTTTTCATGCGGGCAGGGATAGCGCGGCGCGATGGCTTGGTCCATGCCAAAGACATTGTCGGGTGTCGGTTCCGTCAACACCCTGACAGATCGGGGAACGCAGGCCCGATCACGGGCACGTTACAAAAGTGTAACGTTCGTGCCCTTGAATCGCCACGTTCAGAGACCCAGATAGACGTCATCGGCAGTTTTCGCCGAAGTCCGGAGCAAGGCCCGTCCCCCGCCTATCCCGGACAACTGCGGCAGCCTATCCCCCCTCTCCGGGCTGCCGCATCGTTTCGAGTATGAGGCCGCCGTGGTTCCCCTCCACCACGGCGGTCTTTTTTTGGCCTGCGGCGGCCGACTCGCGCCGTGGTCCAATCGTCCCGGGCTTTTCGTTTCCCCACTCTGCCTTTACGGTTCCGGCACTGAATCGAAAGGCTTGTCAAATGTCCGCAGTTTCCCCCGTCCTCGACCGTCTCGACCAGAATCTCGACCAGAGTCTGGAACGCCTGTTCGGCCTGCTCAGGATCAAGTCGATCTCCACAGATCCGGCCTATGCCGCCGATTGCCGCAAGGCGGCGCAATGGCTGGTGGCGGAGCTCAAGCTGATCGGCTTCGACGCCAGCGTGCGCGACACGCCCGGACACCCGATGGTGGTTGCGCATCACGAGGGGCCGACGGGTGCGCCGCATGTGCTGTTCTACGGCCACTACGACGTGCAGCCGGTCGACCCGATCGAATTGTGGGAAAGCGATCCGTTCGCGCCTGCCATCAAGCAAGTCGGACCCGACCACAAGGTGATCACCGGCCGCGGTTCGGCCGACGACAAGGGCCAGCTGATGACCTTCGTCGAGG
This sequence comes from Mesorhizobium intechi, assembly GCF_002879535.1. GTDB lineage: Bacteria > Pseudomonadota > Alphaproteobacteria > Rhizobiales > Rhizobiaceae > Mesorhizobium > Mesorhizobium intechi. The sequence continues at coordinate 18,723 of NZ_PNOT02000330.1, forward strand.
CTTGCCGCGCCTGGAAACAGGTGCATGGCAATCTGCCGTGCCGTGTCACCATCCTGTTCGAAGGCGAAGAGGAATCCGGCTCGCCGTCGCTGAAACCGTTCCTCGAGGCCAATGCCGAGGATCTCAGGGCCGACTTCGCGCTGGTTTGCGATACCGGCATGTGGGACCGCGACACGCCCTCGATCTGCGTGGCGCTGCGCGGGCTGGTCGGCGAGGAGATCACGGTGAAGGCCGCCGACCGCGACCTGCATTCGGGCCTCTATGGCGGCGCTGCCGCCAATCCGATCCGCATTCTGTCCAAGGTGCTGGCCGACATCCACGACAAGGACGGCCACATCACCATTCCGGGCTTCTACGACGGGGTCGAGGAAACGCCGACGCAGGTGCTGAAATCCTGGGAGACGCTGGGCGAAACGGCCGAGACCTTCCTCGGGCCTGTCGGCCTGTCCATCCCGTCGGGCGAAAAGGGCCGCTCGGTGCTGGAATTGACATGGGCGCGGCCGACCGCCGAGTTCAACGGCATCATCGGCGGCTATACCGGCAAGGGCTTCAAGACGGTGATCGCGGCGGAGGCCTCGGCCAAGGTGTCGTTCCGCCTCGTTCACAAGCAGGATCCAGTCAAGATCCGCGCCGCCTTCCAGAAATTCGTCCAGGAACGCATTCCGGCCGACTGCTCGGTCGAATTCCAGCCGCATGGCGGCTCGCCGGCTATCCAGCTTTCCTACGACTCGCCATTCCTGGCCAAGGCCAAGACCGCGCTGTCCGACGAATGGCCCAAGCCCGCGGTGACGACCGGCAGCGGGGGCTCGATCCCCGTGGTGGGCGACTTCCAGACCTATCTCGGCATGGAATCGCTGCTGGTCGGCTTCGGCCTCGACGATGACCGCATCCACTCGCCCAACGAGAAGTATGAGCTGTCATCCTTCCACAAGGGCCAGCGCTCGTGGGCCCGGATTCTCGATGCACTGACGCGCTGAGCGGCGCAAGACGCGTTTTCCTGTTGATTTTTCACCGGATCGCGGCGAGGACGGGGAACGCCGCGACCGGAGAAGACCATGGCCGACATCCGTTTCCACAAGCATGATTTGCCCGACCTTTCGCATTACAATGTCGGGGCGGTGGCCATCGACACCGAGACGCTGGGTCTGAACCCGCATCGCGACCGGTTGTGCGTGGTGCAGATATCGCCCGGCGACGGCAGCGCCGACGTCATCCAGATCGCACCGGGCCAGAAGAAGGCGCCGAACCTCGTCAGCCTGTTGAAGAACCGTAGCGTGACGAAGCTGTTCCATTTCGGACGCTTCGACCTTGCCGTGCTCTACAACGCCTTCGGGGTGATGCCCGAACCGGTGTTTTGCACCAAGATCGCCTCACGGCTGACCCGCACCTATACCGACCGGCACGGGCTGAAGGACATCTGCTTCGAGCTTCTCGGCGTGGGCCTGTCCAAGGCGCAGCAATCGTCGGACTGGGCGGCCGAAACGCTGTCGCCCGAGCAGCTCGAATATGCCGCCTCCGACGTGCTCTATCTGCACCGGCTGCGGGATGTGCTGGCCGGGCGGCTGGCGCGCGAGGGGCGGACCAAGGAGGCCGATGCCTGCTTCCGCTTCCTGCCGACGCGGGCCAAGCTTGACCTGATGGGCTGGGGCGAAGAGGATATCTTCGCGCATAGCTGACAGCCTTCGCGACAGTCCGCGCCCGTCGGCCGTTTGGGGAACCAGATGCCCGCCGTCGCGTTTTGTGGGCTGGAAAAAGGGGATGACATGGCGGACAGAAAGCCGATCGCAACCGCGCCGACCGATGGCTCCAAGGTCACAGTCACATGGAAGGACGGCGACGGCGTCATCAACGAATCCATCGGGCAATACCGTGATGATGGCTGGTGGGTCTACACCGACAGCCACACGCAAAAGAAGGTCGAGCCGACCAGTTGGCGGCCCGCTTCCAGCGACAACGACGATTAGCTTTGACGTGACTGAAGGGAAAGCGCTGCGCGCTTTTTCCGGGGAAAACCACTTCACGCTTTTCCTGGAATTGCTCCAGCGCGCGCCGCTGGCGGGGCCAGCTGCTTTCGAATAGCCTGAAGCCGTTGATATCGGGGCCGATTCGGAGCCTTTCGCTCCGCGCTCGCCCCCTTGCTCGGAGGAAATCCCCATGGGCGTAGAAAGCCTTCTCGTCTTCATCATCATCGGTGCCATCGCCGGCTGGCTTGCCGGTCTCATCGTGTCCGGTTTCGGCTTCGGCCTCATCGGCAATATCATCGTCGGCATCGTCGGCGCGTTCATCGCCGGCTGGCTGTTGCCGCGGATCGGCTTCTCCATCGGCGGCGGCATCATCGCTTCCATCATCCACGCCACGATCGGCGCCATCATCCTTCTGGTGCTGGTCAAGGTCCTCAAACGAGCCTGAGGCTCGAAACGCCAAAGGGCGCGCCATGAAGCAGAATACGCTCTATCTCGTCATTGGCGCGCTCGTCGTCGTGGTCATCGCGCTCGGCGTCTATGTCTACCGCGAGCAGACCAAGCCCAAGGGCGTCGAACTCAAGATCGACGACAAGGGCATTTCGATCCAGCAGAACTGAGCCAGCCGGCTCCTGACCGCGCTCGCCGGGACTGAACACCGTGTGCCTGCGCAACGCGATGTCATGCGAGGCGATGGCTCGCCGATAGCGGTTGCCTTCACGGACCCCATATTGCACGACGAGGGTTTGAAAGACGACAGCTTGGCGAAGCCAAGCGCTTCCCCGAGCTGACCGACCACCAACTGCACGAGATCGTCTGCTACCGCCATGGCGGCGACCTTATGCAATCGTCCAGGGCAGCGCTCCCGGTTCGTGCGGCGATCGGCTGACGCACGTCCAACAGCTGATTTGGGGCGCGGTCGAACGCGTAGCAGCTGCCCTTTGCGATCGCGCCCCAACACGGAACATGTCCGCGACCGCCTGCGTCGCGGCTGAGAAAGGCTCAGGCCCCGGACAAAGTGCCATGGCGAGGATTTTTCCATCGCGACGGGCGCGGCCGTTTGCCAGCGCCAAAATCAGGGCTCGAACAGCGCGATCACCGCCGGGCCCGGGCATTTGATTATCAATCGCTTTGAATTTTTCCGACTTAACCCGCCCTTAAATCGCCGCATCTACTCTGCAACCGGAGCGCCATTGGCACCGGGGACAGCAAGCGCAGGCATGGCGAACCGCAGAGATAGCCGCATCGAGCCCAGTTTCGAGGGACCGCCACAGGCGCGATCCCAGCCGGGTCTTTCGGTGAGCGAGGAGGACCGCGTCGTGCCGAGCAACCGCAAAGCCTCCGCCAAACGCAAATCGTCCAAGGCGAAATCGTCGCGCGGCGGGCGCGGCAGGAGCCGGCGCGGCCTATTCGGCGTGCTTGGCCGGCTGTTCTACTGGTGCTTCGTGCTCGCCATCTGGGGCGGCATCGCGGTGGCGGGCGTCGTCGTCTATTACGGCGCCAAGATGCCGGCGGCCACCACTTGGTCGATCCCGGACCGTGCCCCCAACATCAAGATCGTCTCGGCCGATGGTCAGTTGCTCGCCAACAGGGGCATGAGCGGCGGCGAAGCCGTTGGCCTGCACGAAATGTCGCCTTACATTCCTGAAGCCGTCATCGCCATCGAGGACCGCCGGTTCTATTCGCATTTCGGTGTCGACCCGATCGGCCTGTCGCGCGCCATGGTGACCAACCTTCTTGGCGGGCATTTCGCGCAGGGCGGTTCGACGCTGACGCAGCAATTGGCGAAGAACCTGTTCCTGAAGCCCGACCGCACGCTGGAGCGCAAGGTGCAGGAGGTGCTGCTGGCGCTGTGGCTCGAGCACAAGCACACCAAGGACCAGATCCTCGAAATGTACCTCAACCGGGTCTATTTCGGCTCCGGCGCATTTGGTGTCGAGGCGGCTTCGCGGCGTTATTTCGGCAAGAGCGCGCGCGACGTCACGCTTTCGGAAGCTGCGCTGCTTGCGGGCTTGCTGAAAGCGCCGTCGCGGCTGTCGCCGGCGCGCGACCCGAAGGCGGCGGAGGAGCGTTCGCAGCTCGTGCTCGCGGCCATGCGTGAAGAGGGCAAGATCAGCGACAAGGAGCTGAAGACGGCGCTCAGCGCGCCGGCGACGCGCGCGCCGTCCTATTGGACCGGCTCGGAAAACTATGTCGCCGACACCATCATGGAAGAACTGCCCGACCTGATCGGCGACGTGCGCGGCGACATCGTGATCGACTCCACCGTCGACCTGAACCTGCAGAAGCTGGCCGAGCAGTCGATCCGCCGGCTGATCGACGAAAGCGGCAAGAAGCTCAACGTCACCCAGGGCGCCCTGGTGTCGATCGACGATTCCGGCGCGGTGCGTGCCATGGTCGGCGGCTACGACTATTCGACCAGCCAGTTCGACCGCGCGTCGGAAGCGCGCCGGCAGCCGGGCTCGGCGTTCAAGCCGTTCGTCTACATGGCGGCACTGGAAGCCGGCCGCACGCCCGACAGCATCCGCAACGACGCGCCGATCAAGATCGGCAACTGGACGCCAGACAATTACGGCGGCAAGTATTTTGGCAAGGTCACGTTGGCGACTGCGCTGGCCAAGTCGCTGAACTCGGTCGCCGCGCAGCTGACCATGGAGGTCGGGCCGAACGCAGTGGTGGAAGCGGCGCACCGCATGGGCATCCAGTCCGAACTGCAGGCCAACACGTCGATCGCGCTCGGCACCTCGGAAGTGACGCCGCTGGAGCTGACGTCGGCCTATGTGCCGTTCGCCAATGGCGGCTACAAGCCCGACATCCACTTCATCCGCCGCATCACCACCGCCGAGGGCAAGGTGCTGTATGACAGCGGCGGCGGCAGCGCGCCGCGCGTGGTGAAACCCGAGATCGTCGGCATGATGAATTCGATGATGACCGGCACCGTCGAGGTCGGCACGGCCAAGAAGGCGGCCTTCGCCTGGCCGTCGGCGGGCAAGACCGGCACCAGCCAGAATTCGCGCGATGCCTGGTTCGTCGGCTACACCGCCAATCTCACCACCGGTGTTTGGTTCGGCAATGACGATGGCACGGGGATGAAGAAGGTCACCGGTGGCGCGCTGCCGGCGCAGGCCTGGCACGAATTCATGGTCGCGGCGCACGAGGGCGTACCGGTGCGGCCGCTGCCCGGCACCTGGAAGTCGACGCCGGCCGATACGATCGTGCCCGACGACATACCGTCGGCCGACAACAACCAGCCAGCACCGGTTCCATCAGCCTCGGTTGGCCAGCAGGCGCCGGCCGCACAGGCAACCCAGGCGCCGGCGCCGGCCCGGGTGGCGCGGCCTGCCCAGACCGTCGATGCAGATGGCTTCAACATGCCGGCGGATGACGGCACCACTGCTTCGGTCGGCCATCCGGTGCCGCCGGGCAATGTTGGCGGGCCGTTGAAGAAGAGCAAGCAGACCTCGATCCTGGATATTCTGGGCGGCGGCTGAGGGCCATCGCCCCGGCGGTTCGCAGCGGCGTCAATCCGCCTCTCGCCAGCGCCACGGTGTTCGGCTACACCTCCGGCCGGAGACCGTGACATGGCCGAACTCGACACCAGAAAAACCATCGTGCTGACCGGCGCCAGCCGTGGCATCGGCCATGCCACGGTCAAGCGCTTCTCGCGCGAGGGCTGGCGCGTCATCACCTGTTCGCGTCAGGCTTTCGCCGAGGATTGCCCGTGGCCGGCAGGCCCCGAGGACCATATCAAGGTCGACCTTGCCGATCAGGAGGATGTCGGCATCGCCGTCTCGGAAATCCGCCATCGGCTCGAAGCACATGGCGGCCAGCTCAATGCGTTGGTCAACAATGCCGGCATTTCGCCCAAGCTGAAAGACGGCAACAGCCGCATGAACTCGATCGACACGCCGATGCATGTCTGGCGCGACGTGTTCCAGGTCAATTTCTTCGCGCCGATCATGCTGGCGCGCGGCCTGTTCAAGGAACTGGCGACGGCCAAGGGCTCGATCGTCAACGTCACCTCGATCGCCGGCACCCGCGTCCATCCCTTCGCCGGCACCGCTTATGCGACATCGAAAGCGGCTCTCGGCTCGCTGACACGCGAGATGGCGCATGACTTTGGGCCGCACGGCATCCGCGTCAATGCTATCGCGCCGGGCGAGATCGACACGGCGATCCTGTCGCCGGGCACGGAAAAGATCGTCGAGACGATCCCGCTCAGGCGCCTCGGCACCACGGCGGAGGTCGCCGACATCATCTTCTTCCTGTGCTCGCAGCAGGCCTCCTATGTGACCGGCTCGGAAATCCACATCAATGGCGGCCAACACGTGTGAGTGAGGACTTCGAACGCTACACGGAAACCAACGTCGTCGGGTCGCTCGTCATCTATGAATGGGCCTCGGAGCTCGACATCTTCCAGGCG